>NZ_JBIUVJ010000084.1:0-16343 GCF_044742875.1 Pseudomonas sp. NPDC087817
GCTGCCACCGTTGATCAGCACGACCATCGGCACCGCTTCGCTTTCGTCCTTGCCGGTGGCGGAGAAGCGCAGTTCCGAGTTGGCGATCCGGCCCTTGGTGTAGACGATCAGGCCTTTGGTGATGAAGTGATCGACCACTTCCACCGCTGCCTGCAACACGCCGCCCGGGTTGTTGCGCAGGTCGAGGATGACGCCGTTGAGCTTCTTGCCGTTGTCCTTGCGCAGCTTGGCCAGGGCTTTGGAAACTTCTTCGCCGGTTTTGACCTGGAACTGGGTGATGCGGATATAGCCGTAGCCCGATTCGAGCAATTGCGCCTTGACGCTCTTCACTTGAATCACGGCGCGGGCCAGGGTCACGTCGAATGGCGTACCGCCGTCGCGCACCAGGGTCAGGGTGATTTTCTGGCCGATCTTGCCGCGCATCTTGTCGACGGCTTCGGTCATGGTCTGGCCGCGCGTCGGTGCGCCGTTGATCTTGACGATGAAGTCACCGGCCTGAATGCCGGCCTTCGATGCCGGGGTGTCGTCGATTGGCGAGACGACCTTGATGAAGCCGTCTTCGGAACCGACTTCGATGCCCAGGCCGCCGAATTCGCCGCTGGTGCTTTCCTGCAACTCGGTGAAATCTTCCGGGCCCAGGTAAGCGGAGTGCGGATCGAGGTTGCTGAGCATGCCCTTGATCGCGTTTTCCAGCAGGGTCTTGTCGTCCACTGGCTCGACATACGCGGCTTTGATCCGGTCCATGACCTCGGCAAAGGTGCGCAACTCTTCCAGCGGCAACGGGGCCTTGGAGGTTGCAGCAGTGCCTGCTGGAGCGACAGCCGGAGCCGGTTGTGCGGCGAACGCCAGAGGCGCGCCGATCACCAGGGCGATCGTCAGGGCCAGCGAGGTAAGGCGGGACAAATGCAGCATGTCGAACGAACTCCTAATGTTGGTGACTCAACGCCTATCCTTGCGCGCGGCACCATTGCGCCGGATCACTCGGGTGACCCTGCTGACGAATTGCGAAATACAGTGCAGGTGTGTCCTGACCGCCACTGTTTCCGACAGTGGAGATGGACTCACCGGCTTTTACCACGTCACCGGCCGACTTGAGCAGCGTCTGGTTGTGACCGTAAAGACTCAGAAAACCGTTGCCGTGATCGAGGATCACCAGCAGCCCGGCACCGCGCAACCAGTCGGCGAATACCACACGGCCGCCGTGTACAGCATGCACCTGACTGCCGGCGGAGGCGCTGATCATCACGCCGTCCCACTTGGTCCTGGCGTCGTCGCCACGGGTTTCACCGAAACGTGCCAACAGTCGACCATCAACCGGCCACGGAAGTTTTCCCCGGGTTGCGGCAAAAGGGCCGCCGAAGGTCTCGCCGCTGCTGGAAACCAAGGCGCCGGGTGTTGATCTGGCAGGTTTTCGTGGGGCGTCGCTGTTTTCAGCTTCGGCCTCACGTAAACGCTTTTTTTCCGCTTCCTGCTGGGCGATCAGCGCTTTCTGCCGCGCTTCTTCTGCCTCACGAGCCTGGCGGGCCAGGGTTTCTTCAATGGTTTTAAGGACTTTAGACAGGTCTGCCTGATCCTGCTCGCGAGAGGCGAGTTTCTGGTCGCGGGCCTTTACGTCGTCGTTGAGTTTGGCGAGGACTTGCTGGCGTTCCTTGCGGACCTTGTCGAGCTCTTCGCGCTGAGTGTCGAGGCTGCTTTTCTGTACGAGCAATTGTGCCTGCTGCAAGCCGATGTCTTTTTCGACATTGGCCAGTTGGCGCAGGGTTTCGTTGAAATTCTTCAGCTGCTCCAGGCGGGCCTGGCTCAGGTAATCGTAATAGGTGAGGGTACGGGCGAATTTCTCGGGATTCTGCTGGTTGAGCAGCAGTTTGAGGTATTCCTGGCGGCCGTTCTGGTAGGCCGCGCGGGCCTGGATGGCGATCAGTCGCTGCTGTTCAGTGCGCGCGCTCTGGAGTTTTTTTTTCTCCGCATCGAGCCGCTGCAACTCGGATTCGCTTTTCTGCAGTTCTTTCTGCAGGGCGTCGACCTGCTTCTGCAGCTTGCCCATCTCGGTTTCAGTGCCCTTGAGCTCTTTCTGCACGCCGGACTTTTCTTCCTGGAGTTTGCCCAGCAGCTTTTTCAGCTCGGCAATGTCCTGACGCGTGGCATCCAGCTGCTGCTGGGTTTGCGCGCGCTCGTCAGCGAAGGCCGGTTGGAGCAGGCAGGTCAGAGCGAGGGCAATCAGGACGCGAAGCATAGGGGCGGGCGGCACCAGGGTAAGGGACGGCCTAGTATGCCCGCCCGAGGCTGCAAAAAAAACGCCCAATTGGGCTTGTGTGATAACTGGCCTTAAAAACTCTGCAAACCAGTGTAGAGCGACCTGTGGCGAGGGGATTTATCACCGATCGGCTGCGCAGCAGTCGCGAAATCAGCTTGCACGGCGCGTCAGACACGCCGTGGTGTTCGGTTTCAGGGCGGCTTCGCCGCCCATCGGGGATAAATCCCCTCACCACATAGCCCACTCCCACAAGGTTTTGCAGGGTTTTCTGGATTCGGGTCAGACCAGAATCGAGGTGCCGGTCATTTCCGCCGGTTTTTCCAGTCCCAGCAACTTGAGCATGGTTGGCGCCACGTCCGCCAGTACGCCGCCTTCACGGACCTTGAGGTCGCGCTTGCCGACATAAATGAACGGCACCGGCTCGGTGGTGTGCGCGGTGTGCGCTTGCCCGGTGGACTCGTCAGCCATTTGCTCGACGTTGCCGTGGTCGGCGGTGATCAGCGCTTCGCCGCCAACCTTTTCCAGAGCCTCGACGATGCGGCCGACGCAGGTGTCCAGGCATTCAACCGCTTTAACTGCCGCGTCGAACACGCCACTGTGGCCGACCATGTCGCCGTTGGCGTAGTTGACCACGATGACGTCGTAGCGCTGGTTTTCGATGGCGTCGACGATACGGTCGGTGACTTCCGGCGCGCTCATTTCCGGCTGCAAGTCGTACGTGGCGACTTTCGGCGACGGGATCAGGATGCGCTCTTCGCCCGGGAACGGTTCTTCACGGCCGCCGGAGAAGAAGAAGGTCACGTGAGCGTATTTTTCGGTTTCAGCGATGCGCAGCTGGATCTTGCCGTTCTTCGCCAGATAGTCGCCGAGGACATTTTCCAGGCTGCCCGGCGCAAAGGCTGCGGGAGCCGGGATGCTCGCGGCGTATTGGGTCAGGCCCACGTATTGCACTTTCGGCTGGCGGGCGCGCTCGAATTCCTTGAAACCGTCCTCGACAAATACACGGCTCAGCTCGCGGGCACGGTCGGCGCGGAAGTTCATGAACACCACGGCGTCGCCGTCTTCGACCTTGACTGGCTCACCAATCGAAGTGGCTTTGACAAATTCGTCACTCTCGCCCCGGGCGTAAGCCGCTTCCAGACCTTCCTGCGCGGTGGCTGCGTTGAACTCGCCGTTGCCGTCAACGATCAGGTTGTAGGCTTGGGCCACGCGATCCCAACGGTTGTCACGGTCCATGGCGAAGTAGCGGCCGATGATGCTGGCGATGCGGCCCTTGCCGAGGGCCTGGAACGTCGCGTCAAGCAGTTCGATCGACGATGCGGCGCTTTTCGGCGGCGTGTCGCGGCCGTCGAGGAAGGCGTGCAGGTAGATTTTTTCGGCGCCGCGCTTGAAGGCCAGTTCGGCCATGGCGATCAGGTGATCCTGGTGGCTGTGCACGCCGCCATCCGACAGCAAGCCCATGAAGTGCACGGCTTTGCCGGCGGCCACGGCTTTATCCACAGCGGCGCAGATGGTCGGGTTCTCGAAGAACTCGCCGTCGCGGATCGCTTTGGTCACACGAGTGAAGTCCTGATACACCACCCGGCCGGCGCCGAGGTTCATGTGGCCGACTTCGGAGTTGCCCATCTGGCCGTCCGGCAGACCGACGTCCATGCCGCTGCCCGAGATCAAGCCATTTGGCACGGTGGCCCAGAGGCGATCAAGTACAGGCTTCTTCGCCGCAAAAACGGCGTTGGATTCGGGGCTGTCGCTGTGACCGAAGCCGTCGAGAATGATCAGGACCAAAGGTTTAGGCGTGGTAGTCATGGAATCCACTCGTGGCTAATAAAGAAGAGGGCGATGGAAAAGGGAGTTGGAGTTTAAAGCGAAGTTCCGACGGCGTCACCGCCGGACGGGGTTTGGCCGACCATAGTGGCTGTGTATACTGGCCGACATTTTAACGCCCTGGAACCTCCTTCGATGGTTGCTCACCTGATTGAATTTGCCACTAACCACTACATTCTTGTCGGTATCTTCGTCGTACTGCTGGCTCTGCTGCTGGCGCACACGATGCAGGGCGGCGGTAAAAGCCTGAGCACCGGTGAGCTGACCGCACTGGTCAACAAAGATGCGGGCGTGGTGGTGGACATCCGTCCGGCCAAGGATTTCGCTGCCGGCCACATCGTTGGCGCCGTGAACATTCCACAGGACAAACTGGCAGCGCGTATCGGCGAGCTGGAAAAACACAAGGCCAAGACCATCATTCTGGTCGACGCTCTGGGCCAGACCGCCGGCACCCACGCCCGCGAGCTGATGAAATCCGGCTTCACCGCCGCCAAGCTGTCCGGCGGGATTTCCAGCTGGAAAGGCGACAACCTGCCGTTGGTGAAGTGATATGAGTGAAGTCATCGTCTACTCCAGCGATTACTGCCCTTATTGCGTGCGAGCCAAGCAATTGCTCGCGAACAAAGGTGTGGCCTTCGAAGAGATCAAGGTCGATGGCAAGCCGCAGATTCGTGCTGCCATGAGCCAGAAGGCCGGACGCACCTCCGTGCCGCAGATCTGGATCGGCGACAAGCACATCGGTGGTTGTGATGATTTGTATGCCCTGGAGCGCGCCGGCAAGCTCGACGCGCTGCTCAAGGCCTGAACGGCTGCACCCACGTACAGCAATCCCTAAAGACCCAAGATCAGAAAGGATCTGAGATGACTGACCAACAGAACACTGCAGCCAGCGAAGAAGAAACCGCACCGCAATTCTCCTTGCAGCGCATCTACGTTCGCGACCTGTCTTTTGAAGCCCCGAAAAGCCCGGCGATCTTCCGTCAGCAGTGGGATCCGACCGTTGGTCTGGATCTGAACACTCGCCAGAAAGAACTCGAAGGCGATTTCTACGAAGTCGTGCTGACCCTGTCCGTGACCGTGAAAAACGGTGACGAAGTGGCCTTCATCGCTGAAGTGCAACAGGCCGGTATCTTCCTGATCAAGAACCTCGACCCGGCGTCGATGAGCCACACCCTGGGTGCGTTCTGCCCGAACATCCTGTTCCCTTACGCTCGTGAGACTCTGGACAGCCTGGTAACTCGCGGTTCGTTCCCGGCACTGATGCTGGCTCCGGTGAACTTCGACGCCCTGTACGCGCAAGAGCTGCAGCGCATGCAGGAAAGCGGCGAGACCCCGACCGTTCAGTAAACGGTCTGAGCGACAACGAAAAAAGCGCCGTTACAGGCGCTTTTTTCTTGGCTGATCGTTCCTACGCTCTGCGTGGGAACGATCAGGCATTTATTTTGCGGTGTTATTTGAAGTCGTTCTGGCGCCACGCTTCGTATACAGCCACGGCCACGGTGTTGGACAGGTTCAGGCTGCGGCAGCCTTCGCGCATCGGCAGGCGCAGGCGCTGTTCGGCGGGCAGGGCGTCCAGCACTTCTGGCGGCAGGCCACGACTTTCCGGGCCGAAGATGAACGCATCACCCGGCACAAACGCGGCATCGTGAAACGGCCGCGAACCCTTGGTGGTGAACGCGAACAGCCGTGGGTTGCCCAGGCTTTCCAGGCAACTGGCGAGGTCGGCGTGGCGTTGCAGCGTGGCATATTCGTGGTAGTCGAGACCGGCGCGGCGCAGGCGCTTGTCGTCCATCTCGAAACCCAGCGGTTCGATCAAATGCAGGTGGCAGCCACTGTTGGCGCACAGCCTGATAACGTTGCCGGTATTCGGCGGAATTTCTGGTTGAAAAAGGATGACGTGAAACATGCACGGCTCCGAAGGTAAAGATGAGCGGCATTCTACGCCGCCTGTGGACAACCGTTCGAAACTATTCCCGCGTGTGATCGGCTCGCTGGCGATCGTCGGCGTGATGATCGGCCTGATGATCGGCCGCCTGACCACACCGGATCCGAGCGTGCTGCAACAGGTCGAGGTTATCGACGGCGGTCTGGTGGTCTGGTTCAACAACGAGCCGAAGCTGCACGGCGAGGTGGTCGACGGTGCCGTGGCGCTTCTGTTCCAGGCTGAAGGCAAGGCGCAGAAAGGCCAGCTCAAGCTCAACGGCAAAGACGTCAACTGGCGTACGCGAGCGAGTGATGGCGGGTTGTTGCTGACGGTGCTGGCGGCGCGGCCGCTGCAAGGTGACTGGACCGGCAGCGAGGTCGATGACCGCTGGCGGCTGGAGATCCATCTCCGGGAGCAATAAAAGCGGGAATCCCTGACCTGCCTGTATCAGGGTTCCCAAAACGGGGTGGACTTCGCTCGTAGCGTCGGTCCGGTGTAAAGAGGGAACCCCCGGCCTGCCTGTACCAAGGATCCCAAAAGGGTGGGCGCATCGCATTGCGATGTGCGCCCGGTGTAAAGAGGGGAATCCCCGGCCTGCCTGTACCAAGGTCCCCGAAACGGGTGGTGAATCGAATCACCTGTAAGAGGTATTGCAGGGGGCGTGCCAGTTTTTAATCTGCTGAAACAAAAAAGCTGATGAGAAACGCGAAAGCCCCGGAATTCGGGGCTTTCGTGTTTTTGGCGTTGTTGTTTTTCGGTGATTTTCACTAACGATCTGAACTGAAAGTTATGCTCGATTGCGGTTCAAGGTGCATTACTCTGGTGCACAGAGGACTAGTTGTGGGAGCGGGCTTGATCGCGAAGGCGTCGTGTCAGTCACCATCCTTTTCAATGACACACCGCTTTCGCGAGCAAGCCCGCTCCCACATTGGATCTTTGATGTTCACGTAATGTGTGTTCACCGCAGACCTATAGGCTGTTTAACCCTCATCCCCCTCATCATCATCCCCACCATCAACCTTCATCCCCAGTTCCTTGATCTTGCGCGTCAGGGTGTTACGCCCCCAACCCAGCAAAACGGCGGCATCACGGCGACGCCCGGCGGTGTGCTTCAAAGCCGTTTCGATCATGATCCGCTCGAACGCCGGTACCGCGCTGTCGAGCAGGCTCGACTGGCCACGTGCCAACGCCTGATCGGCCCACTGGCGCAACGCTTGCTCCCAGTTGGTCACTGGCGCCGAATCCTGCGGCAGGTTCAACAGTTCCGGTGGCAAGTCGCTGATGTGCACTTCACGGCCGGAGGCCATGACCGTGATCCAGCGGCAGGTGTTCTCCAACTGGCGTACGTTGCCGCCCCACGGCAGGTTTTTCAGGTATTCCTCGGTCTCGCTTTTCAGCAGCTTCGGCTCGACCGCCAGCTCTTGTGCGGCACGGCTGAGGAAGTGCTTGGCCAGGGTCGGGATGTCTTCGCGACGGTCCGACAGGCGCGGGATGTGGATGCGGATCACATTGAGGCGGTGGAACAAGTCCTCACGGAATTTTCCGGCGTGGACCAGGGTTTCCAGATTCTGGTGTGTCGCGGCGATGATCCGCACATCGACCTTGACCGGTACATGACCACCGACGCGGTAGAACTCGCCGTCGGCCAGCACCCGCAGCAGACGGGTTTGTGTATCTGCCGGCATGTCGCCGATTTCATCGAGGAACAGCGTGCCGCCATCGGCCTGTTCAAAGCGTCCGCGACGCAAGTTGGCCGCGCCGGTGAACGCGCCTTTCTCGTGGCCGAACAGCTCGGATTCCATCAGGTCCTTGGGGATCGCCGCCATGTTCAGCGCAATGAACGGCGAGGCCGCACGCGGGCTGTGGCGGTGCAGGGCGTGGGCGACCAGTTCTTTACCGGTGCCGGATTCGCCGTTGATCAGCACGGTGATGTTGGAGTGGCTCAAGCGGCCGATGGCGCGAAAAACTTCCTGCATCGCCGGCGCTTCGCCGATGATTTCCGGGGTGCGGGTCAGCGCGGGCACCACTTCCAGGCCTTGCTGTTCTTGCGCGTGCTGGTTGGCGCGTTTGACCAGCGACACCGCCTCATCCACGTCGAACGGCTTGGGCAGGTATTCGAAAGCGCCGCCCTGATAGGAGGCGACAGCGCTGTCCAGATCGGAGTGGGCAGTCATGATGATGACCGGCAACCGTGGGTGCTGCTCGCGGATCCGCGCCAGCAGATCCAGCCCGCTGGCACCCGGCATGCGGATATCGGAAATGATCACATCAGGCTGCTGACGGGCCAGACGACTCATCACGCCATCGGCGCTGTCGAAGCTCTGCGTGGTCATGCCTTCCTGCTGCAAGGCCTTTTCCAGAACCCAACGGATAGAACGGTCGTCATCGACGATCCACACGGTTTCACTACGGCTCATGTCGATGTGGCTCCTTGTTCCAGTGGCAGAAAGATCGAGAACGTGGTGTGGCCGGGGTGGCTGTCACACTCGATCAGGCCCTGGTGCTGGCTGATGATGTTCTGGGTAATGGCCAGGCCCAGCCCGGTACCGTCCGGGCGGCCGCTGACCATGGGAAAGAAAATGGTTTCCTGGAGTTCCGCCGGGATGCCCGGGCCGTTGTCGATGATCTCGATCTTGGTCACCAGACGATGGCGGACGTGGCCGATGGTGAATTGGCGCATGGTCCGGGAGCGCAGGCTGATGCGGCCCAGGCGCAGCTCGTTCTGACTACTGATCGCCTGCATCGCGTTGCGCACGATGTTCAACACCGCCTGAATCATTTGCTCGCGGTCGATCAATACGTCGGGAATGCTTGGGTCGTAATCACGCACCAAGGTGATGCAGCCCTGACTTTCCGCTTCGACCAGTTGGCAAACGCGCTCGAGCACTTCGTGAACGTTGCACATGGCCAGCGACGGCAACTTGTTCGAGCCGAGCATGCGGTCGACCAGATTGCGCAGGCGGTCGGCCTCTTCAATGATCACGTTGGTGTAGTCGCGCAGGCTGTCTTCCGGCAGCTCTCGGGCCAGCAGTTGCGCGGCGCCACGAATGCCGCCGAGCGGGTTTTTGATCTCGTGGGCAAGACCGCGCACCAGCATCTTGCTGGTTTCCTGCTTCGACAGCTGGGCCTCTTCCTTGGTGATCCGCAGCAAGCGATCACGCGGGTGGACTTCCAGCAAAAGCAGGGTCGCGCCGTTGCTGAGGATCGGCGTCACCGCGTAATCCACGGTCAAGGTCTGACCGGTGAGGGCCGTGAGCATCGCTTCGCGCTTGGTGAACGGGTGTGCCTGTTCCACCGCCTGGCGCAGGGAATTGAGCGCTTCGGTGGATTCGGTGAACAGCTCGCTGATGAACTGCCCATGGCTACGCTGCCCGCTGATGGCGAGCAGCATCTCCGCCGCCGGATTCATGTACTCAAGGCGCAATTCGGCATCAAGCAAGATGGTAGCGGTGGTCAGGTTGTCGAGCAGCAAACGGGGGATTGCGTCACTTATAGTCATCAGGGCCTCTTTTGGGGGCGGAGCGTGCGCAACAAGCAAGCGTCGTTATCGGGAAAATGCAAAAACCAAACCAAGGCTCTGAAAAGAAGCGTTCAACCCCTGAAACGGGCGTTTGACGCTCGTTTGCGTGGCAGTCGGCCAGCTCTCGCGGGTACTTTCGAACCAAAATGGGTTGCAATGTGGGTACGGTGCAGCCTGTTGCACCAATATAGTGCGCAAAGCTGAATGGCGTTAGAAGAAACGCAGGAAGGGATTTTTCGGTTCTGGTGGTTTGTCCTTCAACGGACATTCCGGGCGCACGCCGTAATCCTCGTTAACGCAGGGTTTGACCTGGCGTTTCTGCGCCAGTGAGATGCGCAGCATGTGGAACGGCTGGTTGGCGGTGCGTTCGACGGTTCGGCCCTGCGCATCGAGAATCTCGATCGAAAGGTTGTGGCTGCCACGGTCGATATTGCTCAGCGGGAATACCGGACTGAGTCCTGGCTCACCAGTGGCCTGGCCGTCGAGCAACAAGCGATAGCGATGGCCCGCTTGCAAGCCGGGCTCGCTGGTAACGCTGACAATCAACTCGCCGGCGCTGCTGCGAATGGTCGCGTCCGGCTCGGGCACCAGAACGCGCAACATGTCGTAATGGAACAGCGGTTGCTCCGGGGATTTCTTTGCGGTGGTAATCGGCCGGGCAGCGCTTGGATTGGCCGGCATGCGATTGCTGGTCGCCAGCGGCACCCGTTTGGCGTTGCCGCGTGGTTGGTCGGTGTAGACGCGGTTGCCTTGCGCATCGATGTAGGTGAACACCTCGGCCGAGGCTTGCAGCGTGATCATCGCCAACAAGGCGATCAGCCATGGACGAATCATGGCTTGTGTACCCGCTGTACGGTAAAGACCACCACCGGGCTCTGCTGGATGATTGCCTCGCCATCGATGACTTGAACGGCAAGTCGATGTTCGCCACGGTCGACATTCACCAATTGCAGGATCGGCACGTTGCCTGGCTGCCCGTAAGGCTCATCATCCAACACCAGTCTCAATTGATGCGGCGGCTGCAAGCGCGGCTTGATCAGCACATTGACCGTGAAGGTGCCGTTGTTGGCGCGCAGGGCTTCTTCGGTGGGCAGGCCACCCAGTTCGAGAATTTCGTAGGCGCTGCGCACGGGCTCACGGCTATCGGAGATGGGCGCGGCGGGTGCGCTCGGCCCCTGAGGCTCAACGCTGTTGAGTGGCGGTAACTCAACCGTCTGCGCCTTGACCCCGTCCGGCGAGTGATCGCTGTACACCGTATTGCCGTTGGCGTCGGTGTACTTGTAGATCTGCGCGGCGGCGGGCAGGGCGATCACCAGCAGCAGGAAGAGAAAACCACGACCCATGGATTCGACCGATCAACGATGAGAATGGATGCAGCATAGGCCAGGGGCGGCGGTAAGCCCAACCGGGACAACATCCGCTCACACAAACCGGCCGATTCTGAACGGCTTTCAACTGCTGAAGTTGAGCATGCGTTTTTGCCTGCCAACGGGCACGACGGGTTTTGGACACCCCTCGGGGCCGGGATAGGTTTGCTGTCCGGTCTCGTCGTACTGCGTGGTGCAACCGACAGGCCCTTTGTCGTAAAACGCCCGGCTTTTAACCACGCCGTTACGGTGATAGCACAATTGCTCGCCGGTCAGGTCGCCCGCGTGTTCATAGGTTTTGACTTGTCGCTGATTGATGTTCAGCAGACTGAAACCCACGCGATTCTTTTGGCATTCGATCTGCCCATTGTCGTAATAGCTGATGTCGGTGATATGGTCGTTATCGCCAATGATCGTCTCACTGGTCTTGCGACCGGTTTCATAGTTGTAATCAGTGGATGCTTGGCGCTCACCGTAAAGGAAGTCAGTCTCCGACGACAATTTGCCATGGGTGAAGTGTCGGGTTATCCCGCAGCGGTCGACGGTCGGGTGACCATCCTTGTCAAAACGGCACCAGTTGGACTCTTCATAAAGCACTTCCTGGTCATCGTATTGTTTCATCGAGCCGACAAAGCGGCGCAGCTCGAAACGTCCGACGGTGGCGGGAGTGCCGTCACGCAAGAAGGTCAGATAGGGGCCTTCGCGCTCATCGTTGTGCCAGGAGATGTCATTGATCAATGCGCTGCCGTCGCTGCTGTAATCCAGTGCGCGGCCTTCTTTCTTGCCGTTTTCGTAATGACGCAAGTTCAGCAGTTTGCCGTCGGCGTTGTAGAACTCCTGGGTGCCGGACAATACATCGGCCTTGTAATGCTCGATCAGAATCACGACGCCATTGGCATCGGTTTCCCGTAGTTCACCTTCTTTTTTCCCAGCCACGAAGTTAACGCTCTGGCTGTGGCCCCTGTCGGTCTTGAGGGTCCATGGACCGCTTTTCAGGCCGTTTTCGAAGGCGCCGCTGCCGATCGCGGTCACCCATGGGCCTTCGCGCTGGTCGTTGCGGTAGTTGCCGCGTTCGATCACGGTGCCGGTGATTTCTTCGCTCGGGCCGTCGAGTACGCCGTGCAGGTACGTCTGGAACCCGGTCGTGGTGTTATCGGGATCGCCATCGTCGAGAATTGTCCAGCGCCCCTCGCGTGCGTCATCGACATACTGGCCGGTGTAGCTTTTCGAGTAGTGGGTCTCGGTCCATTCGCCCTGTCGTTTGCCTGCCATATAGTTGCCGCTGGCCGAATATTTGTATTCCTTGGCGAACGACCAGGTGCCAGTACGCAGACCTTTTTCGTAAGCGCCCTGGGCACTGATGTCGCCGAAATTGAATGAAACCGAAGCGCCATCCTCGCTGCCAATGAAGGTGGCGGGAGTGGTTTCCCAGGCCATGCGGCCCACTTGATAGTTATAGAGCGTGCGATCGCCGTCTTTCACGGACGTATCGATGTCGCGCCAGAATGTGACAGTTAGAAAACGCCCGTTTTTTTCCTGATAGGTTTTTTTGAAGTAGTGCTGATCCGTACCGGGCGTGTTGATGTCCAGTGGCTTGGTCTGTTCATCGAAATAACCGACCAGCGTTCCTGCGGTGAGGTCGAGTTGGTCGAATTCGGGAATGCCCGATTGCGTGTAGCGCAATCGATAGTTGATCGGCGTGAGCTGCGCCAGTGCTTTCTTGATGGTGAGGGCGTCCAGCCGCTTCTGGCCTGCGGCAATTCGGTCGAGGGCTTTTTGCAGTCCTGTGACGCGAGTGTAGAGCTGACTGCTGGCGTCGTATTTGTAGGCGTAAATCCGGTACTTCGTTTGCTGCTTGAAGAGCACCAGGCGGATGGGGTCTTCGCTGTCGATTGGCGTCAAAAATACCGATTCGATGGTCGCCTGGCCGAAGTCATCCAGTAACTGCGGGCTCGCCTCGGGCGTGTCGCAGATGCAGTAGTAACCTTTGACGCCCTTGGCTTCCTTGATGAACGCCAGCGTCGCCGAGCTTTCCTGCAAGCCCTCGATCAGCGGGTGGGCCAACGGTTTGTCTTCATAGAACGCTGCTGCGCCGGCCATTTGGCAGGCGAGGCCGGCCGTCAGGGCGATGGCCCATAACCACTTCATGCGAATCCCTTCGTCAAGGCGCCGGACGGGCGCTGAGGCGGCGGATTATCCATGGAAGCGCGGGCACAAAAAAGGCCTCCCGAAGGAGGCCTCTTTTTGTCACGCCGCGTGCTGCAGCGCTACCGGATCAGCAGCTGTAGTACAGCTCATATTCCAGTGGGTGCACGAAGGTGCGGACCTTGATTTCTTCTTCGGATTTCAGCGCGATGTAAGCGTCGATGAAGTCGTCGGAGAACACGCCGCCCTTGGTCAGGAACGCACGGCCCTTGTCCAGCTCTTCCAGGGCTTCTTTCAGGCTGCCGCAAACTTGTGGGATCTCTTTCGCCTCTTCAGGCGGCAGGTCATACAGGTTTTTGTCAGCGGCATCGCCTGGGTGGATCTTGTTCTGGATACCGTCCAGACCGGCCATCAGCAGTGCTGCGAATGCCAGGTACGGGTTGGCAGCCGGATCCGGGAAACGCGCTTCGATACGACGGCCACGTGGGCTGTTGACGTAAGGAATGCGGATCGAGGCGGAACGGTTGCGAGCCGAGTAGGCCAGCATTACCGGAGCTTCGAAGCCTGGCACCAGACGCTTGTAGGAGTTGGTGGCCGGGTTGGTGAAGCCGTTCAGTGCCTTACCGTGCTTGATGATGCCGCCGATGAAGTACAGGGCGGTTTCGGACAGGCCGGCATAGCCTTCGCCAGCGAAGGTGTTCTTGCCATCTTTGGCGATGGACATGTGGACGTGCATGCCCGAACCGTTGTCGCCGTACAGTGGCTTCGGCATGAAGGTCGCGGTGCGGCCGTAAGCGTCAGCGACGTTGTGTACAACGTATTTCAGAGTCTGAACTTCGTCAGCTTTCTTCACCAGGGTGTTGAACTTGACACCGATTTCGTTCTGACCGGCAGTCGCCACTTCGTGGTGGTGAACTTCAACGGTCTGGCCCATTTCTTCCAGTGCGTTGCACATGGCAGTACGGATTTCGTGGTCGTGGTCGAACGGCGGAACCGGGAAGTAGCCACCTTTGACGCCTGGACGGTGGCCTTTGTTGCCGCCTTCGATGTCCTGGTCGGACATCCACGAACCTTGTTCGGAGTAGATCTTGAACATCGAGCCGGAAATGTCCGACTTGAACTTCACTTCGTCGAAGATGAAGAATTCTGGCTCTGGGCCAGCGAAGACGGTGTCACCGATACCGGTGGTCTTCAGGTATTCCTCGGCGCGGTGAGCGATGGCGCGTGGGTCACGATCGTAACCTTGCATGGTCGACGGTTCGATGATGTCGCAGACCAGGATCAGGGTCGCGTCTTCGGTGAACGGGTCGAGCACGGCAGTGTCGTCGTCCGGCAGCAGGATCATGTCGGAGGCTTCGATGCCTTTCCAGCCAGCGATGGAGGAACCGTCGAACATCTTGCCGACTTCGAAGAAGTCGTCTTCCAGCGCATCGCGAGCCGGCATGGTCACGTGGTGCTGAGTGCCTTTGGTGTCCGTGAAGCGCAGATCAATCCACTTGACGTCATGATCTTTGATGAGTTGAACCGACTTCGACATAGTGTCCTCCGGGTGGCTTAGGGCTTGGTAGTGGATGCCCTTAATATGGGTGATGCCGGCGCAGATAGTCTGCCAAGGCAACCTGCCTCACAAGGGAGCAAATTGCATGCCAGTGCCCCAGCATGGGTTTTTTGCCCCAAATTCAAGCTTATTAAGGTGCAAAGCGTCTTAAAGCGTAAATTCTCGCCCTGTAATGTGGCGTCACAATCGAAAAATGACCTGATTTGGTGCGTGCAAAACCTTCTGCACATTAACTGGTTAAACCTTGAGCAATTTCCGCTATAATCCGCGCCCCCCTTTTTCGGCTGGCCCTGCGCGCGCTGTTTTCATGAAACTAATCGTAAAAGTCTTCCCCGAGATCACCATCAAGAGTCGACCTGTCCGGACGAAATTTATCCGCCAGTTGGCCAAAAACATCCGCGCCGTGCTCCGCGATCTGGACCCGGCTGTGGTGGTGAACGGTGTGTGGGACAACCTCGAGCTGGAAACCCGCGTTACCGACGCCAAAGCCTTGAAAGAGATGGGCGAGCGCCTGACCTGCATGCCGGGCATTGCGCACTTTTTGCAGATCGACGAGTACCCGCTGGGCGACTTCGACGACATCACCGAAAAGTGCAAACAGCACTACGGTGATGCGCTGGCCGGAAAGATTTTCTCGGTGCGCTGCAAGCGTGCAGGCAAGCATGCGTTCAGCTCGATGGACGTCGAAAAATACGTCGGCAGCAAGCTGCGTCGTGAATGCGGTGCTGCCGGAATCGACCTGAAAGCGCCGGAAATCGAAGTCCGCATCGAAGTTCGCGACAAACGGTTGTTTGTGATCCACAGCCAGCACAACGGCATCGGCGGTTACCCGCTGGGTGCGTTGGAGCAGACGCTGGTATTGATGTCCGGCGGCTTTGATTCGACTGTTGCGGCCTACCAGATCATGCGTCGCGGCCTGATGGCGCACTTCTGCTTCTTCAATCTGGGCGGGCGTGCCCACGAATTGGGCGTGATGGAAGTCGCGCATTTCATCTGGAAGAAGTACGGCAGTTCGCAACGCGTGCTATTTGTCAGTGTTCCGTTCGAAGAAGTGTTGGGCGAAATTCTCGGCAAAGTCGATAACAGTCATATGGGCGTCGTATTGAAGCGTATGATGTTGCGCGCGTCCTCGGCCATTGCCGACCGATTGCACATCGATGCGCTGGTCACGGGTGAGGCGATCTCCCAGGTATCGAGCCAGACCTTGCCGAACCTGTCGGTGATCGATTGTGTAACTGACAAACTGGTCCTGCGCCCACTGATCGTCGCCCACAAGCAGGACATCATCGACACGGCCAACGAGATCGGCACCGCCGATTTCGCCCGGCACATGCCGGAATACTGCGGGGTGATCTCGGTTAACCCGAAGACCGCTGCCAAGCGTGGCCGCGTCGAACACGAAGAGAATGAATTCGACATGGCGGTGCTCGAGCGTGCGCTCGCCAACGCCAAACTGGTCGCCATCGATCGAGTCATCGACGAATTGGGCCAGGATTTGCAAATTGAAGAAGTCGGCGAAGCGCTGGCCGGTCAGATCGTCATCGACATCCGTCACCCGGACGCCGCTGAAGACGAACCGCTGGAGCTTGCCGGCATAGAGGTACAGACGATGCCGTTCTATGCAGTGAACGCACGTTTCAAGGAACTGGACCCTACTCGCCAGTACCTGCTGTATTGCGACAAAGGCGTGATGAGTCGCCTGCATGCCCACCATTTGCTCAGTGAGGGGCATGCCAATGTGCGCGTTGATC
>NZ_JBIUVJ010000085.1:0-15297 GCF_044742875.1 Pseudomonas sp. NPDC087817
TGGTGATGATGTTGTCATCGACGCTCGGGTACTGGCTGCGCTTGTTGTACTTGAGCACGTAGTCGGCGTTACGCCGGTTGATGCCCATGATGCCCCGGGCCTCCAGGGCCTTCCAGGTCTTCCAGAAACCGAACATCAGGCGTCAGCCTTCTTCAGGAAAGCCTTGAAACGCACCAGTTCGGTCAGGCGATAACCGCGATAACGCCCCATCGCCAGCATGAAGCCGACCAGAATCAGCAGGATCGCCGGGAAAGTGAACACGAAGTAGACCAACTCCGGCACGGTCATGATCAAGTGCGCCAGGGACGCGGCGAACAGCGTGCCAATCGCCACTTTCATCGCATGGCTGGCGCCGCGCTCTTCCCAGGTGATCGACAGACGTTCGATGGTCATGGTCAGAATCACCATCGGGAACAGCGCTACCGACAAGCCGCGTTCCAGACCGAGCTTATGACTGAACAGGCTGATCGCCGCAATCAACACCACGACAAAGGTCAGCACCACCGAGAGTCGCGGCAGCATTTGCAGCTTCAAGTGTTCCAGATACGAACGTAATGACAGCCCCAGCGCCGTGATTACGGTAAACAGCAGGATGCCGAAGCCCAACTGAGTTTCACGGAAGGCGAGGGCGATCAGCACTGGGGTAAATGTGCCCAAGGTCTGCAGGCCGATCAGGTTGCGCAGGATCAGAATCACCAGCACGCCGATCGGGATCATCACCATGATCATGAAGGTCTGCTGGGTTTGCAGCGGCAGGCCGTACAACGAGTATTCGAGGAAATTGGCGTCGGTGTTTTCGTCGGTCAGCTTGGCCAGACGAATCGCGTTCATCTCGCTGTTGTTCAGGCTGAAGGTCACGTTGGCCTTCTTGCCGCCGTCGACGGTGATCAGGTTTTCATCGCCAGTCCACCACAGCAGGCGGTCGGTCGGCAGGCCCTGCTCGCCGGTTTCCGGGTTGAAGTACAGCCAGTCGTTGCCATTGAAGCTGCGCAGCCACAGTTCCGGCATTTGCGGCTGGTCGGCGACGAGGCGAATGGTGTGGACTTTTTCCACCGGTACGTGAGCGATCGATAGCAGCAGTTCGACGATTTTGGCTTTGTGTGGTGTCGACGGGTCGCCGGCCAGCAGCAGTTTCACGTTGTCGTCGTTGACGTTGTTGACCCGTTTGATCGCCTCGCCAATAAAGGTTTCGACGTCGGCCGAGTGCTGGCGGATCGGCGCGAGCAGGGCTTCAGCGGCGATTTTTTCCGGGCCTTCGATGGCGATGCTGTCGCGGAAGGTCGGGCCTTTGATCTTGGTCTTTTCGGCGGTGTAACGCTTGGTCAGCACCAGACGGTAATAGAGGGTCTGATTGCCCTTGGCCCGGCGCGCCGACCAGGTCACCTTGCGGTTGCCGTCGACACGGTTCACCGCCACGCCATAATTATTGGAGATGAAGCTTTCGTTGAGGCTGACGTAGTCGCGGCTCAACGGTGGTACGAACATCTGGATCTTCACCGGGTCCTTGGTGCTGGCGACGAACTCGACCTTGGCGTCGATGTTCCACAAGTCGTCGGTCGCATCTTCGGTCACCGGGATGCCGAGTACGAAAATCTGATAGGCCGTAACCGAAACGCCCAGCAGCACCAGAATGGTGATCAGGATTTTCAGGTGGAAGGTTAGAGAACGCATGAAAATTACTCGGCGGTATGAGCGGCGATGGTGCAGGCGGGTTTGCCGGCAGCGTATTTAAGACTGGGGTCGACCAGCGCGTCGAAGCGTTTCAGTGCTTCGGAGCCAATCAAAAGCGGGTATTGGAACGCACTTCGGTCGGTCAGGTTCACTTCGATGCTGCGCAAAGCCGAACCCATGCAGATATCCAGCTCGATCACCGGACGGGCGGTGTACTTCTTGCCTTCTTCCGGGTCGTAGTCCCCGGCGCGGCGCTTGATCTTGCTGACCCGGGCCAGCGGCCGTTCGATCGGGTGCGAATGCGCGGCGTCGATGGCCAGATAAAAGCGCACCCAGGACTCGCCGTTGCGTTTGAAGCGTTTGATGTCGCGGGCGCTCAGCGAGGCAGTTTTCGCCCCGGTGTCGAGTTTGGCCGCGACTTCGAGATTGATGCCATCAAGCGATGCATATTCGTTGAGGCCGTACACGGTTTTTTCCCCCGCAGCGGCGAGGCCGGGCAGGCAAAAAAGGGCAAAAAATGTCGGGAAAGGCTTGAGTCTCATAAATCCTGGTGCGCAGCGTTCCGTTGTCGGTTCAGGTCCCTGGCAAAACTTGCGCAAGGCCCTGCGTGTGCCTATCAGCTTTTTATGACAAGCCGTACAAATGGCCAGCAAATGCGGGCGGCATTCTAGCACGGTGGTTTTATGGCGCCAGCGCCTGGGCCGGTCTATAACCCCAAGGGCTATTGATGAGGCTTATTAGACGATTGTCGACAATGTCGATTTATCCTTTGACTGATGCAGGCTAATTGGCTAGTTTTTGCCGCATTGGATTTAAAGGTGTCGACAATCATGCTGGATCAACTCGATCCCCCGGTCATCAGCGGCGACGATTCCGAGACGCTTTCGGAAAACGTCTTCCGGCGCATTCAGGCGGCCATCGTCAAAGGCGAGATCGCCCCGGGCAGCAAGATCTCCGAGCCGGAACTGGCGCGTACCTATGGCATCAGCCGTGGGCCGCTACGTGAAGCCATTCATCGTCTGGAAGGTCAGCGCCTGCTGGTGCGCGTGCCGCATGTCGGTGCGCGGGTGGTCTCACTGAGCCACGCCGAATTGCTTGAACTCTACGAAATCCGCGAATCCCTTGAGGGCATGGCCTGCCGTCTGGCGGCTGAGCGCATGAGCGTCGAAGAAATCGACGAACTGCGCCGCGTATTGGAAACCCACGAACGCGACGCGGCGTTTCAGGCGGGCGTTGGCTACTACCAGCAGGAAGGCGATTTCGACTTCCACTACCGGATCATCCAGGGCAGCGGCAACCGCACCCTCACGCAAATGCTCTGCGGCGAGCTCTATCAACTGGTGCGCATGTACCGCATCCAGTTTTCCACCACGCCGAACCGTCCACGCCAGGCCTTCGCTGAACACCACCGGATTCTCGATGCCATCGCCGACCGTGACGGCGAGCTCGCGGAATTGTTGATGCGCCGTCACATCGGCGCCTCGAAACGCAACATCGCCCGTCATTACCAGGACGGCGCCCACAATAAGACAGCCACTGAACGAGGTGAGTCATGAGTTCCAAGCACAGCACTCCAGGCCAGCGTTTCCGCGATGCGGTCGCCAGCGAGCACCCATTGCAAGTGGTCGGCGCGATCAACGCCAACCACGCGTTGCTGGCCAAACGCGCCGGTTTCAAGGCGATCTACCTGTCCGGTGGCGGGGTGGCCGCAGGCTCGCTCGGCGTGCCGGACTTGGGTATCACCGGGCTGGATGACGTGCTGACCGATGTGCGCCGCATTACCGACGTCTGCGATCTGCCGCTGTTGGTGGACGTCGATACCGGTTTCGGCTCCTCGGCGTTCAACGTCGCGCGCACGGTCAAGTCGATGATCAAGTTCGGCGCGGCGGCGATTCACATCGAAGATCAGGTTGGCGCCAAGCGCTGCGGCCATCGCCCGAATAAAGAGATCGTCAGCCAGCAGGAAATGGTCGACCGCATCAAAGCCGCCGTCGATGCCCGCACCGATGACAGCTTCGTGATCATGGCGCGCACTGATGCGTTGGCGGTGGAAGGTCTGGAATCGGCGCTGGATCGCGCAGCAGCGTGCATCGAGGCCGGTGCCGACATGATCTTCCCGGAAGCCATCACCGAGCTGGAAATGTACAAGCTGTTCGCCAACCGCGTGAAAGCGCCGATTCTGGCCAACATCACCGAGTTCGGTTCGACGCCGCTGTACACCACCGAGCAACTGGCTGGCGCCGACGTGTCGCTGGTGCTCTACCCGCTGTCGGCGTTCCGCGCGATGAACAAGGCTGCGGAAAACGTCTACACCGCGATCCGTCGCGACGGCACTCAGCAAAATGTCATCGACACCATGCAGACTCGCATGGAGCTTTACGATCGCATCGATTACCACACCTTCGAGCAGAAGCTCGATGCGTTGTTTGCACAAAAGAAAGGCTGATTCAAACCCAGTGGGAACGAGCCTGCTCGCGAAGGACGCCAACGATAATGCGGTGTTCCTGATGCACCGAGGTGTTGCGACCACCTTCGCGAGCAGGCTCGCTCCCACAAGTTTCCCCTACAAATTCAAGAAGATTGGAGACAGCAATGGCCGAAGCAAAAGTACTCAGTGGCGCCGGGCTCCGTGGCCAGGTTGCCGGGCAAACCGCACTGTCCACCGTGGGCCAGGCCGGTGCCGGGCTGACCTATCGCGGCTACGACGTACGCGAACTGGCAGCCGATGCACAATTTGAAGAAGTGGCGTACCTGCTGCTTTACGGCGAGCTGCCGACCCAGGCGCAACTCGACGAATACCAAGGCAAACTGAGCAAGCTGCGCGACCTGCCGCAAGCGCTGAAAGAAGTGCTCGAACGCATCCCCGCAGACGCCCACCCGATGGACGTGATGCGCACCGGTTGCTCGTTCCTCGGCAACCTCGAGCCGGAGAAAGACTTCTCCGAGCAGCGCGACAAGACTGACCGCCTGCTGGCCGCGTTCCCGGCAATCATGTGCTACTGGTATCGCTTCAGCCACGACGGCAAACGCATCAATTGCGTGAGCGACGAACCGACCATCGGCGGCCATTTTCTGCATCTGCTGCACGACAAAAAGCCGAGCGAACTGCACGTCAAAGTCATGAACGTCTCGCTGATCCTTTACGCCGAGCACGAATTCAACGCCTCGACCTTCACTGCTCGCGTGTGTGCTTCGACCCTGTCCGATCTGTATTCCTGCGTAACGGCGGCCATCGGTTCGCTGCGTGGCCCGTTGCACGGCGGCGCCAACGAAGCCGCGATGGAAATGATCGAGCGCTTCTCCTCGCCGGAGGATGCGATCAAAGGCACCCTCGGCATGCTCGAGCGCAAGGACAAGATCATGGGCTTCGGCCACGCCATCTATAAGGACAGCGATCCGCGCAACGAGGTGATCAAGGGCTGGTCGAAAAAACTCGCGGACGAAGTCGGTGACAAGGTGCTGTTCGCGGTTTCCGAAGCCATCGACAAGACCATGTGGGAACAGAAGAAGCTGTTCCCCAACGCCGACTTCTACCATGCCTCGGCGTACCACTTCATGGGCATCCCGACCAAGCTGTTCACGCCGATCTTCGTCTGCTCGCGCCTGACCGGCTGGGCCGCGCACGTGTTCGAACAGCGTGCCAACAACCGCATCATCCGCCCGAGCGCCGAGTACGTCGGCGTCGAACAGCGCAAGTTCGTGCCAATCGAACGTCGCTGAATGGTGGGCGCCGAACACTGATCCGAGATTCACCGAAGACCCTGTGGGAGCTGGCTTGCCAGCGATGACTGAGTCACATCCAACATTGATGTCGACTGACCCACCGCTATCGCTGGCAAGCCAGCTCCCACAGGGTTCGGTGTGAAGTTAAAGATCGGCGACCGGCCCTACCTCTTGAAACTACCGTGACCCGAGTCCTGACCCGATGAACACAGAATTTCGCAAGAACCTGCCCGGCACGCCGCTGGACTACTTCGATGTCCGCACCGCGGTTGAAGCGATCCAGCCCGGCAGCTACGACACCCTGCCGTACACCTCCCGCGTGCTCGCAGAAAACCTCGTGCGTCGCTGCGACCCGGCCACGCTCACCGATTCCCTCAAGCAATTGATCGAGCGCAAACGCGACCTCGACTTCCCGTGGTTTCCGGCGCGCGTGGTCTGCCACGACATTCTCGGTCAGACCGCGTTGGTCGACCTCGCCGGCCTGCGCGACGCAATCGCCTTGCAGGGCGGTGATCCGGCGCAGGTCAACCCGGTGGTGCCGACGCAACTGATCGTCGACCACTCGCTGGCGGTGGAGGCGGGTGGTTTCGACGCGCAGGCATTCGAGAAAAACCGCGCCATCGAAGACCGTCGCAACGAAGACCGTTTCCACTTCATCAACTGGACCAAAAAAGCCTTCAAAAACGTTGATGTGATCCCGCCGGGCAACGGCATCATGCACCAGATCAACCTGGAGAAAATGTCCCCGGTGATCCAGGTGCGTGACGGCGTGGCGTTCCCCGACACCTGCGTCGGCACCGACAGCCACACCCCGCACGTCGATGCGCTGGGGGTGATCGCCATCGGCGTTGGCGGCCTCGAAGCCGAGAGCGTGATGCTCGGCCGCGCCTCGTGGATGCGCCTGCCGGAAAGCGTCGGCGTCGAACTGACCGGCAAGCTGCAACCGGGCATCACCGCCACCGACATGGTGCTGGCGCTGACCGAATACCTGCGCAAACAGAAAGTCGTCGGCGCCTGGCTGGAGTTCTTCGGCGAGGGCGCAGCCAACCTGACCCTCGGCGACCGCGCGACCATCTCCAACATGGCCCCGGAATACGGCGCCACGGCGGCGATGTTCTACATCGACCAGCAGACCATCGATTATCTGAAACTGACCGGCCGTGAAGACCAGCAAGTGCAGTTGGTCGAGCACTACGCCAAGACCACCGGCCTGTGGGCCGACAGTCTGAAAGGCGCGCAGTACGAACGCGGTCTGACCTTCGACCTGTCCTCGGTAGTGCGCAACATGGCCGGCCCGAGCAACCCGCATGCCCGCGTTGCAGTTGCCGATCTGGCCGCCAAAGGTATTTCCGGGCAGTGGGATGACGTGCCGGGGCAAATGCCCGACGGTGCGGTGATCATCGCCGCCATCACCAGTTGCACCAACACCAGTAACCCGCGCAACGTGATTGCTGCCGGCCTGCTCGCGCGCAATGCCAACAAGCTCGGCCTGACCCGCAAGCCATGGGTGAAATCCTCGCTGGCGCCGGGCTCGAAAACCGTGGCGCTGTACCTCGATGAAGCGGGGCTGACCACGGAGCTGGAGCAACTCGGTTTCGGCGTCGTCGCCTTCGCTTGCACCACCTGCAACGGCATGTCCGGCGCCCTCGATCCGGTGATCCAGCAAGAGATCATCGACCGCGATCTCTATGCCACCGCTGTGCTTTCCGGCAACCGCAACTTCGACGGCCGCATCCATCCGTATGCCAAGCAGGCGTTTCTCGCATCGCCGCCACTGGTGGTCGCGTATGCCATCGCCGGCACCATCCGTTTCGATATCGAAAAAGATGTTCTCGGTGTTGTGGATGGCAAGGAAATCCGCCTGAAAGACATCTGGCCGAGCGACGAAGAAATCGACGCTGTGGTGAAGTCTTCGGTCAAGCCCGAGCAGTTCCGTCAGGTCTATATTCCGATGTTCGCCGTCCATGAAGACACCGGCCCGAAAGTCACGCCGTTGTACGACTGGCGCGAAATGAGCACCTACATCCGCCGACCGCCGTACTGGGAAGGCGCGCTGGCCGGTGCGCGTCCGCTCAAGGGCATGCGCCCGTTGGCGGTGTTGCCGGACAACATCACCACCGATCACTTGTCGCCCTCGAACGCGATCATGCTCGACAGCGCTGCCGGTGAATACCTGGCGAAAATGGGCCTGCCGGAAGAGGACTTCAACTCTTACGCAACGCACCGTGGCGACCACCTGACCGCACAGCGCGCAACGTTTGCCAACCCGAAACTGTTCAACGAAATGGTCGTGGAAAACGGCAAGGTCAAACAGGGTTCGCTGGCGCGGGTCGAGCCGGAAGGCAAGGTCATGCGCATGTGGGAAGCCATCGAAACCTACATGGAACGCAAGCAGCCGTTGATCATCATTGCCGGCGCCGACTATGGCCAGGGTTCGTCCCGCGACTGGGCGGCCAAAGGCGTGCGTCTGGCAGGTGTCGAGGCGATTGCCGCAGAAGGTTTCGAGCGCATTCACCGCACCAATCTGGTGGGCATGGGCGTGTTGCCGCTGGAGTTCAAAGCGGGCACCGACCGCCACACCCTGGCCATCGATGGTAGCGAAACCTACGACGTGATCGGCGCCCGTACACCGCGTGCCGACCTGACGCTGGTGATCCATCGCAAAAACGGCGAGCGCGTCGAAGTGCCGGTGACCTGCCGTCTGGATACCGCTGAAGAAGTATCGATCTACGAGGCCGGCGGCGTGTTGCAACGCTTCGCTCAAGACTTCCTCGAAGAGTCGGCGGTTGCCGTTTAAATCAACTGATGTGGGCATGGGACTTCAAGTCCCATGTCTTCGTTAAGGAGCACCATGGCTCACGCACCACAAATCAAGATCCCCGCCACCTACATGCGTGGCGGCACCAGCAAAGGCGTGTTCTTCAGCCTCAGGGATCTGCCCGAAGCGGCACAGATCCCCGGCCCGGCTCGCGACGCCTTGCTGCTGCGCGTGATCGGCAGCCCCGACCCGTACGACAAGCAGATCGACGGCATGGGCGGCGCCACGTCCAGCACCAGCAAAACCGTGATTCTGTCGAAAAGCATCAAGGCCGATCATGACGTCGATTACCTGTTCGGTCAGGTCTCCATCGACAAGCCGTTCGTCGACTGGAGCGGCAACTGCGGCAACCTCTCGGCAGCCGTTGGCTCCTTCGCCATCAGCAACGGTCTGGTCGACGCCAGCCGCATTCCACACAACGGTGTGGCGGTGGTGCGCGTGTGGCAGGCCAACATCGGCAAGACCATCATCGCCCACGTACCGATCACCAACGGCGAAGTGCAAGAGACCGGTGATTTCGAACTCGACGGAGTGACCTTTCCGGCCGCCGAAGTGCAAGTCGAATTCATGGACCCGGCGGCGGAAGAAGAGGGCGGCGGTGGTTCGATGTTCCCCACCGGCAACCTGATTGATGAGCTGGAAGTGCCGGGGGTTGGTACCTTCAAGGCAACCATGATCAATGCCGGGATCCCGACGATTTTCGTCAACGCCGAAGACATTGGTTACACCGGCACCGAGTTGCAGAGCGCGATCAACAGCGATCCGAAAGCGCTACAGATGTTCGAGACGATTCGTGCTTATGGCGCCCTGCGCATGGGCCTGATTGCCAATCTGGATGAAGCCGCCAAACGTCAGCACACACCGAAAGTTGCGTTCGTGGCCAAACCTGCGGATTACGTTGCGTCGAGCGGTAAAGCGATTGGCGCAGCTGACGTTGATTTGCTGGTGCGTGCGTTGTCGATGGGCAAGTTGCACCACGCGATGATGGGCACAGCTGCGGTGGCGATCGGTACGGCAGCGGCGATATCCGGGACGCTGGTCAACCTCGCGGCTGGCGGCGTGGAACGCAACGCCGTGCGCTTCGGTCACCCGTCCGGGACCTTGCGCGTCGGCGCCGAGGCCAGCCTTGAAAACGGTGAGTGGGTCGTGAAGAAAGCCATCATGAGCCGCAGTGCGCGGGTTTTGATGGAAGGTTACGTCCGGATCCCCGGTGATTCTTTCTGACCCGGCACCGAACAAAACTGTAGGAGTGAGCCTGCTCGCGATAGCGCACTGACATTCAGCATCAATGTTGCCTGACACGCCGCCATCGCGAGCAGGCTCACTCCTACAGTTATCTGCATTTCAACCATAAGAAATCGTTAGCCCTGAACCGAGGTCCCATCAACGAACCACTTCAAGAGTGAATCGAACATGAGCGCCAACGTCGACCTGAACAACCGCCCCGACTACGACCGTGTCCTGCAGGACATCGCAGACTATGTCCTCACCTTCAAAGTCGAATCTGCCGAAGCCCTGAACACCGCCCGCAACTGCCTGATGGACACGCTCGGCTGTGGTTTGCTGGCCCTGCGTTTCCCCGAATGCACCAAACACCTGGGCCCCCTCGTCGAAGGCACTGTCGTGCCGTTTGGCGCGCGGGTTCCGGGCACCAGTTATCGCCTCGACCCGGTGAAGGCCGCGTGGGACATCGGCTGCATCGTCCGTTGGCTCGACTACAACGACACCTGGCTCGCCGCTGAATGGGGGCATCCGTCGGACAACCTCGGCGGCATTCTTGCAGTGGCCGATCACCTCTCGCAAAAACGTCTGGCCAATGGCGAAGCACCGCTGACGATTCGCGATGTGCTCGAAGCCATGATCATGGCCCATGAAATTCAAGGCATCATCGCCCTGGAAAACTCCTTCAACCGCGTAGGACTCGATCACGTCATTCTGGTGAAAGTCGCCTCGACCGCTGTGGCCGCCAAATTGATGGGCGCCAACCGCGAGCAACTGCTGTCGGCGTTGTCCCACGCGTTCGCCGATGGGCAGGCGTTGCGCACCTATCGCCACGCGCCAAACGCCGGCTCGCGCAAATCCTGGGCGGCGGGGGATGCATCGAGTCGCGGCGTGCGTCTGGCCGACATCGCCCTTCGCGGCGAGATGGGCATTCCCGGTGTTTTGAGCGCTAGACAGTGGGGCTTTTACGACGTGCTGTTCAGCCACACCAACAGCGATCTGGCGTTGAAGCCCGAGGACAAACGCAGCTTCAGCTTTTCACGGCCGTTCGGCAGTTACGTGATGGAAAACGTCCTGTTCAAAATCAGCTTCCCCGCCGAATTCCACGCGCAAACGGCCTGCGAGGCCGCCGTGACACTGCATCCACAAGTGCGCAATCGCCTGCACGAGATCGACAGAATCGTCATCACCACCCATGAATCGGCGATTCGCATCATTTCCAAGGTCGGGCCGCTGGCCAACGCGGCCGACCGCGATCACTGCATCCAGTACATGACCGCTGTGCCGCTGGCCTTCGGCAATCTGGTGGCCGAGCAATACGAAGACGACTTCCACAAGGCGCATCCGATCATCGATGTGCTGCGCGAGAAAATGGTCATCGTCGAAGAGCCGCGCTTCACCCGCGAGTATCTGGAGGCCGACAAACGCTCGATTGCCAACGCCGTGCAGGTGTTTTTCAAGGACGGTTCAAGTACCGAGAACGTGATCGTGGAGTACCCGATCGGCCATCGTCGACGTCGCGCCGAAGGCATTCCGTTGCTCGAAGACAAGTTCAAGGCGAACCTGGCCACCCGTTTCACCGGGCAACGCAGCGGCGAGATCTTCGCGTTGTGCAAGGATCAGACGCAGCTTGAAGCGACCGCGGTGAACCGCTTTGTCGACCTGTTGGTGATCTGAGGTCGGCGCAGGCGTCGTCATTCGAATCGCAGGATCACCCGTCGATTGTTCCTGCTTTTCTTTTCGATTTTTTCGCAAAACACTCGGCCGATTTCCCGGGTGTTTTGCACATGGGTGCCGCCACAGGGCTGGATATCGATGCCGATGACTTCGACCATCCGCAGGTCGCCCTGGATCACTGGCGGCTTCGCGGTTTTGCTGCCGGTGCTTTGCAGCAGTGCCGGGTATTCCGAGGCCGGCATCGACAAAGTGCTGACTGGAATGGCCTGCTCAATCAGCGCGTTGAGTTCGTCAGTGATGCTCTCTTTGTCGAGGGTCATTTCCGGCAGATCGAAATCCAGACGTCCCTTGTCGGCGCTGATGCTGCACCCGGTCACCGGCGCATTGATGATCGAACCCAGCAGGTGCAGGCACGTGTGCATCTTCATGTGTTGATAGCGCCGCTGCCAATCGAGGCTGGCATTGAGCAGGGCGCCCGTGCACAGGTGCGGCGGGCATTGCTCCACCTGATGCCAGATGATCGACGGCAGCAAGGGATCGCGCACCGTGCCCGTGACGTTGATCCGCGTGCCATCCGGCAGGCTGAAATACCCGGTATCCCCGGGTTGCCCACCTCCGGTTGGATAAAACAGGGTGTGTTCCAGCACGACGGCTTGATCAACCACCGCGATGACCCGCGCACTGAAGTCGCGCTGGTAGGGAGCATTGTTAAACAGGCTGAGGGTTTCCATGGTGTGTACCGACATTTGAACCTCCAATGTTCAAAGTGAGTTCTGCTGCGAATCGACAAGTGTTTTTCAGCGTTTGACGGGCAGTTTGGTGATGGCGAAACCGGCGAGCAGGGTCGCCGAATAGAGCATCAGGTCGCGAGAAATTTGCGTGCCTTCGTACCAGGCGCCGATGATCACGGCGAACACCGGAAAGATGATGAAGACGAACGACAGAAGCACCGGACTCAAACGTTTGAGCAGGATGAAATAGACGATAAAGCCGCCGACCGACGCCACCAGTCCGAGGTAGAGCAGGGCGCCCCACGAGCGCGGGGTGATCGAGGCGAATGTCGGGCTTTCCAGACCCAGGCCAACCACCAGCAGCATCAAACCGGCGATGCCGATGGGCAGGGTGTTGTAAGTGATCACGCTGATCGCGCTGCCATGCTTTTTGGTCACCACGTAGCACAGCGCATGCAGGATCGCCGCGCCGAGAATCGCCAGCACGCCAAGCCATTCGGCCTGATCCAGATGCAAGCCCTGGCTGCGGATAATCATGAACAGACTGCCGAAGCCGATGGCGATGCCGACCATCTGCGCGGGGTGGATTTGCTCGCGCAGAAACATCGCGGAAAAAATCAGGATGAACACCGGCATGCCACTGAATAACAGGGCAGTCAGGCCGGAGGAGACATGCATCTCGCCGTAGTTGAGCAAGTAGTACGGCAGGCTGAAGTACGACAAGGTGACGAACACGAAAAACCAGCGACTTTCCCGGGGAAACAACAAAGGCTCCTTGCGTAATACGGCGAAACCCAGAAACAGCGGGAAGGCAATCAGAAAACGCAAACCGGCGGCCGTCAGGGGCGGCACGCTTTCCACCGCAATCTTTATCCCCAGCCACGTGGTGCCCCAGCTCAGACAGACGATGAGAAACAGCAGGCTGGTGACTAACCCGCCGAGCCACGGCTTGCTGATGTTCAACGGTGTGCTGATAGCGGTCGACATGCTGGGTGCTCCGAACGGCAGAATTGACCTCGTCAATGAAAAGGTCTATCCCTGATTGAACCTGTTTTTCTTACGCTATTCGGGGCGAGAATGAGTGTCAAAGTAAGTATTGCCATGGTGTCAATCCTCCGTGACGGCCTCGCCCATGGCGTCGGTGTGAAGTACAAGCGGCTCGCGGATGCGGTCGAAAAAGCCATCGGTGCCGGGGTCATCGAACCCGGTAGCAAGCTGCCGCCTCACCGACTGTTGGCCGACAGTCTTGGCGTCACCATCGGCACCATCAGTCGTGCTTACGGCGAATTGGAGCGTGTAGGACTGGTGGTGGCGCGCGTAGGCGATGGCACTTATGTGCGTCAGCGCGGGATGGAACGGCCGCAGGACAAGGGCTTTCGCAATGTCAGCGATGAACCGCAAGCCTGCCTGGACATGAGCCGGAATCAGCCGATCCCCGGGCAGGAAACGGCCTTGATGAGCCAAGCCCTGCACACCCTGGCGAGTGATTCGCGACGCTTGCAGCAATTGACGGGGTACACCCCCGAAGGTGGGTTGCCAAGGCATCGCGCGGCGGGAGCTGATTGGCTGCGTCACGGGGATTTCGTGCCTCACGCCGATCATGTGCTGTGCGTCAACGGCGGGCAGCATGGCCTGTTGTGTGCGTTGATGGGGTTGCTCAAGGCCGGCGACGCCGTGGTCACCGAGCATTTGTCCTACCCCGGATTGATCAGCGTCGCACGTCAGCTCGGGATAAAACTGATTGGTGCGGGGATGGATGACGAAGGACTGTTGCCTTCATCTCTGCAGGACATTTGCCGTCAGCATCGCGTCTCGGCGCTGTATTGCACGCCGACGATCCAGAATCCTACGGCTGCGGTCATGTCGGTCTCACGGCGTGAGGCGATTGCCGAGGTCTGTCGTGATCACAATCTACTGATCATTGAAGATGAAGCCCATGCGGTGCTGGATCGCCAGCGCCCGCTACCCCTGAGTTATTACGCCGCGGAGCGTTCGGTGTTGATCGGCAGTTTGAGCAAGGCTGTTTCAGCAGGGTTGCGCATCGGCTATCTGCATGCACCGCAGGCATTGATCGGTCGCCTGAGTGCTGCGATTCGTGGCACCTGCTGGATGGCCAACCCACTGGCGATGGAAGTGGCGAGCCAGTGGATCGAAAACGGCATGGCCGAGCGTTTGCTGGATGAACAGATCAACGAGATCACCCGGCGCAAGGCGTTGGTTGCGAGGTCGCTGGAAGGGCTGAGCTACAAGACGCACAGCCACAGTCCGCATTTCTGGGTGGAAGTGCCTGAGTTGTGGCGCGCGTCGCAGATCGCCGCTGAACTGAAAGAGCGCAACTACCTGGTTGCCACAGCCGAGGCGTTTGCGGTGGGGCATGCAGCGGTGCCGCAGTTTATTCGGGTGAGTGTGTGTAACTCGGTAGGGGATGACGGCTTGTTGCTGGCGGGGTTTGAGGCTTTAAATCGCGCACTGACAGAGACCGTGTGATCGTTCATCGCGGGCAAGCCCGCTCCCACAGGTTTCTCTAGTGTTTGCAAATTTCGCATTCACTACAAAACCCTGTGGGAGCTGGCTTGCCCGCGATCGCGTCAGCCCGGAAACCGCAAAATTATTTGAAGCGCCGCTCCACGCCTTTCTCCACCAGAATTTTCGCCGAAATCTCTTCCACCGAAAAATGCGTGGAGTTGATGTTCGGAATGTTCTCGCGGCGGAAGAGATTTTCCACTTCGCGCACTTCGAATTCGCACTGGGCGTAGCTCGAATAGCGGCTGTTGGGTTTGCGCTCGTTACGGATCGCGGTGAGGCGGTCCGGGTCGATGGTCAGGCCGAACAGCTTGTGCTGGTGGGCGCGCAGGGCGGACGGCAGGGTCAGGCGCTCCATGTCGTCTTCGGTCAGCGGATAGTTCGCTGCGCGGATGCCGAATTGCATGGCCATGTACAGGCACGTCGGCGTCTTACCACATCGCGACACGCCCACTAGTATCAGGTCAGCCTTGTCGTAATAGTGCGTGCGCGCGCCGTCGTCGTTGTCGAGGGCGAAGTTCACCGCCTCGATGCGCTCCATGTAATTGGAGTTGTGCCCGATCGAATGGGACTTGCCGACGGTGTAGGAAGAATGCTCGGTCAGTTCCTGCTCGAGCGGGGCGAGGAAGGTCGAGAAAATGTCGATCATGAAACCATTGGACGTTGCGAGAATCTCACGAATGTCCTGATTGACGATGGTGTCGAAGATGATCGGGCGAAAGCCGTCGGTTTCAGCGGCTTTGTTGATTTGTTGTACCATGGCCCGCGCTTTTTCCACGCTGTCGATGTACGGTCGCGTGAATTTGCTGAAGGTAATGTTTTCGAACTGCGCCAAGAGGCTTTTTACCACGGGTTTGGCGGGGTTTCCGGGGTAAACCAGGGTGAAAAACACTGGGAGATCGGAAGAGCACCCCGCAGAAAAACACGCACAGA
>NZ_JBIUVJ010000086.1:0-10054 GCF_044742875.1 Pseudomonas sp. NPDC087817
GCCCCTGTCGTGTCCCTACTGCAGTACGAAATTAGTGAAAAGCAACTGTTCGATCACCACTTTGCCCAGCTCTTTCTGCGCCACTTCCTGCACGCTCGCTGTGGCCTTCTGGCGCAACATCTCCTGGCCGACCGGCGTCGCCAAAGTGGCGAAATCCTGACCGGAGAAGAGCATCACCAGGTTGTTGCGGATCACCGGCATGTGCACTTTCAGCGCTTCCAGATCGGCCTGGTTACGCGCCAGCATGGTGATGCTCACCTGCATGTAGCGCTGACGGCCGTTCTGGTTGTAGTTGGCGACAAAGGCCGGCGCCATCGGCTCGAAAATCGCCGGCTGCTTGCCGACGGGCGCTGCATCTGCGGCCTCGGCAGGCTTGCTTTGGGCGCTGTGCATGAAGAACCAGGTCGCCCCCACGGACGCGCCAATGGCCAGCAGCAACGCCAGCACGATCACGATGATCAGCTTGAGTTTGCCTTTGGTTGCTGGGTCTTTCACTGCTGCTGTTTCGCTCTTCGCCATGCCAATAATCCGTCACTAATCGGGTTTTCACAGTCGCACGGCAAGGCAAGAGCAAGTGTTATGCCAGAAGTGTCGGAGGGATTGACGAGAGGGATGTGTCTACTGATGCAAGCCCCTGTGGGAGCTGGCTTGCCAGCGATAGCGATTTGTCTGACACATTGATTTCGAATGTGCCGCCGCCATCGCTGGCAAGCCAGCTCCCACAGGGTACAGCGGTGTGTCAGGCGTAATAGTCGACCGCGCTGGTGCCGATCACGCTGGTGGTTTGCGCGGCTGCTTCAGCAATAGCGGCGGGTGCCAGCTCTTCATCCGCCGAATCCAGACGACCTCCAAGAGCGCTGGTGCGCCCACTCTGGCCCTGCTGCGCCTGCTCCTGACCTTGCTGGCCCTGCCAGCCACGGTTCTGATCGGAGACATTGACGTCGACCTGACCCATGCCCTGCTGGTTGAACATCTCGCGCAAACGATGCATCTGCCCGTCAAGCGCTTCACGCACACTCGGGTGCGCGCTCATGAACGTCACCTGAGTCTGCTGGTCGGGGACCATGTTCACGCGGATATCCAGACGCCCCAGCTCGGCCGGCTGCAACTGAATGTCCGCCGCCTTCAGATTGGCGCTCGACAGATACATGACGCGGTTGACCACTTCTTCGGTCCAGCCGCTTTGATGCATGGCGATCGGCTGATTGACAGGTACCGCGTTCGCAGTTTTCGGCGTGGCAGCCTGCGTCAGTGCCGCCAAGCGGTTGGCGAAGTCATCGACGCGGGTGTCGCTGGTGGCGGTTTTCAGGTCTTTCAGGCCGTCATCGATCAGCCCGCTGAAAGCCTTCTCGCCGCCCTGACTGGTGCTGTCCTTGTCGGCCTGCACATCAAGCATGCTGGCCATGCCGGCGGCAAAGTTCTGCGCCGAGGTCAATTCGCCGTCAGCCTGAGTCTGCGCGGGCGCCGCTTTCGGTTGTGCCTGGCTGGCGGCGGAGATATGTCCACCCTGCTCCATTGCCATGCGCACGGCCGGCAAGGCATCGAGAGGATCGGCCGAAGGATCGAAATCGCTGTCGGTGCTCGCCGCCGGATCCTTGACCACACCTGGCAATAGGGACACGGCCGGAGTTTCGGTTTTCGCCGGGGTGGCCGCTTCGACAACCGGGACCGGCACGACGGGTGCCGTCACTGCCGGCTGCACGACGGCGGCCAACGCAGGATCCAGCGTCGGATCGACTGGATTGGCATCGGCTACCGGAGTCTGGTTGGTCTCCGTGGATTCGTCGCTGCTGACGACCTTGTCGTCGGCCGCCACCGGCTTGTCGGCAGGCAAGGCATTGCCGCTATCGGCAACCGCCGGCTTCGCAGGGGCAGATTGATCCTTGCTGACGTCCTTCTTGCCGCCGGTGTCAGCGACCTTGTCGCGCGCCGATTTCAGCGGGGTGTCAACCGTGACGGCAGGCTTGCTCGAATCCTGACTGGCAAACACCTGAGCGAAGCTTGAGGCCTTGTCCCCGGCGTCTGCGGCCACTGCCGACGGTTTGGCAGAGGCGGCTTGCGCCTTGGCCTGGGCGGCGTTCTGAAGAAGAATGTTGGGGGTCGCAGGCATGAAACGGTCTCCGCTGCACTGGGATCGTAGGTACAGTTGCGGGAGATGACTGCAAGTGCCGGGCCAGTTTTGTCCGACGCTTTGGAAAAGCGCCGGACGGCTCGTTTTATTGGGTTAGCGCGTCTTGGCGTTCATACTCATATTCAGGCCGCACCTGAGCGAATTCGCTACTGATCTCGGCGACCAGTTTGGCGATTTGTGCAGGGCTATTGCCTTTGGCGTCCGACTCAAGCCTCTGACAAAGCTCGGCCAGTCGAACCGCGCCCATGTTGCCGGCGCTGCCCTTGAAGCTATGAGCCACTTCGGACAAGACCTTGGCATCGGCAGTCTCGCGCAGCTCAAGCAGGCGGTTTTCCGAATCCGCCAGAAAGGTATCCAGCAATTCGGGATAACCATCCTCCATGACTTCGCGTAGTACGCTGAGCACCTCGCGATCAATATGTTTATCAGTCACTTGCTCACTCCTTGATCAAGAATTGCGCCGATTATGCCTCAATCTCCCAGAAAAACTCCACGTGGGCACTACGACCTTCGTCCGACCAACTCGCGTTGCGCCCCAATTGCCGGACCAGACTGACACCGCGTCCCGACAGACGGACACCGTCCAGCGGCCGATCCATGACCCTTGCGACATCGAAACCCTTACCGCTGTCGTCGACACGGATAAGCAGACACCCGCCCTTGCCTTGCGGCTTCACCTGCAAATGCACACGCACAAAGCCATCCTGCAAACTCTCCAGACGCACGTTGCGCTGCTCATAGTAGCGGGCGAATCCCGAGGCATCGCGCTTGAGGCTGGAGTCCAGACCCAACACCCCGTGCTCCAGTGCATTGGAATACAACTCGGCGAGCACGCTGTATAACGCGCCGCTTTGCGCGCGCAGCCCATGCACCTCCTGGAGCAACTGCAACAGGTACGGCAACGGATTGAAACGCTTTAACGTGGCGCCACGAAATTCGAAACTCGCCGACCAGTCCAGCGGACACGACTGACCGCTGTCGGAGTACACCGGCACCGCAGGGTGCACCTGCTCAGGCTCAAGCAGGCTGACCTCGACCATACTCACATCGTCGCGAGCCTCACCGCGAAAATCGCGCAGCGCCTGCTCGATCTCGTCGAACAGTCGATCTGGCTCGCGATTGCTGGCGAACACTCGCTGCAAACGCTCGACGCCGAACAACTGATCACTGGCGTTACTGGTGTCGATCACCCCGTCGGACAACAGGAAGACCCGATCACCGACGGCCATCGGATGCACTTGCGTGCAGTCATCGAACGCCTGCGGGCTCAATACCCCCAACGGCAAATGTCGCGCAGCCAGAGGCTCGCGCTCGCCGCTGGCAATCCGGTGCAGATAGCCGTCCGGCATGCCACCGTTCCAGACTTCGACCGAACGCCTTTGAGAACTCAGGCACAGCAGCGTCGCACAACAGAACATGTCCACCGGCAGGATGCGCTTGAGCTTGGCGTTCATCTCGCGCAGGGTTTCCGCCAAGCCGTAGCCCTTGGCCGTCATGCCGTAAAACACTTCGGCCAACGGCATCGCACCGACGGCGGCCGGCAAGCCATGGCCGGTGAAATCACCCAGCAACACATGCATGTCGCCCGCCGGCGTATACGCCGCCAGCAATAGGTCGCCATTGAACAGCGCATAGGGTGATTGCAGATAACGAATATTCGGCGCACTCAGGCAACCGGAGTGCGCGACCTTGTCGAACACGGCTTTTGCGACCCGTTGCTCGTTGAGCAGGTAATCGTGATGTTTGGCGATCAGGTCGCGCTGCTGCAGCACCGTGGCTTGCAAGCGGCGCAAGCGGTCCATCGCCTTGATTTTGGCGGCAAGAATCACCTGGTTGTAGGGCTTCGCCAGAAAGTCGTCACCACCGGCCTCCAGACAGCGGGCCAACGCCTCACTTTCGGTGAGCGAAGTCAGGAAGATGATCGGCACCAGGGTTTCCCCGGCCAGCGCCTTGATCTGCCGCGCAGCCTCGAAACCGTCCATCACCGGCATCATCGCGTCCATCAGGACAAGATGCGGTTGTTGCCGGCGGAAGATCTCCACTGCATCGGCACCATTGGCCGCCGTCAGCACCTCATGGCCCTGACGGCGAACGATGGTCGACAACAGCAACCGGTCGGCGGCGCTGTCTTCGGCGATCAGAATTGTCAGCGGCTCGGAATCAGCCTGCATTGCGCTTATGCCACGTCGAAGATTTGTTCGAAATTTGAAATCGCAAGAATCTTGCGAACATCGGCATTGGCGTGGGTCAGCGTGATTTCGGCACTTTCACCGCCGGCATGATCGCGCAGCAGCAACAACATCCCGAGCGCCGAACTGTCGAGGTAAGTGGCGTCTTTCAAATCCACTTCAAAGGATTCGGGTTTCGGCTGCAGATTCTCGTAGGACTCTCGAAATTCCTGATGCTTGGCGAAATCGAATCGACCCTTGACTAAAATCGTCAGTTTTTGACCATCCGGGGATAATTCTGTAACGACTGACATTGACTGGCTTCCTTGTCATTGACGAACGTGTACAAGGTTTAGCACTTGGACAGTGTTGGGGCAAGGTGCAACGCGGGATCACATGTGGGAACGGCGCGGCTTAGAATGGCTGATGACGCGGCAAGCGCTGGGACAACTCATCGAGCAGCTTCTGCTCGCGTTTGTCTTCAAGGCGTTGCGCCTCTTCGCGATAGCGCTGCACCAGTTTGCGCAGGCCCTCGACCTTGGCGAAGGCCTGTTGCCATTCCTCACGAGCCTTGTCGAGCTTGTTCTGGTGCCAGACCAGGCTCTGCCGCTGCTGGTCAACGGCGGTGTCGAGTTGCGCCAGAAAGCCCTGGAAGCCGAGCAGCCATTGCCCACTGACGCCAGTGCTGCCGCGCACGATCCATTGCTGCGAGTAATCCAGACGAAAGGCATGCAGGTCGGCGAGTTTGCTTTCGGCGACCTTCACCTGGCCCTGAAAATAGCCCAGGCGCTGCACGGCGGTTTTCTCGGCCTGTTCGGCCATGTCCACCACCGGAGCGAGACGCGCGGCTCGGCTGACGGCCATGGCCGGTTACCCGCCCGCCGCAGGGGCGAACAGGGTCTCGAGATAGGACTGGCTTTCGCCCATGTTGATTTTGTCGTTGAGGCCCTGACGCTGGTACCTGACCAATTGCGGTTGCAGGGAAATCGCCAGATCGGTCTCGCGATCGCCACCAGCGACGTACGCACCGACGCTGATGAGGTCGCGACTCTGCTGATAGCGCGACCACAATTGCTTGAAATACTGCGCGCGCTGCATGTGTTCCGCCGAGACCACCGCCGGCATCACCCGGCTGATCGAGGCTTCGATATCGATGGCCGGGTAGTGCCCTTCCTCTGCCAGACGCCGCGACAGCACGATGTGGCCATCAAGTACGCCCCGCGCCGAGTCGGCAATCGGGTCCTGTTGGTCATCGCCCTCGGACAGTACCGTGTAGAACGCGGTGATCGAACCCCCGCCCTTCTCGGCATTACCGGCACGCTCCACCAATTTCGGCAGTTTGGCGAACACCGAGGGCGGATAACCCTTGGTCGCTGGCGGCTCGCCGATGGCCAAAGCGATTTCCCGCTGCGCCTGGGCGAAACGGGTCAGCGAATCCATCAGCAACAGGACGTTCTTGCCCTTGTCGCGGAAATACTCGGCAATGCGCGTGCAGTACATCGCTGCGCGCAAACGCATCAGCGGCGCATCGTCCGCCGGCGAGGCCACCACCACCGAACGCTTGAGGCCTTCTTCACCGAGGATGTGCTCGATGAATTCTTTAACTTCGCGACCCCGCTCACCGATCAGGCCGACGACGATAATGTCGGCCTCAGTGAAGCGGGTCATCATGCCCAGCAATACCGATTTACCGACACCAGTACCGGCGAACAGACCCAGACGCTGACCACGGCCCACCGTCAACAAACCGTTGATGCAACGGATGCCGACGTCCAGCGGTACGCTGATCGGGTCGCGGTTGAGCGGGTTGATCGTCGGGCCATCCATCGGCACCCAGTCTTCGGCTTTCATGCCACCCTTGCCGTCCAACGCACGACCGGCGCCATCGAGCACACGGCCGAGCATGCTCATGCCCATCGGCAGTCGACCGGTTTCGGCCAATGGCACCACGCGGGCACCGGGAGCGATACCGGCGACGCTGCCGACCGGCATCAGAAAGACTTTGCCGCCGGAGAAACCCATGACTTCCGCTTCCACCTGGGACGGGTGATAGCTGTCGTCATTGATTACCAGGCAGCGCGTGCCCATGGCTGCGCGCAGGCCTTCGGCTTCCAGCGTGAGACCAACCATACGCAGCAGGCGACCTTCGAGAATCGGCGCGCCAGCAATTTCAGTGGCTTCGGCATAGGTGCTGAGGCGCTTGGCGAAACTGGTGCGTTCAAGGCGCATCGGCGGTGTCCGCAAGCGGCTCGTCTGGCTCGGCCGCCGGTTTGACGTCTTCGGCAATATCCAGGCTCAAGTCCGGGGCAGCCGGGTGCAAAGCCTGTTCGTGCAGTTGATCGAACAGCTTGTCCATGACCTGAGTGACACGGGTTTCAATGCTCGCGTCGATGCGGCTGTGCGCCGTCTCGACCCGGCAACCACCCGGCATCAGCGCTTCGTCTTCAACGATGCGCCAGGTCTCTTCGTGACGTTCGCGCAGGGCTTTGGCCTGCTCGAAGTCCTGCGGATTGACGTACAGACGCACGTTTTCCACGCCCAGCGGCAGCAGCTTGAGGGCGTCGCGCATGACGTGTTCGATCTGCGACGAATCGATGGCCAGCTCGCGCTTGATCACCTGTTTGGTGATGTGTTGCACAAGATCAACCAGCGATTTTTCGATCTGGGTGTCTTGCTCGGCGATAGGCTCGAACAGGTGAGTCATCAGTTGCTCAAGGCTGGCCAGTTTCGCCGCCAACGCAACTTCGGCTTCCTGACGAACCTTCAGCGTAGCGCTGTGAAAGCCTTCTTTTTCGCCGATGCCGAAGCCCTCGTTGTAAGCCTCCTGACGGATGCTTTCGAGTTCTTCCAGGGTCAGTGGCTGGACTTCTTCCAGCGGCACTTCTTCCATTTCCGGCGGTTCGGGCTCAGGCTCCGGCTCGGGTTCCGGTTTCGGCGGATCGAAGCTGGGCATTGCCCATGACTCGAAGCCACGGACATCGCGGGCACGGATCAGATCCGTCACATCGTCATCGTGCTTATCCATGGGCTTAGATCATTTCCTCGCCGCCCTTGCCACCGAGCACGATCTCTCCGGCTTCGGCCATACGGCGGGCGATGGTGAGGATTTCCTTCTGCGCGGTTTCGACGTCGCTGACGCGCACCGGGCCTTTGGCCTCGAGGTCGTCGCGCAACAGTTCGGCCGCACGTTTGGACATGTTCTTGAAGATCTTTTCTTTGACGCCTTCGTCCGAACCCTTGAGGGCCAGCACCAGCACGTCGGAAGACACTTCGCGCAACAGCGCCTGAATGCCACGGTCGTCGACATCGGCGAGGTTGTTGAACACGAACATGAGGTCTTCGATCTGACCGGACAGGTCTTCGTCGACTTCGCGGATCGAGTCCATGAGCTGGCCTTCGATCGAGCTGTCGAGGAAGTTCATGATGTCTGCCGCACGCTTGATGCCACCCAGGGTGGTGCGCGAGGCGTTCGAGTTGCCGGAGAACTGCTTCTCGAGAATCTGGTTCAATTCTTTCAGTGCCGCTGGCTGCACGGTGTTCAACGACGAGACGCGCAGGATGATGTCCAGACGCACCTTGTGGTCAAAGTTGCCGAGCACCTCACCGGCCTGATCCGGGTCGAGGTACGCAACCACGATGGCCTGGATCTGCGGGTGTTCGTAACGGATCACGTCGGCTACGGCGCGCGGCTCCATCCATTTCAGGCTGTCGAGGCCGCTGGTGTTGCCACCGAGCAGGATGCGGTCGATCAGGCCGTTGGCCTTGTCTTCACCCAGGGCCTGGGTGAGCATTTTGCGCACGTAGTCATCGGAACCGACGCCGAGGCTGGTCTGGTCACCGACGATGTCGACAAACTCGCTCATGACCTGCTCGACCTGTTCGCGATGGACGTTGCCCATCTGCGCCATGGCCACGCCGACGCGCTGAACCTCTTTCGGGCCCATGTGGCGCAGCACTTGCGCAGCATCGGTCGAACCCAGGGACAGCAGCAGAATCGCGGCTTTGTCGACCTTGTTCAGTTTGACGGTGGCGGCTCGGTTATCACTCATCTGCGTTAATCCACTCTTTCACGACCTGAGCCACACGACCCGGGTCTTCAGCCACAAGGCTCTTGATTGCATTCAGTTGCGCGTCATAACCCTCACTCGGGCTCGGCAACAGAATGCTCTGCGGACCACCGAGGCTTACGCGATCGTTGGAAAGTTCGCCGTCCAGGCCGCCCATGCCACCGAGTTCCACGTCGCCGCCAAGACCGGCCAGCTCCTTGCCTTTGCCACCGCCGGTGATGTTGTTCAACACCGGACGCAGCACACCAAACACCAGCACGAGGATGAACAACACACCCAGCACTTGTTTGACGATGTCCCAGAACCATGGCTGGGAGTAGAACGGAATATCGGCAATCACTTCGCCGCGCTCGGCGGAGAACGGCATGTTGATCACGCTGACACTGTCGCCACGGCTGGCATCGAAGCCGACCGCGTCCTGTACCAGACGGGTGAAGCGCGACAATTCGTCGGCACTCCACGGCGCGCGGGTGACTTCCCCGTTAGCCGCATTGACCTTGACCTGATCATCGACAACCACCGACACCGACAGGCGATTCAGGCGACCCTGCTGCTGTTTGGTGTGGCTGATGGAACGGTCGAGTTCGAAGTTCTTGGTGGATTGTTGACGCTTGTCTGCCGGGTACGGCGCGAGCATCGGCTGGCCGGTGGCCGGGTCCATGATCTGCTGGCCGTTGGCGTCAACCAATGGCTGACCCGGCTGCACCATGCTGGCAGGCGCTGCGGCGCCACCGGTGGTTTGCGGTGCCGAGGCTGGCGACGGTGGCTGGTTGCTCAGGGCACCCGGCACACCTTGCGGGCCATTGCTGGCGGTACGTTGTTCGTTGACCGACTGTTCACTGCGCAGCGCCGGTTGATCCGGGTTGAACTGCTCGGCGGTGGACTCGACAGCATTGAAATCGATATCGGCCGACACTTCAGCCTTGTAGCGGTCGTTACCCAACACCGGTTGCAGAATGTTGTGCACGCGCTGAGTCAGCATGCTTTCCATGCGGCGGCTGTAATCGAACTGCTTGCCGGCCATGGTCATTTCGGAGTTTTCCGCCTGATCAGAGAGCAGGTTGCCCTTCTGGTCGACGACGGTGATCTGCGATTTGCTCAGCTCGGGAACGGAGGTGGCCACCAGATTGATGATCGCCACGACCTGGCCCGGCTCCAGCGAACGACCGGAATACAGCTCGACCAGCACCGAAGCGCTTGGCTTGCGTTCATCACGCACGAACACCGAGCTCTTCGGAATCGCCAGGTGCACGCGAGCACCCTTGACGTTGTTCAGGCTGGAAATGGTACGGGCCAGTTCACCTTCGAGGCCGCGACGATAATTGGTCGCTTCCATGAACTGGCTGGTGCCCAGACCCTGTTCCTTGTCGAGGATTTCGAAACCGATGTTGCCGTCGCTGGGAGTGACACCAGCAGCAGCGAGTTTCATCCGCGCACGGGACAGGTCATCGGCCTTGACCAGCAAGGCGCCAGAATTCGGTTCTACGGTGTAAGGAATATCGGCGGAGGCCAGGGTGTCCATGACCTGCTTGGCGTCCAGGCCGGCAAGGCTGCCGTACAACGGACGGTAATCCGGCTGCTGCGACCACAGCACCACGGCAAAGCCAATCGCCACGCTCGCAGCCAGGCCGACCAACAGGCCCACCTGACGCAGCACGGTCATCTCGGAGAGGTTTTCCAGGAAGGAC
>NZ_JBIUVJ010000086.1:10064-14695 GCF_044742875.1 Pseudomonas sp. NPDC087817
CATCATGCAGATGCCGGTTTAAGGACGAGATTGAGGTTTTCCAGGAAGGACAGGCCGAACAGCGGCGGTTTGCCGTCTATCGGGGTGGCCTTGGCCGGAACGTTATCGGCGACTGCTTCTGCCATGACTCAATCTCGTCCTTAAACCGGCATCTGCATGATGTCTTGATAAGCCTGAACCAGCTTGTTGCGCACCTGGGTCAGAGCCTGGAACGACACGCTGGCTTTTTGCGAAGCGATCATCACGTCCGTCAGATCGACGCCGCTCTTGCCCACTTCAAATGCGTTGGCCAGTTGAGTCGACGCCTGCTGGGTATCGCTGACTTTGTTGATGGCCTGACCGAGCATGTCGGAAAAGCTGCTGCCTGCCAGTTCAGGGACAGCGGCAGTCGATTTCGGCGCAGACATGGCATCCAGCTTCATGGCCTTCATGTCTGTCATCAACCGATTAAATTCAATACCTTGGCTCATGGTCTACTCTCTTGGGCGGCCCGCAATTTTTTGACACTCACTCGGCGGGTACACAGGTATTAGCAACAAGGGTGCCAGCTCATGGGCACCCCTTTCAGAAAAGCATTTTCAAATCTTTGCGCCACGACTCAGGTGGCGAACAGGTAGCCTTCGACATCCATCCCGGCATCGCGCATTTGCGCCAGCTTGTAACGCAGGGTGCGCGGACTGATGCCGAGCTTTTCCGCTGCTTCCTTGCGCCGGCCACGCTCGGTGCGCAGGGTGTCGATGATCATCTGAAACTCCCGGCGGCGCAGGTCATCACCCAGGGCGCCGGCCGAATCCGCTTCGATCTCCACCTCACGAATCACCGCAGGCACCGGCGCTACCGCTGGCAACGTGGCGAACATCACCGGCCCGGCAAGACAGAAATCCTGCGGCTGGATCAAGCCGCCCTGCTGCAAAATCAGCGCACGCTGAATCGCATTATCCAGCTCGCGCACATTGCCCGGCCATGGATAACCGATCAGGCACGCCTGCGCCTCTGGCGACAGTTTTGCCGCCGCATGCTTCATTTTATTGACGTGCTTGGCCAGCAAGCGCTCAGCCAGCGGCAAGATATCGGCAGTGCGCTCGCGAAGTGGACGCCAGGCCAGGGGAAAAACCGACAGACGGTAAAAAAGATCTTCACGAAAACGCCCCGCCGCCACTTCCCCGGCCAGGTCGCGGTTGGTGGTGGCGACCACGCGGATGTCCAGGGTGATCGGCTTGCGCGCCCCCACCCGCTCGACTTCGCGCTCCTGCAACACGCGCAGCAGTTTGGCTTGCAGGCCGAGGGGCATTTCGGAAATTTCGTCGAGCAGGATGGTGCCGCCGTCGGCCTGTTCGAACTTGCCCGCCTGCGCCGCGATGGCGCCAGTGAACGAGCCTTTCTCGTGACCGAACAACGTCGCTTCGAGCATGTTGTCGGGGATGGCCGCGCAATTGATCGCAATGAACGGTTGGCTGGCACGATGGGATTGCTGGTGAATGTAGCGCGCCAGCACTTCCTTGCCGGTACCGGACTCGCCGGAAATCAGCACGGTGGAATCACTGCGGGCGACACGCGCTGCCAACTCCAGAAGCTGGGCACTGGCCGGCTCGACCGCGATCGGGCCATCAGCTTCGCATGCGCCAATATTGCCCAGCGCATGCCGCGCCACCAGATCCAGCAAAGCCTTGGGCTCAAACGGTTTGACCAGATAGTCCGCCGCACCTTGGCGCATCGCATCGACGGCACGCTCGACCGCACCGTGGGCGGTCATGAGCAACACCGGCAACTGCGGCTGACGGGCACGCAGCAACGCGAGCAGTTGATGGCCATCCATGCCGGGCATGTTGACGTCGCTGACCACCAGACTGAATGCTTCGCGCGCTACCGCCGTCAGTGCCTCTTCAGCACTGCCGACCGCGTGATAATCATGACCGGCCAACAGCAACGTATCGGCCAGCGCCTCACGCAACGAGCGGTCATCCTCGACCAGCAAAACCTTGATGCCCATGACGTTCACTCAGCTCCTTGTCCAGCGCAAAACAGCGGCAGGATCACCTGCGCGCACGTGCCGCGTCCGACCCGCGAACGCAGCTGCAATTCTCCCTGATGTGCCCGTGCCACAGCCTTGACCACGGTCAGGCCGAGGCCGGTACCGGTGACTTTGGTGGTAAAAAATGGCTCGCCGAGACGTGCCAGCACGGTCGGTTCGATGCCGCTGCCGGTATCGCTGACGCACAACCGCAGCGTGTTGTCTCGGCTGTAGCAATGCACTTTCAGACGTACATCGCCGGCGCTGGCCTGAATCGCGTTCTCGATCAGATTCAAAAGCGCGCCGACCAGCGTGTCGCGATTGCACAGCAACTCGCCGGCGTGGCTGTCGCACTGCCAGCGAATCGGCAGGTCCTGCACGTGGGTCAACGCGGCAGCTTGCAGTGACTGCATCAAGGCATTGGGCGTGATGCGATCAGTCAGCGGCAGTTCACCGCGAGCGAAGACCAGCATGTCGCGCACCTGATGCTCCAGCTCATGCAGACGCTCCTTGAGGCGTCCGGCGAAACGCTGCTGGGTGGCGACAGGCAGTTCCTGCTCGGTCAAGTGACTGGCATAGAGCAACGCGGCGGACAACGGCGTGCGGATCTGATGCGCCAGCGAGGCGACCATGCGCCCCAGCGAGGACAGACGTTCGTGGCGCGCCAGTTGATCTTGCAGATGACGGGTTTCTGTCAGGTCGTTGAGCAGCACCAATTGCCCCGGCTCGGCATCCAGCGAACGCGTGGCAATCGACAGGCGTCGACCGTTTTTCAGGGAGATTTCGTGGCCGTCGTCTTCACGCGGCGCAAAGCAACGTGCGATGACATGGCGCCACAGTTCGCCGTCCAGCGGCAGACCAAGCAGTTCGATGGCGGCCGGGTTGGCTTCGCGCACGATGCCGTGACCGTCAATCACGATGACGCCACCGGGCAACAGATCAAGAAGGTTTTGCAGACGGTTGGCCAGACGTTCTTTTTCCGCCAGCTCCTGCATGCGCTGGGCACTGACCACCGCCAGCTCACCCTTGAGTTCGGTCACCCGTGCTTCGAGCATGCTGTAGGAGTCAGTCAACTGACTGGACATCTGGTTGAACAGCTCGAAAGCCTGCTCAAGACCCTGTCGGCTTGCCTGCTCTACGGAGGACGGTTGCCCCTCGGGACTGGAGGCAGAAGACATCTGGGCGGCTTGGGGCATTGTGCTCTCTCGCTTGGCTGACCGTCAGTTAAACGGAACGTTGCGAGGGATGTAGCAATACCCGTGCCTAAAAAAAACTGCTTATAAATGAAGCAGTTGAAAAACAGGCGTCAATCCTCCGCCTGTTCGTCTCCATCGCGCCGGCTCATGCCGTACTTGCGCATCTTCTCGACCAGCGTGGTACGTCGAATGCGCAGGCGCTCGGCGGCACGCGCAACGATGCCATTGGCATCGTCCAGCGCCTGCTGGATCAGGCCCTGCTCCAGACCACCGAGGTAGTCCTTCAGATCCAGACCTTCAGGCGGCAGCATGGCGTTGGCGGTGAAGTCCGGCGTATGACCGTTGATGGCCACGCGCTCTTCGAGATCGCTGCGCAGGCTGTCGACCATTTGCTCGTCTTCGTCATCGACATAGCGGAATTTCTTCGGCAACTCGACGACGCCAATCACCCCGTACGGATGCATGATCGCCATGCGCTCCACCAGGTTGGCCAGCTCACGGACGTTGCCCGGCCAGCCATGACGGCACAGCGACATGATTGCTGCCGAGTTGAAGCGGATCGAACCGCGCTTCTCGTGCTCCATGCGCGAGATCAGCTCGTTCATCAGCAACGGAATGTCTTCGACGCGCTCACGCAGCGGCGCCATCTCGATCGGGAACACGTTGAGGCGATAGTAGAGATCTTCGCGGAACGTGCCGATCTCGATCATGCTTTCGAGATTCTTGTGGGTCGCGGCAATGATGCGCACATCGACGCTCTGGGTCTTGTTGCTGCCCACGCGTTCGAAGGTGCGCTCCTGCAACACGCGCAGGAGTTTGACCTGCATCGGCAGTGGCATGTCGCCGATTTCGTCGAGGAACAATGTACCGCCGTTGGCCAGCTCGAAGCGCCCGGCACGGCTGGTGATTGCACCGGTGAAGGCGCCCTTCTCGTGGCCGAACAGTTCGCTTTCGAGCAGCTCTGCCGGGATCGCCCCGCAGTTGACCGGCACAAATGGCGCGTCGCGACGCTTGGAGTGGTAGTGCAGGTTACGCGCGACCACTTCCTTGCCGGTGCCGGACTCGCCAAGGATCAGCACGCTGGCGTCGGTGTCGGCCACTTGCTGCATCATCTGACGCACGTGCTGGATCGCCCGGCTGGTGCCGACGAGGCTGCGGAACAGATTGGGTTCGCGATGACGGCCGCGTTCGCGGGCCTGGTCATACATTTCGCGATAGACCTGGGCGCGGTGCAGAGAGTCGAGCAATTTGCTGTAGCTGGGCGGCATTTCGAGGGTCGAAAGCACTCGGCGACGCTGGTCTTCGGGCAAGTCGACGGAAGAATTATCGCCCATCAGCAAAACCGGAAGGAACTCATCCCAGGTTGAGAGTGTCTTTAGCAAGCCCAAAAGCGCACCAGGAGCATTGACCGAAGACCAGCGTCG
>NZ_JBIUVJ010000087.1:0-14562 GCF_044742875.1 Pseudomonas sp. NPDC087817
AAACATAATCCAAACCAAATGCACATAAAACACTTGACTTAAGACCTCAACACTTCCGACCTTTAGGTGCTCCGGCAAGCGGTGGCGCAATTCTTCGGAGTCGCAGTTGGCACTGGCTGCCAGCACGAACGACGCCGAGCCGAGCAGTTTGTGGTCGTGCAACGGCGACACGATGATCCCGTACTGACGCGCTTGCAGGATCAGTTCAATGGCGTGCTGTTCGAGCACCATCGACAGCACCTGACGAATCGCTTCCATCAGTTTGCGGAAGCTCGCGCCCTGGTCGGCGTGGGAGTAGCGGCTGTCCAGGCGAGGGCGTTTGCTCTCGCCGGAGAAGGTCGCCAGATCGCCAAGCATGGTCAGCAGCGTGCGGTACAACTCTTCCGGATGCACCTGCTCCAGGCCCAGATAGTGGCGCAGCAGCAGTTCGGTGCGGTTGATCAGTTGCAGCATCATGAAGTCGCCGACTTCCGCACCGCCGACCTTGCCGTTGGAGCGAATCCGCTCGGCAATGGTGTCGCCCCGGTGGTTGAGCATGCTGATGACTTCTTTCAGGCACGACAGCAGGTAGCTGGAGGCGTGGGCCTGAATGTAGGTCGGTACGAAATCCGGATCGAGGCTGATCACGCCGTCGGGCGTGGTGTCGAGCACGTCGCAGATCTTCAGCTTCACGTAGGCCTGATCGCTCTGCTGCTCGCCGAGCAGCAGTTTGAAGTCCGGACGACCACAGCTGACCTGGCTGGCGGAATCGTCGCCGGCGTTGGAGTCGGCGACTTCGGCGTCGTAGGCGGTGTAACGCGCGAGCACGTCGGATTGCTCCGGACGGCGCGACTCGATGTGGTTGCCGGTAACCAGCGGCAGCGCGAGGTAGATCGGCGTGTTGCCAGTGTTCGGCGGCACGTCCAGCGCCAGCGGCTCGGTGTTGCCACCGAGTTCGAACAGGCTGCCGTCCGGCAGAATCCCCGAGGCTTCACTGATCACCAGTTTGCCCATGTTGAGAAACTGCAGGTCGATCTGCAGATTGAGGAAACCCCAGGTGTAACCACCCAGCAATTGGGTGCGAGTTTTCATCTGGTGATCGTAATAGCGATCGTTGTGCTGGAAGTGCTGCGGACGCAGCAGCATGCCTTCCTGCCAAATGACTTTATGGGTATTCATGGTCAGTCATCCGCCTTGGCGAGCACTTCGTGGGTGTTGCGGATACCGGCCTGATCCAGGGTCAGATCGGCATCGGTCAGCTCCAGCGGGGTGATCTGCACGGTGTAGCGCCATTTGGTTTCCGGCAGGTCGCGGTAGGCGGCGAGGATGCCGACGTAACGGCTGCCCTCCTCCACGCTGAGCTTCATTTCCACGGTTTCACCCGGGCGCAGTTCGAGTTCTTCGCTGGCCACCAGATCCGGGTTGAGGGATTCCTTGGCGCGTTCGTAGAGGCTGAAGAAATCAGCGTTCTCGAAGGTCACCGGGTGCTTCAGTTCGAACAAGCGCACAACGATCGGCGACGGACGACCGTTGAGGTCCGGGTTGAGCTGATCGCTGCCGGTCAGTTTCAGATTGATCTTGGTCACTTTCGAGTACGGCGACAGCGACGAGCAACCGGCGAGCAACACCAGCATGGTGAGCGCAGTCAGCGTCTTGAAAAAAGCGGTCGAGCGGCGAGACATGCGCATCATCCTTGGTGGTCGGTGTGGAGGGTGGAGATCAGACGGATCTGTTCTTCGTAGGCCTGGGCGAAGTCGCGGGCGAGCAGACGCTCGCTCCAGTCGTCGTCCTGACGCAGCGCCTGGTGATAGCGGCCGAACGCTCTCCAGCGCCCGCCGGACGTAGCGATCAGCGGTTTGTTGTCGCGTTCGAAACGCAGGGTCAACTGCTCCGGCGAGAAATGCTCCAGCGTGCCGCGCACGGCGGCGCGGCTGGCGGTGAGCAAGGCCACCTGATGCGCCTGCAAATCGCGGAACGCGCGGGAGATGGCTTGTTCGGCCGGCAGATGCCCGGGCTTGCTCGGTTGCAACAGAATCTGCAGCGCTTCGCTCGGATCGACGGCGAATTTCAACGGGTTCTTGTTGGTGCCTTGCACGGTGGTCTGGGCCAGACGCAGTTCGTTTTTCAGCTCCGAACGAGTACGCAGGCTCTGCTGCAAACCGCCGATGCTCTGACGCAACAGACGCGCAGCGTTCAGCGCCATGGCTTCACGTTCGTCGTGGCTGAGACCTTTGACGTCCACGCCCAGCGCCGCGCCGAAGTGCTCCCAGAAACCTTCACTCTGACGCTCGACGGCTTTCGGTGCCGGCGCCGGTTCAGGCTCGGCGGGGGCTGCGATCAGCTCCGGCACCATCAGGCTTTCCATGTCGATGCGCGCGTAGTCGGCACGCTGACGGGAGTCTTCAGGCTTGGTGTTCGGCGCCAGCAGTTCGTCGATTTCCGAGTAGACGCGTTCTTGCTGTTCGAGCGCGTTGAGCGGGTCAAGATCGAGGAACGCGTCGTCCGGGATGATGCTGCCGGCAGCACGCGGACGGCCGGCTTCACCGTCGAAGGTCGCCGGGTCACGCACCAGCCGCGCGCGAATCTCGAAATCACCCAGCACGTAGGTGCTGCCGTGCTCGATGCGCACCGGCTCGCCTTTGTGCAGACGTGCGCCGCTGTCGCCGTCCTGAACGCCGTTGCTACTGGTGTCGGTCAGGAAAAACGTGCCCTCGCGGTAACTGACAATCGCGTGGTGATTGGATAGATGACGCTTGCGGTCAGGAATGATCCAGTCGCAGTCCTCGCCCCGTCCGATCACGCCGCCAGCCTGTTTGAAGGTTTTCTGGCACAACTCGGTGGGCACGAACTGCTTGGTGTTCAGCATTTCGAAAACCAATTCCATGTTTGATGCTCCTTGCGGTCACTTGCCGCGATTGACCGCTTGCGGATCACCCAACGGGCGATAGTCGTTATCGTTGAATTTGTAATTGCCGCTACAGCCACCAAGGCCGCAGAGAACGACGAGGGTCAGCAGGACAGCTTGCCAGTGACGAACAGACATCAGAGGGTCTCCAGGGGTAGACAAAGCACAAAGCGCCGACCCTTGCGGGCGGCGCTGAAATTAATTCTTTTAGTCATCTGTAAGGCTCTACATCGGGGCCTTGAGCCAGACCAACGAGGTGCACGCACCTCCTGTGGCGAGGGAGCTTGCTCCCGCTGGGCCGCGAAGCAGCCCCAAAACCAGACACCGAGGTGGTTCTGGCCAACCGCATTCACCGGATTACGACTGCTGCGCAGCCGATCGGGGACAAGTCCCCTCGCCACAGAGAAGCCCTTCAACACAGGATTTGTGCAGACTGCGAAAGCAGTGATCAGATCAACCATCGAAGTCACCCAAATTGATATTCAAGCGACCGAGGCGGTACAGCAGCGTGCGCCGTGGCAAACCCAGTTCACGGGCAGCGAGGGTCTGGTTGCCGTCGTTCTTGCGCAGGCAATCGAGCAACAGCGTGCGTTCGACCTGCTCCAGACGTTCGCGCAGGTTCAGGCCGCTGTTGTCTTCGGGCATCGCTTCCATGCGCAGGGAGAAATGCTCGGCCAGTAACTCGCCGCCCTCGCACAACAGCACTGCGCGTTCGACCAGGCCTTTGAGTTCACGGACGTTGCCGGGGAAGTTGTAGCCGGACAAATGTTCCAGCGCCGCCTCTGACCAACGCACCGGGTCACGCTGCAAGAACGTGCAGGCCTTGTCGGCGAAGTGCCGGGCCAGCTCCAGAATGTCGCCTTCGCGCTGACGCAGGGCCGGCAGTTCGATCGGGAATTGCGCGAGGCGGTAATACAGGTCCTCGCGGAACTTGCCTTCGCTGACCAACACCGACAGATCGCGGTGGGTCGCAGCGATGATGCGCACGTCGATCTTGTGCGTGTCGTTGGAGCCCAGTGGACGGATCTCGCCCTCCTGCAACACGCGCAGCAACTTGGCCTGCAACGACAGCGGCATGTCGCCGATTTCATCGAGCAACAGCGTGCCGCCATTGGCCGCATCGAACAGCCCCGCGCGGTCGCGATCAGCGCCGGTGAAGGCGCCTTTGCGATAGCCGAACAGCTCGCTTTCCAGCAGGTTTTCCGGGAACGCCGCGCAGTTCTGCACGATGAACGCCTGAGAACGTCGCGGGCCGCAGTCGTGAATGGCCCGCGCCACGACTTCCTTGCCGGTGCCGGTCTCGCCGCGCAACAGCACGGTGTACGGGCTGTGCAGGACTTTGCTGATCAACGAGTAGGTCTGGCGCATCGCGGCGCTTTTGCCGATCAAACCGTAACCGCTGATGCTTGGCACGCTGCGCACCGCCGGCGCATGAGCATCCAGCGGCTGGCGCAGGCGTTGCAACAAATGCAGTTGGCCGAGCACGAACGAGCCAAGCTGGCCGAGCGATTCGGCAAAACCGTGCAAGTCGGTGCGACGCTGACTGGCACACAGCAACAGGCCTTCGACGGCCTTGTGCCGATTGACCAGCGGCACGCACAACAGCGATTGCCACGGCGCCGAAACGGCGGGCAGAAAGCTGGTTTCGTGCAGGCTGCCGCCGAGGTCGTCGAGACACACCACGCGGTTCTGGCACAGGGCGAATTGCAGCAGTTGCTCACCGTTGTAATCCGCCGGCAGGCTCGCCGCCTGACGCGGTTGCAGCGCGCCGTCGAGGCACTCGGCGTTCATCCCCAGGCAGGTGTGGGTGGCGTCGAGCAAATACAGTTGCGTCAGTTCGCAACCGCTCAGCTCGGCCAGGCCACGCACGAAGTCACCCAGCAACGCAGCACCGTCCGCCGCCCGCGACAGGCTGGCGAACTGCGCCAGCAACGCTTCGGCGTAGACCAGTGGTTGCGGTACTTGAGTGAACATCACCGCCACCTCAGGCGAACTCGCACATCACGCTGGCGTTGCCGTCGAGCGTGGCATGCACACGCTTGAGGCTTTCACCGGTGGCCATCGCGTCGAGCAGACGATCTGCCACCAGCGGCAGGACGTGCTGATCGAGCAAATGATCGATCAGGCGCGCACCGCTTTCGCTTTGCGTGCAGCGCTCGGACAAGTGATCGACGAGGTTCTGGCACCAGCTGAAATCCAGCTGACGACGGTTGAGGCGCTCGCCGAGACGACCGAGTTTGATCTCGATCAGCTCGCGCAATACCGGACCACCAACCGGGTAGTACGGCACTACTTTCATCCGCGCCAGCAGCGCCGGTTTGAAGTGTTTGCTGAGCACCGGGCGAATGGTTTCTTCGAGCAGTTCGGCAGTCGGCCGCGCACCGTCTTCGCAGAGGTCGCTGATCTTGTCGCTACCGAGGTTCGAGGTCATCAGGATCAGCGTGTTGCGGAAATCGATCTCGCGACCCTCGCCGTCGTTGGCCACACCTTTGTCGAAGATTTGGTAGAACAGGTTGAGCACATCCGGATCAGCCTTTTCGACTTCATCGAGCAGGACCACCGAGTACGGTTTCTGCCGCACGGCTTCGGTGAGCATGCCGCCCTCGCCATAACCGACGTAGCCCGGTGGCGCACCGATCAGACGCGAGACGGTGTGCTTCTCCTGGAACTCGGACATGTTGATGGTGGTGATGAAACGATCACCGCCGTACAGCAGATCGGCAAGCGCCAGCGCTGTTTCGGTTTTACCAACGCCGCTAGGGCCGACCAGCAGGAACACACCGACCGGTGCATCCGGCTTGTTCAGACCAGCAGCTGTGGCGCGCATCGAGCGATCCAGGGCGTGCACGGCTTGCTCCTGACCACGGATGCGCGTGCGCAGGTCGGTGGCGAAACTGGCGACCTTGGCGTTGTGCTCACGGGCCAGTTGCGCCAACGGCACACCGGTCCAGGCGCTGATCACTTCAGCCACCAGGCGCGGGCAGACTTCGAAGCTGACCAGGCGCTCCTTGACCTGTGCGGCAGTCAGCTCGCTGTGGGTCTTGTTCAGTTCGGCTTCCAGCGCTTCGACGCTTTGGCCTTCTTCAATTTCAGCCGCAATGGTTTCGATCACGGTGCCTTCGGCGTCTTCTTCAACGCTGACGGTCGGCTCGACGGCGGCGGCTTCGCGGGCCTTGGCCAGTTGCTGACGCAGATCCAGCAGGCGCTCGGCCAACGCTTTCTGCTCAGTCCACAGGGTTTCCAGCGCGACCATTTCGCTTTCGGCTTCTTCCAGCCGCGCTTCCAGTGCGTCCAGTGCTTCGTGATCGATCAGCAGGCCGGCCTCGGCATCACGGCGCAGGGCCTGACGCTGACGACCGCCTTCAGCCAGTTCGCCACGCAGGCGTTCAAGGCTTTCCGGGGCAGCGGCGAGGCTGATGCGTACACGGGCGCAAGCGGTATCGAGGACGTCGACGGCTTTGTCCGGCAGTTGCCGACCGGCCAGATAACGCGCCGACAATTCCGCCGCCGAGACCACTGCGTCATCGCGAAGGTAGATGCCGTGGCTCTTCTCGTAGACCTGAGCCAGACCACGGAGGATGGTCACCGCTTCGCTGACGGTTGGCTCGTGCAACTGCACCGGTTGAAAACGACGGGCCAGCGCCGGGTCTTTCTCGAAGTATTTCTTGTACTCGGCCCAAGTGGTGGCAGCGATGGTGCGCAGTTCGCCACGCGCCAGTGCCGGTTTCAACAGGTTGGCCGCGTCGGAACCGCCGGCATTGCCGCCGGCGCCGATCAGGGTGTGGGCTTCGTCGATGAACAGAATGATCGGTTTCGGCGAGGCTTTGACTTCGTCGATCACGCCTTTGAGGCGGCGTTCGAATTCACCTTTGACGCTGGCGCCGGCCTGCAACAGGCCCATGTCCAGCGACAGCAGTTCAACACCTTTGAGCACTTGCGGCACTTCACCGGCAGCGATGCGCGACGCCAGGCCTTCAACGATGGCGGTTTTACCGACGCCGGCTTCACCGACCACGATCGGGTTGTTCTTGCGGCGACGGGCGAGGATGTCGACCATCTGGCGAATCGCGCCGTCACGGCACAGCACCGGGTCGAGTTTGCCGTCGCGGGCCTGTTGGGTCAGGTTGTGGGTGAAGCGCTGCAACAGCGATTCGCCCTGCGCGGCGGGTTTGCCATTGGCGGCCGGCTGCTCTTTTTGCGACAGGGCAAATTCCTTCAGGCGATCAATGTTCAGCTTGGCGAGCAGCGGCTGATAACGGCTGCCGGCGTAGCGCATCGGATTGCGCAGCAAGGCGAGAATCAACGCGGCGTCTTCAACCTGGGTCTGGCCCAGTTCGAGGTTGGCCACCAGCAGCGCATCTTGCAGCCACTGCACCAGTTCCGGGGCGAACACCGGGTTGCGCGAAGCGCTGTGCTCAACCCGCGATTGCAGCGCGGCGCTGAGTTCACCGGCATCGACGTCGGCATCCTGCAACGCGCGCGACAGCAAACCATTCGGGCGCTCCAGCAGGCCGAGCATCAGGTCTTCTACGAGGATCTTGCTGCCGCCACGAGCGACGCAACGCTCGGCCGAACGTTCCAGATCACGGCGGGTTTCGGCGTCCAGCGCCTGGATGAGTTGTTGCAGGTCTACGTTGATCATGGCTCACGTCCTTAATGAATTTTGCTGCCCAGGGTCACCACGCCGTCCGCTTTTTCGCGGCCCAGCCAACTGGTCCAGCCAAGGCGACAGGCGTTCTGCTCACCGATGCGCAGTTCGCGGATTTCTTCCTGGCGCAGGACCAGGCGAATGTCGTAATCGAGCGGGTCACGCAGGGTGAACCGCACCAGCGCGCAGAGCGGCTGGTAGCCGAAACCGATCGGCAGGAATTCATGGAATCGCTGCCAGTCGAGTTGGGTGATGTGAATGCGGAATTTGCCGCTGCGGTCGCGCACCTGCTCGCCGAGCACCAGGTCCTCGCCGAGCACGCTGTTGTCGCGACCCAAACGATTGCGCTGCTCTTCGAGAATTTCCACGCGACGCTCGATGCACTGCTCGATGACCAGGTCTTCGTGCTTGAAGTAGTAACGCAGCACGGCTTCGATCAACGCCGCCGAGTGCGCCCGCAAGCTGAGCAGGCCGAGGTACGGCAGCAGGCGTTTCCAGTTGAGCTCCTTGGCCTTGCGGATCTCGTCGCCGCCCAGGCCGATCAGTGCGAACAGCTGCGACGAGAACGGGTCGATCGCACCGCTCTGGAAGCTTGCGCGATAGCGGTATTTGCGCCAGATCGGCAGCATCAGCCGTTGCAGACGATGGTGGAACAGGTCGAGGAAGTTGCGTGTCGGGTTGCCGTCTTCGCTGTCGCCCAATGCCTGTTCGCCGTAGAACGCCGGCAACGGCGAACCCGAGCCGACCAGGCCGATCAGGTTGAATCGCATGCGCGCGCGCATCTGCCCGTGCTCTTCGAAAAACTCCACGCGATCGACATCGCTGCGCGGAAAGCCCAGGCTCGGGTTGGCCTGGAACTCGACCTGATCGTACAGATCGTCTTCGCTCAGGTGCGGGTGTGCTTCGCGCAGCCGGTCGATCACCAGCAGCACGGCCTGAAACAGCGAGTACTCGCGTATTACCTTCGTCAGCCCGCTTAAAGCAGGGGCTGCAGGCCCATACGTGGTGTCCATTGGTACACCTCTCCCTGTGTGCTTTTTACGCGCAACTCGTGAAACGAATTGAGACTGGCGTAAAGCGCGAAAAACTCGTTAAGAACCGAGGCGAAAACGAACAGGTCGCCTTCGCCGATGTACCCTTCCGGGTCGATGGTCAGTTCGGTGCGCAAACCGCGCACCGGCAGGCCACGGTGCAGCCGATCGACGTGGTGATGCTTGATGTGCTTGAGGCCGCCGAGCAGGCGTTTGCTGACCTTTTCGGCGTGCTGGTCGTAGTAACGCGGCAAGTCGTAGGTTTCGAGAATCACCTTCAACGCATTGACGTCGGCCAGCGACAGATAGTTAAGCGACATGTTGCTGATCAGCTTCCACAGGAAGTCACGGTTCAGCGGCGGTGCAAAACTCGAAGTGGCCGGGGTGATGTTGCGGAAACTCAAGAACTCCGGGGTCTCTTCGCAGGCCATGCAGATGTCGCCGAGCTTGAGCTTGCGCGGCAGGTTCTGGTTGGTGCACATCAGCTCGATCGACAGGGTTTCGTGGGCCTCGGTGTGGCGGATGCCGAAGCTCAGGTAGGTGTCGAGGCCATCGTGCAGCAGCGACGAACGCTGGCGGATGCTGTAATGCGGACGGCTGTTGGGCACGTCGAAACTCGGGTCGTGCTCGAACGACTCGAACGGCACGTACTCCTGATAACCGAGGCCGCCGGGCTTCCAGCCGGTCACGGTTTCCACCGAGAACACGCCGCAGTTTTCCAGATCGTATTCCGCCGGCAGCAGCAGGTATTCGTCCTGCTTGCCGTCGAGGCGGATCGGCAGTGCGTCGTGCGCGAACAGGTTGGCAATCGGCGTGCAGAACAGCTTCACGTTATCCAGGGTCGGACGCATGCGCATGATCCCGCTCTTGCGGATATCAAAACGCAATTCCAGGCCGCGCATCTGCTTGAGGGTGTCTTCCGGCAGCGCCTTGAGGATGTCCAGACCGTTGACGTCGACGAACAGGAATTTGTCCTGGAAGGCGAAGTATTCCTGCAGGTAGCGATAGCCACGGAAGGTGTTCAGCGGATACGGGATCAATGCTTCTTCTTCGGCAAAGCCCACCGGTTTGACCCGGTCACCGGGAATCTTGAACGCCATCGGCTTGCCGGCCACGCCATCGATGGGCTTGCCGGCGCCGTCGAGCGGGATCAATTCGATGCCTTCTAGGTTACGCAGCAGGCTCAGGTAGAGCATCTGGCTGATGTAGCGCTCACCGGCAAAGTGCAGGCGCAGCTTGCTCAGTTCCAGTTCACCCAAATGGCCGTCGGCGCTCATCTCCAGACGCAGGCTAAGCAGCGAGCCGTCGCCCTTCACCGAGTAGTTCAGCGCAGCCAGATCCAGCGGCAACACTTCAGTCGGGTAGCAGGTGCGGAAACGGCAGCGCACATCTTCGATCGGCTTGCTTTCAATTGGCGTATCACGCTCGACCAACAGCGCCGGGCCCGAGCGCTTCAGCGGATCGAACTGCAAAATGCTGAACGCCGGCAACGGGCGCATGTAGTTCGGCCACAACAGTTGCATCAGCGAATGGCTGAGTTCCGGCAGCTCGTCATCGAGCTTTTGACGCAGCCGCCCGGTCAGGAACGCAAAGCCTTCGAGCAACCGTTCCACGTCCGGATCCCGCCCGGCCTGCCCCAGATACGGGGCCAGCGCCGGACTACGCTCGGCGAAACGGCGACCGAGTTGGCGCAGAGCGGTGAGTTCGCTTTGGTAGTAGTGGTTAAAGGACACGGGTTACCTGCCTGGTAGTAGAACTCATCAAAAAAATATCCTGTAGAGCGCAACCGTCACGCCGGCACAGAAGTAACCGGCGATCAGGAGGTAAGGCACCAGCATGATCCAGCTGTAGGCCATGAAAGCGTCATCGAACGGGCCGGCGATCAGGCTGCACAGGCCATAAAGCATCCATGGCACGGCGTAAAACGGGATGAACTTGACTGGCGCCCACCACACCATCCGTAACGCTTGTTGCTCATTACGGCTCTTCGCCGTCCGTGATACCCACAGGGCGAACAACAGCAGCCCGGGCATGCCGAACCACAACAGATATACCCAGTGGGTCTCGGACGATTCGATTGTCGAGGAGTCGCCAATCCACAGGCCATAGGATGAAAACGCCAGCATCAACAGCAATGGCGCCCACAAGGCCGCCATGAAGAAATTCAGTTGCGCGCGACTAAGCATGGTCGGCCCCCGAAGCAGTCACGCTGGCCGCTGCTTGCCCGAGTGCAGGGCTCTTGCCAGCCATGGATTTGCGCGTGTACCAGCGGTCCAGCCCGGTGCAGAGAAGAATCGCCGCCAAGGTGAAAGTCCCTTGACCGACGCCATACAGCAGCGCCCGCAGCGGGTGATCCGGCAGCATCCACAACAGCACCAGCGTCACCCAGATCGCCCACAACACCAGCTTCACGCGCAGGACCAGAATCATCGCCAGCAGCCAGTTGAACACCAGAAAAAACTCGTAGAGGAATTTGCTGGTCAGGCGAATGTTCACGCCACGCGAGGTCAAACTGCCGTAGGTGGAGATGTACCAGTCGGCCGCGAAGTTGTTGAGCAACGTGTAACCCACACAGAAAACTGTGTGGATCAACAGGCAGCAGATCAGGCGGGCCGGCAGGTTCATGCGACAGGCAACGATGAGTAGTAACCGCCGGCAATTTCGATGGCGACCAACGCCACCAGCACCGAGAACGTCAAGGCGCGATGCAGCCATGACTGACGCAGGCGCTTGCTGATCGCCGTGACAAGCAGCAGAAAACTCAGGATCGCGATGCTGCCGAACAGGTCGCTATCGACCATGAAGATCAGGTACGAGCGCATCTCATCCGATACGTCGATCATGGGCAAAACACTCCTTCCTTGAGAGTCCAGCTGCGCTGCAGTCCATCGCGCTCGCGTTTGATGTCGAGCAAGGCCTGGCGCATTTCATCGGCACTGACCAGGCGCGTGCGTTGCGGCCCTTTCACCGTGAGCGAATAGCGGCAGCTGACCTGTTCGTCGACGTCTTCGCCGTAGGACCGGTAGCTGGCCACGTTGACTCGCTCGCCCGGCGCAACCACACGCGGTTCCAATGGCGGCAGCCAGTTGGTCGCGTGCTGCGCTTGTACTTCAAGCGGTACACCACAGGTGTTGACCAGGTAAATATCATTCATATAAACCAGCTGCGTGGTGCAGCCCGCCAACAACAGGGCGGCCACCGCCGACAGCGATTTCATGCAGGTGCCAAATTTCACTGAGCGCGCCCTCCCTTGCTAGCGGTGATCGGCACATACGAGTCGATGAAGAGGTATTCACCGTCGGAAGCACTGATACGGTTCATCGTCAACGGCTTGCCATCGTGAGTGGCGAAGCGCACCCAGCCTGCTTTGACGAGACTGCCGCCCTCTGAGCGCACCTCGATGAAGTAGTCCGGCGGCATCGACCGGGTAATTTCGATGAAGTCGCCACCATCCTCAGCACCCCGCCACACCGCGTCGGGGTAACCGGGCAATACCGGCTTTTTCGAGTGACTCCAGCTCAATTTGATCGCGACCATCACGACGGCGATGATGGCCAATGCTCCGATAAGGCTCAGCAGGTGATTGAGCCATTTCCACACACGCGGCCAAGGCATCATGGCGTGCACCATGTGCGCACATCACGCTTGTCGAAGCCTGCGCACTGGTTGTTTTTGGCGATCAGGCGGTAGGCGTTTTCAGGGCTGTAGGCAAAGTGGTAGTAATTCACCCGGTCCTCACCGTAGAGCCAGTACGACGAGGAGCCTTGATTGATTTCGTAAGGTTCGAAGGCCCAGATCGACGACTCTTGCGGGATGAAGTTGCTCCGTTCCATCAGCAACATCATCGCGTTGGAAAACACCGGCGTCGCGAAGAGCGCCAGCGCCGACAGCAGCGCCGTCAGCCCGTAAAAAAGAGGCTGCCTGGCGAGGACGAGCAACGTGTTCAATGGCGTGATCAGGCGCATTCCGGCACCCACCAGTCTTCATAACCTTGCGTACCGGGATACAGCACTGTCGAGCCGCTGAACTCCGGAGGCCCACCGAAAATTTCAGTGACCCGAAAATTCCATTCGGACGATTCGAGCAGCGCGCCGTCAGCGGTGTAGACGCGGAAAAAGTATTCGCTGGCGAACAATTCGAACACTCGCCCGATCACTCCCAGCCTGTGATAGCCGGGCGCGTAAGTGACGAGATAGCACTCGCCCGAATCGTTCGAGTGTCGGGTGATGGGCTCTGCCGTTACACCACCGAAAATCTTCAACCCCAGCAAAACGGTACATATACATACGCCAATCAGCGCGGTAATCAGCAGCAGTCGCGATGTCGCTCGACGCGGATGAATCGTCAGCGGTTGCCCGCCCGCCGGCCGGCGCCAGCGGCTGTACACCGAGTTCAGGGCGTTGCTCAGCAGGAGCGCGCCAACCGTCAAACCACCCGTGAGCGCGCAATACGCCAAACCCCGGATGGGATACTGCGGCAGCAGGTAAAACAGGATCGCCAGCATCATGAAAACCACCAGACCGAACTGAATGGCCTGGCGCTGGATGAAGACCAGAATCAGATTAAGAGAAACGAAAAAATAGAAAATCAGGTACATCGCCATGCCGATGGCAACGCCACGCGAGGTCAGCCCACCGACCAGCTGTTTGTAGGCCGGCACGGCATAGCCATTCAGGACGATATAAATCACGCAGGCCAGCGCATGCACGGCCAGACCGATGACTCGACGGCTATTCATGCGCGATCCCGGCCATGGCTTTTTCAGCGCCCTCCGCGAGCGCCACGCAGGCGAGCGCACCCATCACCATGAGGAAGCGCTGTAGCCAGATCATTTCGACACAGTCCGCGCGAACGAATGGGGACGTAATGGGCGAGTCATCTCATCAATTTTCCAGAATCACAACTTGGGATGACGACTGTTCATTTCTTGACCACACGCTGGAACATTCCAGCCCTCGTAACCCGACACTGTCGGGTAGACCGCTCGGGTACCCAGCCAATACGAGCGCTCATCCGTGGTGAACTCGTTCTGCCAGAGCAACCATTCCGACGACTTCAACAACGTGCCGTCTTTGGCGTAAACCCGGAAAAAAGCTTCGCTGGTGAACATCTTCGCAATGCTTCCCGCGACGCCCAGCGCCGAATACTGCGGAATGCAGGAGCGGATGAAACAGGTTCCGGCTTCGTTCCAGTCTGTGGAGTACTCGTGAGCCAGGCGTGCCGCCGTCGTTTTCACGTAACAGGCAGCAGCGATCAGCGCAGCGCCAGCCAAGGCGACAAATAGCAAAGTGCTACGCCCCAACATTGCCAACGTTCCCCGGTGAACGGCGCTCCCTCGCATGGTCCTAATTCACCTTCACTTGCCCGCTGCCATCCAGGCGCGCGGAAAAACTGACCTGACGCTTGAAACCTTCAACTTCCAGCAGGCCTTCGATACTGAAGGACAGGCGAAGCTGATCGTGATCACGCGGCAGGGAAATGACACGCACGTTGCTCAGGCGCGGCTCGTAGGCTTCGATGAAGTTTTCGATGGCCAGACGGGCCTGACTCAGGGAGTCGTGCAGGCTCAGACGCATGTCATTGAGATCGGGCAACCCGTAGTCGGACAGCGTTTGCACGCTGCCCGCCCGGGTGCTGAGCATTTTGGCCAGATGGGCAGCCACCGACGCCATGGCAGAAACCTCAAGGCTCTTGCCATTGCGTAGTTCCGCGTCGCCATTGAGGCGTTCGAAAAGGCTGCCGTATCCGTCCATGAGTCGCTCTTACTCTTTGTCCAACTTGCCAACCAGCGACAGGGTGAAATCGGCACCCATGTACTTGAAGTGCGGACGCACGTTCAAGCTCACGCGGTACCAGCCCGGCTCGCCTTCAACGTCGCTGACGATGATTTGCGCAGCGCGCAGCGGACGACGGCCACGGACTTCGGCGCTCGGGTTTTCCTGGTCAGCCACGTACTGGCGGATCCACTTGTTGAGTTCCAGCTCGAGGTCGGTACGTTC
>NZ_JBIUVJ010000088.1:0-14370 GCF_044742875.1 Pseudomonas sp. NPDC087817
TTTGCGCAGAGTGTATTCACGGCGGACGGCGCAGGTCAATCCATTTTCTCAAGCGCCTGTTTCATTCGTCGGAAGCCTGTATGGCTGTGGCTTTTCGTCGCATGTGGCGCTTTTCGAAAATTATTGTATACAAAAAAATAACTCATTGTGTTCTATTTGTTGCATCGGGCTGCGGCAGAAAACCGCAGCCCCACGACTTTCCCAATAACAAAATGAGGACGGCACCATGAGCGCTTTAACCTTGAAAGTCGCAGTCAACCTGGTCAACCAGGCCATCAGCGCCGGGCGGGGCATCAACGCCGCGCCGCTGACCATCGCGGTACTCGATACCGGCGGGCACCTGATCACTCTGCAACGCGAAGACGGCGCCAGCCTGCTGCGCCCGCAGATCGCCATCGGCAAAGCCTGGGGCGCCATCGCGCTGGGCAAGGGCTCACGCCTGTTGGCGCTCGACGCGCAACAACGGCCGGCGTTTATTGCTGCGCTGAACAGCATGGGCCAGGGCAGCGTCGTGCCGGCACCGGGTGGTGTGCTGATCCGCGATCAGGCGGGGAACGTGCTGGGTGCGATCGGCATCAGCGGCGATCTGTCGGACATCGATGAGCAGGTGGCAATCAAAGCGGTGGAGGCGCTGGATTTGAAAGCGGACGCGGGAGTGGCTTCTTGATCTGAACGCAATCACCCCGGTTGGCATTGAGGTGGTGACGAATCGGGGTGGCGTCGATAGACTGCCGCCCCGTTTTTGTATCAAGGAAGATCAGCGTGAAAACGCTCATTCGTATTTCTCTGGCCACGGCCATGACCCTCTGCACGACCTTTCTGCACGCCGCCGAACCGCTGGACGCCGACGAAATCGCGTTCCAGGCGCTTAGCCCGGTGGTGTCCGCGTTGCTCAATGCCGACGATGTACCCGAGTTGATGGAGCGGGCCGAGAAGCTCGAAGACACCGATACGCTGCAGGCGATTGCGGTTTATCTGGCGGCCACCCGTGAAGATCCCAAGCAACTGAAGGCGCCTTACCAGGTCGCTGCACTGTTCGCCCGCCGTGGCGATGACAAGCTGGCCCTGCGCTTTCTCAAAGAGGCCGATGATCGCGGCCTGTGGTTCGGCCCGTTGCTGGCCGGTGACGAGGATTTCTCCGAGTTGCGCGACACCGCCACCTATAAATCCGTGCTGGCCAATGCTCAGGAGCGCTACAAGAAAATCGCCGTCGGCAAGGTCGGCGCGATTTCGGTGCTCAACCCGTCTGCCGGCATTCCCGCGCCCAAAGCTTGCCGTCCGGTCGTGGTGTGGCTGCACGGTTACGGCATCAACGGTGAACTGGATGAAAGTGATCAGCCGCTGGCAGATACCGGGGCAATCATTCTCGGCATCAATGGCACGGAAATGATCAATGCCACCAACAGTTTCCGCTGGATCGGCCCGGGTTTCGAAGGCACGCACAAGGTTGTACAGAAAGGCTTGAAAGAGCTGGAAGCGCAGCAGTGCATCGACCGCAAACGCGTCTACCTGATGGGCTTCTCCCAGGGTTCGCAACACGCGGGTGCCTTGCTGGCCCAGCATCCGGAGGATTACGCGGGTGCGCTGCTGGTCTCACCCGGCGGCATGCAGCCGACCCCGACGGTGAGCAAGGCTCGTGGCAAAAGGGTGTTTGTGATCAACGGCAAAAAAGAAGGGCCAGGCAATCAGCAGATGACGGTCGATTTCCGCCAGCTGTTCAGTGACGGCAATGAGGTGAAGTCCCGTACCCATGAAGGTGGACACTTCTACCCGGATGACTGGAAAACTTCGTTTCCGCAGGCGCTGCGTTGGGTGATGGGTGAAGAGGGTTGAAACGAAAGATCGCCGCGGATGTGCAGTGAATGCATGTTCTCTGGCGTCTGATCGATAGCCATCGCTGGCAAGCCAGCTCCCACAGGTTTCTGTGTTGAACGTGGGTTTTGCGAACAACACAAACCAACTGCCACAGGTTTATGTGTTGAAACCAGATTCAGCGAGCAACACAAATCCCTGTGGGAGCTGGCTTGCCAGCGATGGCGGACTGACTGACACATCAAGATAAAAGACTGGCACAGCCAGATAGACCACTGAGGTCTAGCCTTCTGATGAACACATCATGAAGGGGCAATGGATTGCCTGATCTTCCCGCATCACATCGTCTGCGAACCGGCCGCTATGCCGAGCACCATCGAATCTACTTACTGACCACTAACACACTAGATCGCGAACCGATCTTTTCCGATTTCGCGTTGGGCCGATTGGTTGTTCGGCAGTTTCGTCGGGCGCAAGATCTTGGACTGGCAAAATCATTGGCGTGGGTTGTCATGCCTGACCATTTCCATTGGCTTGTCGAATTGGAGAATTGTTCTCTGCACAAGTTGATGCGCGAGACCAAGTCCCTGATTACGCGTGAAGTGAATCTTTCAAGTGGTAGAAGTGGGCCGCTTTGGCAGCAGGGTTTCCATGATCGCGCATTGAGGCGGGAAGATGATCTGGTGAAAATGGCGCGCTATGTAGTGGCCAACCCATTGCGGGCAGGCTTGGTGGAAAAGCTTGGCGACTATCCACTGTGGGATGCTATCTGGGTTTAATCCAGGACCGAGTCGCCGCCATCGCTGGCAAGCCAGCTCCCACAGGTTTCTGTGTTGAACACAGATTCAGCAAACAGCACAAATCCCTGTGGGAGCTGTGTTGAACACAGATTCAGCAAACAGCACAAATCCCTGTGGGAGCTGTGTTGAACCCAGATTCAGCAAACAGCACAAATCTCTGTGGGAGCTGTGTTGAACCCAGATTCAGCAAAAACAATACAAATCCCTGTGGGAGCTGTGTTGAACACAGATTCAGTAAACAGCACAAATCCATGTGGGAGCTGTGTTGAACGCAGATTCAGTAAACAATACAAATCCCTGTGGGAGCTGGCTTGCCAGCGATAGCCGCACCACGGTCTATCAGTCCGGCTCACACCCTTTGAGCACCAATCGAATAATCGTCTGCGCTGCCGCCTCGTAATCCGCCTCGTCCAGCTTGTCCTTGCCGGTGACTGCAGAAATCTGCCAGTCGAAGTCGGCGTAGGTCTGGGTCGCGGCCCAGATGCTGAACATCAGATGATTGGGGTCGATCGGGGCGATCTGGCCACGGTCGATCCAGCTCTGGATGCAGTCGATGTTGTGCTTGGCCTGGCCGTTGAGCTGCTCGACCAGGTCGGCGCTCAGGTGCGGGGCGCCGTGCATGATTTCGCTGGCGAAGACCTTGGAGGCGAAGGGCAGGTCGCGGGAGATGCGGATCTTCGAGCGGATGTAGCCGCTGAGCACTTCGCTCGGCACGCCATCCGGGTTGAACGGTGTCGACGCTTGCAGAATCGGCACGATGATACTTTCCAGCACCTCGCGATAGAGGTTTTCCTTGGACTTGAAGTAGTAGTAGACGTTGGGCTTGGGCAATCCTGCCTTGGCGGCGATGTCGCTGGTTTTGGTCGCAGCGAAGCCCTTGTCGGCAAACTCCTCACTGGCGGCACGCAGGATCAGTTCTTTGTTGCGCTCGCGGATTGTGCTCATAAACCCGGTGGTTCCTTGCCTGTTCTGGCGGTTGCGCATGGTAGCACCGGCCTCGCGCGACGCTCAAGAATGCCCCGTGTGGTCTGTGGTCGCGTTATGCTTCGCAACATTCATACATAGAAGGAAACAGGATTCATGGCAGGAAGCAGTTTGCTGGTGCTGGTCGACGATATTGCCACCGTGCTGGATGACGTGGCGTTGATGAGCAAAATGGCCGCCAAGAAGACCGCCGGGGTGCTCGGCGACGACTTGGCGCTGAATGCCCAGCAAGTCTCCGGCGTGCGCGCCGAGCGGGAAATTCCCGTGGTCTGGGCGGTGGCCAAGGGCTCGTTCGTCAACAAACTGATTCTGGTGCCGTCGGCGTTGGCGATCAGTGCGTTCGTGCCGTGGCTGGTGACGCCGCTGTTGATGGTCGGTGGCGCGTACCTGTGTTTCGAAGGTTTCGAGAAGCTCGCGCACAAATTCCTGCACAGCAAGACTGAAGATGACGCCGAGCACGCGCAACTGACCGAGGCCGTAGCCGATCCGGCCACTGATCTGGTGGCGTACGAGAAGGACAAGATCAAAGGCGCGATCCGCACCGACTTCATTCTTTCGGCAGAAATCATCGCGATCACACTGGGCACGGTGGCCGATGCCTCGCTGACTCAGCAGGTCATCGTGATGTCTGGCATCGCGATTGTCATGACCGTCGGCGTTTACGGTCTGGTGGCGGGCATCGTCAAGCTCGACGACCTCGGCTTGTGGCTGACGCAGAAGCCTGGGCAAGTGGCCAAAAAAATCGGCAGCGGTATTTTGACGGCGGCGCCGTACATGATGAAAACCCTGTCGGTGGTGGGCACGGCGGCGATGTTCCTGGTCGGCGGCGGCATCCTCACTCACGGCATTCCAGTGGTGCATCACTGGATTGAAAGCGTTGGCGCGGCGGCGGGAAGTGCCGGCTTTGTGGTGCCGGTGCTGCTCAACGGTGTAGCGGGGATTATTGCCGGTGCGGTGGTGTTGGCGGTTGTCTCGGTCGTTGGCAAGATCTGGAAAGCAGTAAAGAACTAACCTACAACACAAAACCTTTGTAGGAGTGAGCCTGCTCGCGATAGCGGTGTGTCAGTCATGACCTGACACACCGCTATCGCGAGCAGGCTCACTCCTACAGTTTGATCTTTGTGGTGCCATGAAAAAGGGCCATTCGACTCGCATCGAATGGCCCTTTTTTGTTGCCGCCTACTTATTCGGCAATCTGCAACTTGCGTGACTCGGTGTACACGTAACGCACCTTCTCGTATTCGAACGGCGAGTTCAGTTGACCGTAACGGAAACTGGTCTGGTAGCGCTTGTCGACGGCGCGCAGGGCCCAGATTTCCGGGTGGTTGGAGCTGACTTCCGAAACGTTGAGGAAGTTGATCGCCGTTTCAGCGCTGTAATCCACAGCCAGACCGGCGGTGTCACGCAGGTTCGACGGGCCGAGGATCGGCAGGACGAAGTACGCGCCACCCGGTACGCCGTAGAAGCCCAGGGTCTGCCCGAAGTCTTCGCTCTGGCGCGGCAGGCCCATCGCAGTGGCCGGGTCCCACAGGCCGGCGATGCCGATCGTGGTGTTGAGCAGCAGGCGCGCGGTGGTTTCCATCGAGCGCTGGCCCTTGAACTGCAACAAGCTGTTGACCAGGTTCGGCACATCGCCAAGGTTGTTGAAGAAGTTGCTCACGCCCGTACGCACGAAGCTTGGCGTGATGTAGCGATAGCCATCGACCACGGGCAGGAACACCCATTGGTCGAAGCGGTAGTTGAAGTGGTAAACGCGACGGTTCCACTCTTCCAGCGGGTCATAGACGTTCAGCGCGTTGAGCGTCGACCGCTCGAATTCACGCTGATCCAGCCCCGCGTTGAACTTGAGTTTCGACAGCGGCTCCTTGAAACCGTCACTGTCGACGACCACTGGTGCATTGGCTTTGCTGTTGTCGGCCTGGGCCACGCCTGCACAGAGTAACGCTGCAATCAGCAGGAGATATTTAGCCACGGAAGAACTCCAGCATGGCGTCGCTGTTGACGCGGTAGTTAAGGTTGCCGCAATGGCCGCCCAGTGGGTAAACGGTCAGGCGATCGCCAAAGGTCTTGCGCAGGAAGCCGAGGTCGCCCGGGCCGAGGATCACGTCGTCGGCGTTGTGCATCACGGCGATTTTCGGGCTGTCGTGCAGATAATCCTTCAGCGCGTACAGGCTGACCTGATCGATCAGTTGCAGCAGGCTGCCGCCGTCGGTACGGGCGCGCCACATCGGAATCACCTGTTCGGTCAGGTAGCAATCGAAGTCGCATTGCAGTGCACGCTTGAGGAACGGCGTGAGGCTGGTGCCTTCGGTGATCGGAAATTTCGGCGGGGTGATCAGGCCGCGACGGTTGATCAGGTCCGAAGTGAAGGCGATGTCGGCGGCCGAGAAGCGGAACGAGGTGCCGATCAGCATTGCCATCTGCTCATTGCTCAGATGCTGCTTGGACTGCTGGAAGTCATACAGCAGGGCATCGTTGAGGTCGATGTAGCCTTTCTGCTGGAAGTAGCGGGTCAGTTTGCCCAGTACCAGTTCATAGAACGTGGTGCTGTTGTTGATGCCTTTGACTTCGGTCTGCACCAGCTTGTCGAGGTTGGTGATCGAGGTGTAGAGGTTGACCGGCGGGTTGAGCAGCAGGACTTTCTTGAAGTTGAAGCTGCGTCGGGTTTCGTCCAGGTGCGCAACGAATGCGGCATCCAGAGCGCCGAGGCTGTAACCGCTGAGGTAGTAGTCAGTGACCGGCACTTTCGGGTTTTGCGCCCGCACGGCCTGCATCACGCGGTACATGTCTTCGGCGTCTTCCTTGGTCACGCCCGGGGTGGCGAAGCGTGAAGCGGCGCTGATGAAGTCGAAACTGGTCGGCGACGACAGTTGCACGACGTGGTAGCCGGCCTTGTAGTAGAGCTTTTTCAGGTATTCGTTGAGCGTGCTGTCGTAGCGCGCACCGGTGCCGGCGATCAGGAAGATCAGCGGTGCCGGTTTGTCCTGCTCGGCGATGCGATAGGTGAGCTTTTTCACCGCCCAGAAGTTGTCCGGCAGGATGAACGCTCGCTCCGGACGCAGGGTGACGCTGCGATCCGACTGATTGATGTCGTCATCCAGCGGCAGTTCCGGACGCAGGTCCGGCGGAGTCGTGGCGATGGTCGCCTCGAACGGGTTGGTCAGGGGGTAGCCATAGCTGGCGGCGTCGATATCCACCGCCAGTGCGGACGCACTCAGAATAAGGCCGCTGAACAGCGCGGCGAAGCGCAAGGAACGGAGCATGACTAGATCCCTTAGAGGAAGGTGCCGAATGAAGTTCGCAGGCTATGACCACCGGGTTTGCGCCAAAGTGCCATGCCGCGGCACCAAACAGGCAGAATTCGGAGTAATAGTAGCTGGACGATACACTTTGCACGGATTGGATGACTAGTTAACTGTTGTTAGTGCTTGCGTATGGATGGCGGCAGATTAAGCTGGCCGCCGATTTCCGAAGATTGGAGTGCTTCATGTCTCGCCGCTTGCCCGTGATTCTGCTGCTTGTTTTGCTGCCGCTATGGCTGGCCGCCAGTTATGGCGCGCGCTATGGCTTTATGGAGGACGGGCAGTGGGTCGGCATCTGCGTTGATGAGGCGAGCCGATGGGAGTGTCAGCTGCGCTCGAACCTGGGGCTGATGATTCACTTCAAGGTATTGGGCTGGACGGCGTTGGGTGCGGCGTTGCTCGGTTTTGTCGTGCCGGGGCGGGCAGGGTGGTGGCTGGCGGTGCTGGCGCTGATGGTCGGGTTGCCGGCACTGGCGTTGTACAACACGACACTGGCGGTGTTTGCGGTGGTGATTGCCGGGTTGCGGCTGGTCAGAGCTTCCCGTAGCGCCTGACAGTCAGCCATCGCTGGCAAGCCAGCTCCCACAGTTTTTGGGTCGTGCACACATGTCGTGTTAACCCATACCTCTGTGGGAGCTGGCTTGCCAGCGATGAGGGCGGTACAGACGCCGAAGATCAGCGGGTACGAACCCGCAAGCAACGCCACAGCGCACTCACCATCAACCCGCTGACCAGCGCCCAACCCCACGCCTGCTGATTCTGCAACCCTTCCTGATACAACTGCGGCGCAATGCCCGCACCGACAATAAACGTCAGCAACGCGATTTCCCTGCGCGGCACGCTCACCGGCCGGCACATATAAACCAGCGCAGGCACCACAAACGCCATGCTCGCAAAACTGCGATAGCGCGCATCAAACACCATTTCCAGCATCATCACCGCCGCTGCAAAACCGGCTGCGGCCACCAGCCACCCGGCACGACGCTCCAGCAGGTTGAAGGCTTTTTTACGCCAGCCAATACGAGCGCTCAATGTCAGCGCGGCATGTGCAAGCACCAATAGATTCAGTGCCGTCAACAACCCGACCCACAGCCACTCGCTGGTGAATCGTGTGGTGACTCGCGCCAGATCGCCCCAGGCGCCAATCGAACAAGCGGCGAGGGCGCCCAGCAGCGGCAAGATCAGTGCCGAGCGTGTCGTGCGAACCCGGCCGCCGAGGATCAGGGTGCCGAGGAAGATCAGTCCTCCGACCGCCAGCCATTCTTTCCAGTACGGCACATTGGTCACGGGACCGGCGAGTACGCCTTTATCCTGACGATCGGCGTCAAACAGCCCCCAATACCCGCCAACCGCGCCTTCGCTTGCCCGCTTCCATGGCTGGTCAAACGCCTCGATCAGGTTGTAATGCCAGCCTTCTTTCTCGGCCATTGCGACAAACCCGCGAATGAACTTGGCTTCGTTGACCCGGCTCGGCAGCGCGGTCTCACGCTGGCGACCTTCGCTCGGCCAACCGGTTTCGCCAATCATCACGTCCTTGGGTGCGAACTTGTTGCCAAACACCTGACGCACGTCCGCGACATGTTGCAGGGCCGCGTCGATGTTCGACGGATCATCTTCCCAGTACGGCAGCAGGTGAATGGTCAAGAAGTCCACCGCCGGCGCGATTTCCGGATGCTTGAGCCAGAACTCCCAGACATCGGCGTAGGTAACCGGTTGCTTGACCTGGCTTTTGACCTTGTTGATCAGTCGGGCCAGTTGCGCGCCGGTGACTTCCTTGCGCAGCAACGCTTCGTTGCCGACGATCACCGCACTGACCACGTCCGGGTTGGCATTGGCCGATTTGATCAGCAGATCGACTTCCTTCTCGGTGTCTACCGGATTGCTGTTGACCCAGGCGCCGATCATTAACTTCAAGCCATGCTTGCGCGCCAGATCAGGCAACGCTTCGAGGCCGGTCATGGAATACGTGCGGATGCACTCAAAGCGCGTCGACAGTAATGCAAGGTCAGCGTCCATGCGCTCCGGGCGCAGCTTGAACGGCACGTCGAACGGCGATTGGTCTTTATCGAAAGGGGTGTAGGAGGCGCATTGCAGCTTGTGCGTCGGCGTCGCGGCGTCTGGCAGAATCACCGGTTTACCCAAGCCGTACCAGAAGCCGCCAAGCGCGAACAGGCCAAGCAGGCAGGCGAAGATATATGGAAGAAAAGGAAAGCGGGAGGTCGCGGACATGGTCAGGCCGAGTGGCTGCAAAGCGACGCATGTTACCTGCATTTAAGCGGGGGTTGGTGGCTCGCATGATTTTGACATGCAAAGTTCGGGCGGATTATTTGGCGTCATTTATATAGGCGCGGTTAATGGCCTTCTGATGTCGTTTCTCGTTGCCTTGAGGTCGCTGACAGAGCAGGTCGCGATGGTCGTCAGGTTGATGATCGAAAGCGTCAGCACTCCACTGGCAGTCGAGCGAGTTTGCGGTCGGGCGTGATGGGGGCGCTGTGCACCATAACAATACGTTGACGTCGCCCGTCATCCGTCGGGCGCAGCATTTCGGGGAAGTAACGATGAAGATGCGACGACTTTTAGGCACAGGTGCCGCTCTGGTGCTTGCGATGAGTTCCACATTTGCCAGCGCTGAAAAACAGACCCTGAACATCGGTTACGTTGACGGCTGGTCCGACAGCGTCGCGACCACCCACGTAGCGGCCGAAGTGATCAAGCAGAAACTCGGCTACGACGTGAAACTGCAAGCCGTCGCCACCGGAATCATGTGGCAAGGTGTCGCCACCGGCAAACTCGACGCCATGCTCTCCGCCTGGCTGCCCGTGACCCACGGTGAATACTGGACGAAGAATAAGGATCTGGTCGTCGACTACGGCCCGAACTTCAAGGACGCGAAAATCGGCCTGATCGTGCCGGAGTATGTGAAAGCCAAGTCGATCGAAGACCTCAAAACCGATGACACCTTCAAGAACCGCATTGTCGGCATCGACGCCGGTTCAGGCGTGATGCTCAAGACTGATCAGGCGATCAAGGATTACGGCCTCGACAAGTACAACCTCAAGGCCAGTTCCGGCGCAGGCATGATCGCCGAGCTGACTCGTGCCGAGAAGAAGAACGAATCCATCGCTGTCACCGGTTGGGTGCCGCACTGGATGTTCGCCAAGTGGAAACTGCGCTTCCTCGACGACCCGAAAGGCGTGTACGGCGCAGCTGAAACCGTCAACAGCATCGGTAGCAAAGAACTGGACGCCAAGGCGCCGGAAGTGGCCAAGTTCCTGAAGAACTTCCAGTGGGCGTCGAAAGACGAAATCGGCGAAGTCATGCTTGCCATTCAGGATGGTGCCAAACCTGAAGCAGCGGCCAAGGATTGGGTCGCCAAGCACCCGGATCGCGTGGCTGACTGGACTAAATAACCCGAAATAGCTTTTACCAATCCTGTGGGAGCGGGCTTGCCCGCGATAGCGGTCTGTCAGTTGACTGATAAGTTGGCTGACAAGACGCTATCGCTGGCAAGCCAGCTCCCACAGTTTTTTTTGTGCTTGAAATTGGCAAAAGGGTCATGGCGTTCTACTACTAAGGTCGTCTGTTACCGCGCTCGCAGCCGCATACATTAGCTATGTTCCAACAATAATCTGTGCTGCGAGGATAAAAACAATGAACGACAGCATTTACCTCTCGATTCAAAACAGTCCCCGATTCAAGGAGCTGGTGCGAAAAAGGGAAAAGTTCGCCTGGATACTCTCGGCGATCATGCTCGGGCTCTACTCCGGATTCATCCTTCTGATCGCTTACGGCCCGAAAGTGCTCGGGGCCAAACTCAGTCCCGAGTCTTCGATCACCTGGGGCATCCCGATCGGTGTCGGCTTGATTGTCTCGGCTTTCATCCTGACCGCGATCTACGTGCGCCGCGCCAATGGCGAGTTTGACGACCTGAACAATGCGATTCTCAAGGAGGCTCAGCAATGATCCGGCGTCTACTGGCTTTATTGAGCATCGCAGCGTTCGCGCCCGCCGTCTGGGCCGCTGAAGCCCTGACGGGTGAAGTCCACAAACAACCGCTCAACGTCTCCGCGATCGCCATGTTTGTGGTGTTCGTCGGTGCCACGCTGTGCATCACCTACTGGGCCTCGAAGCGTAACAAGTCGGCCGCCGACTACTATGCGGCGGGCGGCAAGATCACCGGTTTCCAGAACGGTCTGGCGATTGCCGGTGACTACATGTCAGCGGCGTCCTTCCTGGGGATTTCCGCGCTGGTGTTCACTTCCGGCTACGATGGTCTGATCTACTCGATCGGGTTCCTGGTGGGCTGGCCGATCATTTTGTTTCTGATCGCCGAGCGTCTGCGTAACCTGGGTAAATACACCTTTGCCGACGTGGCGTCCTACCGCCTCGGGCAAACCCAGATCCGCACGCTGTCGGCCTGCGGTTCGCTGGTGGTGGTGGCGTTCTATCTGATCGCGCAAATGGTTGGCGCCGGCAAGCTGATCCAGTTGCTGTTCGGTCTCGACTATTACGTCGCGGTGATTCTGGTTGGCATCCTGATGTGCATGTACGTGCTGTTCGGCGGCATGCTGGCGACCACTTGGGTGCAGATCATCAAAGCGGTGCTGTTGCTGTCGGGTGCCTCGTTCATGGCGCTGATGGTGATGAAGCACGTCAACTTCGACTTCAACATGCTGTTCTCCGAGGCGATCAAGGTTCACCCCAAAGGTGAGGCGATCATGAGCCCGGGCGGTCTGGTGAAAGATCCGATTTCGGCGTTCTCGCTGGGTCTGGCACTGATGTTCGGTACCGCCGGCCTGCCGCACATCCTGATGCGCTTCTTCACTGTGAGTGACGCTAAAGAAGCCCGTAAGAGCGTGCTGTACGCGACCGGGTTCATTGGTTATTTCTACATCCTGACGTTCATCATCGGCTTCGGCGCGATCTTGCTGGTCAGCACCAATCCGGCCTTTAAAGATGCGGCGGGCGCTTTGCTCGGTGGCAACAATATGGCGGCGGTGCACCTGGCTGATGCGGTGGGCGGCAGTATCTTCCTTGGCTTCATCTCGGCGGTGGCGTTTGCGACCATTCTGGCGGTTGTGGCGGGTCTGACTCTGGCCGGTGCTTCGGCGGTATCGCATGATCTGTATGCCAGTGTGATCAAGAAGGGCAAGGCCAACGACAAGGATGAGATTCGCGTTTCGAAGATCACCACGATTGCGCTGGGGATTCTGGCCATTGGTCTGGGCATTCTGTTTGAAAGCCAGAACATTGCGTTCATGGTGGGTCTGGCGTTCTCGATCGCGGCCAGCTGCAACTTCCCGGTGTTGTTGCTTTCGATGTACTGGAAGAAGTTGACTACCCGTGGCGCGATGATTGGCGGGTGGTTGGGGCTGGTGAGTGCGGTGGGGCTGATGATTCTTGGTCCGACCATCTGGGTGCAGATTCTGCATCATGAGAAGGCGATCTTCCCTTACGAGTATCCGGCGCTGTTTTCGATGATCATTGCTTTTGTCGGGATCTGGTTCTTCTCGATTACTGACAAGTCGGCGGCTGCGGATAATGAGCGGGCGCTGTTTTTCCCGCAGTTCGTGCGTTCGCAGACGGGGTTGGGGGCGAGTGGGGCGGTTTCGCATTGATGGTTTGATGGTTTTGTAGTGTTGTGCTGAATGCCCCGGTTGAGAGATCGGGGCATTTTTTGTGGGCGGTTATCGGACTTTGGTGGGTTTTTTGATTTTGGGTGTATATCCGTTTTTTTGGTGATGGCTACTTAGGGTTCCGCCCTTACGGCGGGTCACTTTTTCCAGACGCCGAAAAAGTAACCAAAAAGGCTTTACCCTGACGTACGGCCCTCGCTGTGGCTCGGGTTCCTTCGCTGCGGGATTGATCCGGGGGTCATCGCCTCCGGTTTGCTGCGCTGCACCTCCTCTCGATGTGTTTGGCTGCGCCAAACGGTCGCTGCGCTCCCACCCCGGATCAACCCCTCCGCTCAGCCTTCCGACGGGCGCTGAAGATCAAGAGCGGTACTCGAGCTAACGCTCATTGTGTTGAGTGGTGAAGATCAAGAGCGGTACTCGAGCTAACGCTCATTGTGATGAGTGGTGAAGATCAAGAGCGGTACTCGAGCTGACGCTCATTGTGTTGAGGGGTGAAGGTCAAGAGCGGTACTTGAGCTAACGCTCATTGTGTTGAGGGGTGAGAAGCGTGCGGTCGGCTTTGGTTTTGTGTTGGGTTTGCCCCTCACCCCAGCCCTCTCCCTCCGGGAGAGGGCTAGGGTCCAAGGAGAGGGGGGGCGATTTGTGAGCCTTTCAGAATCTGAGTTCGACTCGGTGTTTCATGTCGGCGTAGCTCTCCCAAACACCTCGGTCAGTCCCCTCTCCCTTCGGGAGAGGGCTAGGGTGAGGGGCTTTTGATTTGGCTTTTGATTTGGCTTTTGATTTGGCTTTTGATTTGGCTTTTGATTTGGCTTTTGATCTGGCTGTTGATCCTGCTCTTGATCTTCAGGCCCATCGGCAGGCCGAGCGGAGGTGTTCATCCGGGGTAGGCGCGCAGCGCCGTTTGGCGAAGCCAAACACATCGAGAGGAGGTGCAGCGCAGCAAACCGGAGGCGATGCCCCCGGATGGACACCGTAGCGAGGGAACACTGAGCCTAGGCGAAGTGCCGTACGTCAGGGAGCAGCCCTTTTGGTTACTTTTGGGGCGTTTGCCAAAAGTGACCCGCCGTAAGGGCGGAACCCTAAGCAGCCGTTACCGCAGCAACGGATATGCTCACAATTCCCAAACCCCCAAACCCCCAGACAAACAAAAACGGCCTCCATATAAATAGAGGCCGTTCCCGTTACAAACTTAAGACGTCATCGCAAGACAAGTCTTATTTGCGGTCTTCCAGCTTGGTAATGTCACGCGACTCATAGCCGGTGTACAACTGGCGCGGACGGCCAATCTTGTACGGGCTGGAGAGCATTTCTTTCCAGTGGGAGATCCAGCCAACAGTACGCGCCAGCGCAAAGATCACGGTGAACATGCTGGTCGGAATGCCGATCGCCTTGAGGATGATCCCCGAGTAGAAGTCGACGTTCGGGTACAGCGAGCGTTCGATGAAGTACGGGTCGGTCAGCGCGATCTCTTCCAGGCGCATCGCCAGTTCGAGTTGCGGATCGTTGTTGATGCCCAATTCCTTCAGCACTTCGTCGCAGGTCTGCTTCATTACAGTCGCGCGAGGGTCGCGGTTCTTGTAAACGCGGTGACCGAAGCCCATCAGTTTGAACGGATCGTTCTTGTCCTTGGCCTTGGCGATGAACTTGTCGATGTTCGAAACATCGCCAATCTCGTCAAGCATGGTCAGAACGGCTTCGTTCGCGCCGCCGTGGGCAGGGCCCCACAGTGCGGCGATGCCGGCGGCGATACAGGCGAACGGGTTGGCACCCGAAGAGCCGGCCAGACGCACGGTGGAAGTCGATGCGTTCTGCTCGTGGTCGGCATGGAGGATGAGG
>NZ_JBIUVJ010000089.1:0-2777 GCF_044742875.1 Pseudomonas sp. NPDC087817
AGGGTCGATGGTGCCGTGCCGTTGAACGTCGGCGAGCAGGCGGATGATCGTCGCCTGGTGGAATCCACTCGTGCGTTGTTCAAAACCGGTTTCTTTCAAGATATCCAGCTGGGCCGCGAAGGCAACGTTCTGGTAATCACGGTTGTCGAGCGTCCATCCGTCGCCAGTATCGAGATCGAGGGTAACAAGGCGATCTCCACTGAAGACTTGATGAAAGGCCTCAAGCAATCCGGTCTGGCCGAAGGCGAGATCTTCCAGCGCGCCACCCTTGAAGGTGTGCGTAACGAACTGCAACGTCAGTACGTTGCGCAGGGCCGCTACTCGGCGACCGTCGATACCGAAGTGGTATCGCAGCCGCGTAACCGCGTCGGTCTGAAAGTGAAGATCAACGAAGGCACCGTTGCTGCCATTCAGCACATCAACGTGGTGGGTAACACGGTTTTCCCCGAGGAAGACCTGACCGATCTGTTCGAGCTGAAAACCACCAACTGGCTGTCGTTCTTCAAGAACGATGACAAATATGCCCGTGAAAAACTCTCCGGTGACCTGGAACGTCTGCGTTCCTACTACCTGGACCGCGGCTATATCAACATGGATATCGCTTCGACCCAGGTGTCCATCACCCCGGACAAGAAGCACGTCTACATCACCGTCAACGTGACCGAGGGCGAGAAGTACACCGTCCGCGACGTCAAGCTCAGCGGTGATCTGAAAGTCCCTGAAGATCAGGTCAAGTCCTTGTTGCTGGTGCAGAAAGGCCAGGTGTTCTCGCGCAAGCTGATGACCACCACCTCCGAACTGATCACCCGCCGTCTGGGTAACGAGGGTTACACCTTCGCCAACGTCAACGGCGTGCCTCAGCCGCACGATGATGACCACACCGTGGACATCCTGTTTGCTGTCGATCCGGGCAAGCGTGCCTACGTCAACCGCATCAACTTCCGTGGCAACACCAAGTCCGAAGACGAAGTGCTGCGTCGTGAAATGCGTCAGATGGAAGGTGGCTGGGCTTCGACCTACCTGATCGACCAGTCCAAGACCCGTCTTGAGCGTCTGGGCTTCTTTAAAGAAGTCAACGTCGAGACCCCGGCAGTTCCGGGTGTCGATGACCAGGTTGATGTGAACTACAGCGTTGAAGAGCAGGCTTCCGGTTCGATCACTGCCAGCGTCGGTTTCGCCCAGAGCGCCGGTCTGATCCTCGGTGGTTCGATTACCCAGAACAACTTCCTCGGTACCGGTAACCGCGTCAGCGTCGGTCTGACCCGAAGCGAATACCAGAGCCGCTACAACTTTGGCTATGTTGACCCGTACTGGACCGCCGATGGCGTGAGCCTGGGTTACAACGCGTTCTATCGCACCACCGACTACAAAGACCTCGACGTCGACGTAGCCAGCTATGCGGTAGACAGCCTGGGTGCCGGCGTGAACGTGGGCTACCCGATCAGCGAGACTTCGCGTCTGACCTTCGGTCTGTCCGCGCAGCAAGACAAGATCAAGACCGGTAAATACACCGTTGACGAGATTTTTGACTTCGTTAACAAGGAAGGCGACAACTACCTGAACTTCAAGGCGTCGGCCGGCTGGTCCGAGTCGACCCTGAACAAAGGCGTACTGCCAACCCGTGGTCGTTCCCAGAGCCTGACCCTGGAAACCACCATTCCGGGCAGCGACCTGTCGTTCTACAAGCTTGATTACCGTGGTCAGCTGTTCCAGCCGATCAGCGAAAACTACACCCTGCGTCTGCATACCGAGCTGGGTTATGGCGACGGTTATGGTTCGACTGACGGCTTGCCGTTCTATGAAAACTACTATGCTGGTGGTTTCAACTCGGTACGTGGCTTCAAGGACAGTACGCTGGGTCCACGCAGTACCCCGAGCCGTGGCACCAACCCGGGTACTTCGATAGACCCGGACCAGGACCCGCTGCCGTTCGGTGGCAACGTCCTGATTCAGGGCGGCGTGGAAGTTCTGTTCCCGCTGCCGTTCGTCAAGGATCAACGCTCCCTGCGTACGTCGGTATTCTGGGATGTGGGTAACGTATTCGATTCGCAGTGCAAGGACACCACCAACGCCAATGGCTCGTCGTCGAACACCAAGTGCAACGACATCAGCCTGAGCAACATGGCCAGTTCCGTCGGTGTTGGCGTGACATGGGTCACCGCACTGGGTCCTCTGAGCTTCGCGTTGGCCATGCCGATCAAGAAACCGGATGAAGCTGAAACTCAAGTGTTCCAATTCTCCCTCGGCCAGACGTTCTAAGCGTCTGACCCAAGATAACGACAATGGATTTTGTAGGAGTGCATCGTGCGTAAGTTGACTCAATTGGTTCTCCTGGCCTCCTTGATGGTGGCAGGCCCGGCATTTGCCGACATGAAAATTGCCGTTCTGAACTATCAGATGGCCCTGCTCGAATCCGATGCGGCGAAGAAGTACGCCGTGGATGCCGAGAAAAAGTTCGGTCCTCAACTGACCAAACTGAAGACTCTGGAAAGCAGTGCCAAGGGTATTCAGGATCGTCTGATGGCTGGTGGCGACAAGATGCAGCAAGGCGAGCGTGAGCGTCTGGAGCTGGAATTCAAGCAAAAGGCCCGTGACTTCCAGTTCCAGTCCAAGGAGCTGAACGAAGCCAAAGCCGTTGCCGACCGCGAAATGCTCAAGCAACTGAAGCCGAAACTGGATAGCGCAGTGGAAGAAGTCATCAAAAAAGGTGGTTTTGACCTGGTGTTCGAGCGTGGCGCAGTGATTGATGTCGAACCGCAGTACGACATCACGCGCCC
>NZ_JBIUVJ010000089.1:2787-13383 GCF_044742875.1 Pseudomonas sp. NPDC087817
GGCCAACCCTCAGTCCCACCTCACGCGCCAGGCTCTCGAGCGCAGGACTCAGCTGAAGTAACCCATGACCGTGACTATCAAGCTCGGCCAGTTGGCCGAGTTCCTCGGCGCCACCCTGCGTGGCGACCCGGAGAAGCAAATTACTGGGCTAGCCACTTTGCAAGAGGCTGGCCCAGCTCAGTTGAGCTTTCTGGCAAATCCTCAATATCGTAAATACCTGGCGGGTTCGCAGGCAGCAGCATTGCTGCTCAAGGACGCGGATGCCGAAGGTTTTTCCGGTAATGCGCTGGTCGTGCCGGACCCTTATCTGGCTTACGCACGTCTCTCTCACTTGTTCGATCCCAAGCCAAAAGCCACAGCGGGTATCCATCCCACAGCGGTGATTGCTGCAGACGCGGTGGTTGATCCGACCGCCAGTGTCGGGCCTTTCGTGGTGATCGAGGCCGGTGCGCGGATTGGTGCGCAAGTGACCTTGGGTGCCCATTGCGTGATCGGTGCGCGCAGCGAAATCGGTGAGGGCGGCTGGCTCGCTCCACGGGTGACGCTGTATCACGATGTGCGCATCGGCAAGCGGGTGGTGATCCAGTCCGGTGCCGTGCTCGGTGGTGAAGGCTTCGGTTTCGCCAATGAGAAAGGTATCTGGCAGAAAATCGCCCAGATCGGTGGCGTGACCATCGGCGACGATGTCGAAATCGGCGTTAATACCGCGATCGACCGCGGCGCCCTGGCCGATACCGTGATCGGCAATGGCGTGAAGCTCGACAACCAGATTCAGATTGCCCACAACGTCCAGGTCGGTGATCACACCGCTATGGCGGCGTGCGTGGGGATCTCCGGCAGCACCAAAATCGGCAAGCACTGCATGCTCGCCGGCGGTGTCGGTCTGGTCGGTCACATTGATATTTGCGACAACGTTTTCCTGACCGGGATGACCATGGTGACCCACTCGATTACCGAGCCGGGCGCGTATTCTTCCGGCACAGCCATGCAACCAGCGGCCGAATGGCGCAAAAGCGCGGCACGCATCCGTCAGCTCGATGACATCGCGCGACGTTTGAAACAGCTGGAAAAGCGCGTAGGGGAAGTGACCCCTGACGGCAATGCTTCATCAGATGGCTGATACCATTTCCATATCAAGTGTGCACAGCCTCTAGACTGCCTCCTTGATTTGCTAGAGGAGTGCGCGTCAGTCGCGCTCCCAATCTTTACATAGGCTTCCCCCCGAAATGATGGACATCAACGAGATTCGCGAATACCTGCCTCACCGTTACCCGTTCCTGCTGGTGGACCGGGTGGTGGAACTGGACACTGAAGGCAAGCGCATTCGCGCCTACAAGAATGTCAGCATCAATGAGCCGTTCTTCAATGGTCACTTCCCGGCGCATCCAATCATGCCGGGCGTGCTGATCATCGAGGCGATGGCTCAGGCTGCCGGGATCCTCGGTTTCAAAATGCTCGACGTCAAACCGGCCGACGGCACCCTGTATTACTTCGTCGGTTCCGACAAGCTGCGCTTCCGCCAGCCTGTGCTTCCGGGTGATCAGTTGATCCTCGAAGCCAAGTTCATCAGCTGCAAGCGCCAGATCTGGAAATTCGAATGCCAGGCTTCGGTCGACGGCAAGCCAGTCTGCTCCGCTGAAATCATCTGCGCGGAACGCAAGCTATGAGTTTGATTGACCCTCGCGCAATCATCGATCCGTCGGCCGTACTGGCAGACGGCGTCGAGGTCGGCCCGTGGTCGATCATCGGCGCAGGTGTGGAAATCGGCGAGGGTACCGTGATCGGGCCGCATGTGATCCTCAAAGGCCCGACCCGCATCGGCAAGCACAATCGCATCTACCAGTTTTCCTCGGTAGGTGAGGACACGCCGGATCTGAAATACAAGGGTGAAGAAACCCGTCTGGTGATCGGTGACCACAACGTCATCCGCGAAGGTGTGACGATTCACCGTGGTACCGTGCAGGACCGCTCGGAAACCACGCTGGGCGATCACAACCTGATCATGGCCTATGCCCACATCGGTCATGACAGCGTCATCGGCAATCACTGCATTCTGGTCAACAACACCGCATTGGCCGGCCATGTCCACGTTGAAGACTGGGCGATTCTTTCCGGATTCACCCTGGTTCACCAGTATTGCCACATCGGTGCTCACAGCTTTTCCGGCATGGGTACCGCCATCGGCAAGGACGTTCCGGCGTATGTCACCGTATTTGGCAACCCTGCCGAAGCGCGCAGCATGAACTTCGAAGGCATGCGCCGTCGCGGTTTCAGCGAAGACGCTATCCATGCGTTGCGCCGCGCATACAAAACCGTTTATCGCCAAGGACTGACGGTCGAGCAGGCCCTGGCGGAGCTGGTTGAGCCTGCGGCCCAATTCCCGGAAGTTGCGGTGTTCCGCGACTCCATCCAGTCGTCGACTCGCGGCATCACTCGCTGATCATGGCCAATTTGCGTATTGCGCTGGTGGCGGGTGAGGCTTCCGGTGACATTCTGGGCGCCGGTCTTATGCGCGCCCTCAAGGCACAGCATCCGGCGGTCGAATTCATCGGTGTCGGCGGTCCGTTGATGCAGGCTGAAGGCCTGACGTCTTACTTTCCCATGGAGCGCTTGTCGGTCATGGGTTTGGTGGAAGTGCTTGGCCGGCTGCGTGAGTTGCTCAAGCGCCGCAAGGATCTGATCGCCACGTTGATCGCCGAGAAACCGGACGTGTTCATCGGTATCGATGCGCCGGATTTCAATCTCAATATCGAACTCAAACTGCGTCAGGCCGGGATCAAGACCGTGCACTACGTCAGCCCGTCGGTGTGGGCGTGGCGGCAGAAACGTGTGCTGAAGATCCGTGAAGGCTGCGATCTGATGCTCACCCTGCTGCCGTTCGAAGCCAGATTCTATGAAGATAAGGGCGTACCGGTGCGGTTCGTCGGTCATACGCTGGCCGATACCATTCCTCTGGAAGCTGATCGAGCCGCAGCGCGTGCCGAGTTGGGCTTGCCCGATGGCCCGCTGGTTGCTTTGATGCCCGGCAGTCGCGGCGGAGAAGTCAGTCGGCTGGGCGCACTTTTCCTCGATACTGCCGAACGCCTGCGTGCCATGCGCCCGGGTTTGCGTTTCGTCATGCCGTGCGCCAACGCAGAACGGCGTGCGCAGATCGAGGCGCTGTTGGTCGGCCGCGATCTGCCGGTGACGTTGCTAGACGGCAAGTCCCATCTGGCCTTGGCAGCGTGCAACGCAGTATTGATCGCTTCCGGCACGGCGACCCTTGAAGCGTTGCTGTACAAGCGGCCGATGGTGGTCGCTTATCGCCTGGCGCCCCTGACGTTCTGGATTCTCAAGCGCATGGTCAAGAGTCCGTATGTGTCCTTGCCTAACCTGCTGGCCCAACGCTTGCTGGTGCCGGAATTGTTGCAGGATGATGCGACAGTTGAGGCGCTGGCACAGACCTTGTCGCCATTGATCGATGGCGGCGAAGAACAGACGCGCGGCTTTGACGAGATTCATCGCACCCTGCGCCGGGACGCATCCAATCAGGCGGCGGACGCCGTCCTCAACCTGATCGGACAAACACGATGAGCAAGAAAGATATGCAAATGGGTCTGGATTTCACCTTGGTCGCCGAAGTTGAAGAATTGGTTGCCGGTGTCGATGAAGTCGGTCGTGGCCCGTTGTGCGGTGCAGTGGTGACGGCGGCGGTGATCCTCGATCCGAACCGGCCGATCCTCGGTCTCAACGATTCGAAGAAACTCACCGAAGCCAAGCGCGAAAAGCTCTACGACGAGATCATCGAGAAATCTCTCAGTTGGTGCATCGCCCGCGCCGAAGTCGAAGAAATCGACGAGTTGAACATCCTCCACGCGACCATGCTGGCCATGCAGCGCGCAGTGGCGGGTCTGCACATTCAGCCGAAACTGGCGATGATCGACGGCAACCGCTGCCCGCAACTGCCGATGCGCGCTGAAGCTGTTGTGCAAGGCGACGGCAAGGTGCCGGCGATTGCCGCTGCGTCGATTCTGGCCAAAGTCAGCCGTGACCGCGAAATGGCCGCGTTTGAATTGATCTATCCGGGTTACGGCATTGGGGGCCATAAAGGCTACCCGACGCCCGTTCATCTGGAAGCGCTGGTGCGTCTTGGTCCGACGCCGATCCACCGGCGCTCGTTCGCCCCGGTGCGTCAGGCTTATGAGGCGCTGGAAGGTCTGACGCAGGTTTAGTCGCAAGGCTGATGTTTTATTCAAGGCCCGGTACAATCCGGGCCTTGTTGTCTCTATGTAACTGGACAGGATCACTATGCCGGCTTCATTCGTTCATCTACGCCTGCACACTGAATACTCCCTGGTCGACGGGCTGGTGCGGATCAAGCCACTGGTCAAGGCGCTGACCGCCATGAACATGCCGGCGGTCGCGGTCACCGACCAGAACAACATGTGTTCCCTGGTCAAATTCTATAAAAACACCATGGGCGCAGGCATCAAGCCGATCTGCGGTGCCGACCTGTGGCTGTCGAACAAGGATCCGGACGCACCGCTGAGCCGGATCAGCCTGTTGGTGATGAACGCCAAGGGCTATCGCAACCTCACCGAATTGATCTCGCGCGGCTTCATCGAAGGCCAGCGCAACGGCATGATCATTGTCGAACGGGAGTGGGTCGCCGAAGCCAACGAAGGCCTGATCATGCTCTCCGCTGCCAAAGAGGGCGAGATCGGCATGGCGATGATCGGCGGCAACCCGGCCGAGGCTGAAGCCCTGGCGCGCGAATGGATGGCGGTGTTCCCGGATCGTTTCTATCTGGAGATCCAGCGCACCAATCGACCCAACGATGAAGAACAACTGCACGGCGCCGTAGCCCTGGCCGACAAGCTTGGCGCGCCGCTGGTGGCGACCAACGATGTGCGCTTCATCAAGCAGGAAGACTTCGCCGCCCACGAGACCCGCGTGTGCATCGGTGAGGGCCGCGCCCTCGACGATCCGCGCCGTTCGAAGAATTACAGCGATCAGCAATACCTCAAAAGCGCCGAGGAAATGGCCGAGCTGTTCAGCGACATTCCTGACGCTATCGAAAACACCGTCGAGATCGCCAAGCGCTGCAACATCGACGTGAAACTGGGCACGCACTTCCTGCCCAACTTCCCGATTCCCGATGGCATGACCATCGACGAGTATTTCCGCAAAGTCTCCTTCGACGGACTCGAAGAGCGACTGGCGGTACTGCTGCCCAAAGACACCACCGAAGACTATGAAGCCAAGCGTCAGGTCTACGTCGATCGCTTGAATTTCGAGCTGGATATCATCATCCAGATGGGCTTCCCCGGTTACTTCCTGATCGTGATGGACTTTATTCAGTGGGCCAAGAACAACGGCGTACCGGTCGGTCCTGGCCGTGGGTCGGGTGCCGGCTCGCTGGTGGCCTACGTGCAGAAGATCACCGATCTTGATCCGCTGGAATATGACCTGCTGTTCGAACGTTTCCTTAACCCGGAACGGGTATCGATGCCCGACTTCGACGTCGACTTCTGCATGGACGGCCGTGACCGGGTGATCGACTATGTGGCCGAGAAATACGGCCGCAACGCGGTAAGCCAGATCATCACGTTCGGTTCCATGGCCGCCAAGGCTGTGGTGCGTGACGTGGCGCGGGTGCAGGGCAAGTCCTACGGCCTGGCGGATCGTCTGTCGAAGATGATCCCGTTCGAAGTCGGCATGACCCTGGAAAAAGCCTACGAGCAGGAAGAAATCCTCCGTGACTTCATCAAGGTCGATGAAGAGGCTGCGGAAATCTGGGAGATGGCGCGCAAGCTCGAAGGCGTTGTGCGTAACGTCGGTAAACACGCCGGTGGTGTGGTGATCGCACCGACCAAGCTGACCGACTTCTCGCCAATCTATTGCGACGAGGCTGGTGACGGTCTGGTAACCCAGTTTGACAAGGATGACGTTGAGGCCGCCGGTCTGGTGAAGTTCGACTTCCTCGGTCTGCGGACCCTGACGATCATCGATTGGGCGCTGAAAACCATCAACCGTGACCGCGCCAAGGTCAACGAACCGCCGCTGGATATCGCGTTTATCCCGCTCGACGACAAACCGACTTACACATTGCTGCAAAAAGCTGAAACCACAGCGGTGTTCCAGCTTGAATCGCGCGGCATGAAAGAGCTGATCAAAAAGCTCAAGCCCGACTGCCTGGAAGACTTGATCGCACTGGTAGCGCTGTTCCGTCCGGGCCCGCTGCAATCCGGCATGGTGGACGACTTCATCAACCGTAAGCACGGTCGCGCCGAACTGGCGTACCCGCACTCGGACTACCAGTACGAAGGCCTCAAGCCAGTATTGGCGCCGACGTACGGCATCATCCTGTATCAGGAACAGGTGATGCAGATTGCCCAGGTCATGGCCGGTTACACCCTCGGTGGTGCGGACATGCTCCGTCGGGCGATGGGTAAGAAAAAGCCCGAGGAAATGGCCAAGCAACGCGGCGGTTTCATTGAAGGTTGCGCAACCAACAATATTGACGCTGACCTCGCCGGTAACATTTTCGACCTGGTAGAGAAGTTTGCCGGTTACGGCTTCAACAAATCCCACTCCGCCGCCTACGGCCTGGTCTCGTACCAGACCGCCTGGCTGAAAGCCCACTACCCGGCGCCGTTCATGGCCGCGGTACTGTCGGCGGATATGCACAACACCGACAAGGTCGTGACCTTGATCGAGGAAGTGCGCACGATGAAACTGCGCCTCGACGCGCCGGACGTGAACACTTCGGAGTTCAAGTTCACGGTGAACGACGACGGCCGCATCGTTTACGGCCTCGGCGCGATCAAAGGTGTCGGCGAAGGCCCGGTGGAAGCGATCACCGAGGCACGCCAGGAAGGTCCGTTCAAGGATCTGTTCGATTTCTGCGCCCGGGTTGACCTCAAACGTATCAACAAGCGCACGCTGGACGGTCTGATCCGCAGCGGTGCGCTGGATCGTCTTGGCCCGTACTTCCATGACGAACAAAAGGCCTACCAGGCCAACATCGACCGCAACCGCGCCGTGTTGCTGGCGGCAATGGAAGAGGCGATCAAGGCTGCCGAACAGACCGCACGCACCCACGACAGTGGTCACGCCGACCTGTTTGGCGGGCTGTTCGTCGAGGAAGATGCCGACGTTTATGCGAGCCATCGCAAAGCCAAGGAACTCACCCTCAAGGAGCGCCTCAAGGGTGAGAAAGACACCTTGGGGCTGTACCTGACCGGTCACCCGATTGATGAGTACGAAGGCGAGATCCGCCGTTTCGCCCGTCAGCGCATCATCGACCTGAAACCGGCCCGCGATACGCAGACCGTTGCAGGGATGATCATCGCGCTGCGGGTGATGAAGAACAAAAAGGGCGACAAGATGGGCTTCATCACCCTTGATGACCGCTCGGGGCGGATCGAGGCGTCGCTGTTTGCCGATGCTTTCCACTCTGCGCAATCGCTGCTGCAGACCGATGCGATGGTGGTGGTCGAAGGCGAGGTCAGCAATGACGACTTCTCCGGCGGCCTGCGCCTGCGGGTCAAGCGTGTGATGAGCATGGAAGACGCGCGCACCAACCTTGCCGAAAGCCTGCGTCTGAAGCTGCAAACCCAGGACTTGAAGGGTGATCAGCTACGCTGGTTGGGCGACTTGCTCAAGCGTCATCGCGGGGCGTGCCCTATTACCATGGAGTACACCAGCCCCGATGCGAAGACCTTGCTGCAGTTTGGCGAGACCTGGCGAATCGACCCGGCGGATGCCTTGATTCAAGCCCTGCGTGACCAGTTCGGGCGAGACAACGTCTTCCTCCAATACCGTTGACCGGCAAGTGCCATCATTGCACTTGTCCACAACCTGAATTTTTAATCTCGACCTCAGCGCGCCTCTCCCTTAAGGTAGGGCGCGAATAGACAACCGGCCGGCCCAAGCTCATTTGGGACACGACCCAAGACGGACGCCTATGAACCCGAATTTTCTAGATTTCGAACAGCCGATCGCCGACCTGCAAGCCAAGATCGAAGAGTTGCGCTTGGTCGGTAAGGACCAATCGCTGAATATCGGCGATGAGATCTCCCGCCTGCAGGACAAGAGCAAAACGCTGACCGAAGACATCTTCGGCAAGCTGACCAGCTGGCAGATCGCACGCCTTGCGCGTCACCCGAAACGCCCGTACACCCTCGATTACATCGAGCACATCTTCACCGAGTTCGACGAGTTGCACGGCGACCGTCACTTCTCTGACGACGCGGCTATCGTTGGCGGTATCGCCCGTCTGGAAGACCAGCCGGTGATGATCATCGGTCACCAGAAAGGCCGTGAAGTCCGTGAGAAGGTGCGCCGCAACTTCGGCATGCCGCGTCCGGAAGGCTACCGCAAGGCTTGCCGTCTGATGGAGATGGCCGAGCGTTTCAAAATGCCGATCCTGACCTTCATCGACACTCCGGGCGCCTACCCTGGAATCGACGCTGAAGAGCGCAACCAGAGCGAAGCCATCGCCTGGAACCTGCGTGTGATGTCGCGCCTGAAAACCCCTATCATCGCCACCGTTATCGGTGAGGGTGGTTCCGGTGGTGCATTGGCCATTGGCGTCTGCGATCAGCTGAACATGCTGCAATACTCGACTTACGCGGTGATCTCGCCGGAAGGCTGCGCTTCGATTCTGTGGAAAACCGCAGAAAAGGCGCCGGATGCCGCTGAAGCGATGGGCATCACCGCCGAGCGTCTGAAAGGTCTGGGCATTGTCGACAAGGTGATTGGCGAGCCTCTGGGCGGCGCCCACCGTGATCCGGCCGCTGCTGCTGCGTCGATCCGTGCCGAGCTGAGCTCTCAACTGGCGATGCTGAAGAAGTTCGATAACGAAGCGCTGTTGAAGCGTCGTTACGATCGACTGATGAGCTACGGCCTCTAAGTCGAACGCAATACCCCTGTAGGAGTGAGCCTGCTCGCGATGAGGGCGTAACATTCAACCAATGTGTTGGCTGTCACACCGCTATCGCGAGCAGGCTCACTCCTACATTTGTTTTGGGGCGAAGAGTTAAATATGGGCCAGTCCATGATTGATTTGCCTTCCCGGCTTCTGCTGAATCTTGAGCCGTGGCGCAACGCCACTCATTGGCGCATCGCGTTTTCCGGTGGTCTCGATTCCACCGTCCTGCTGCACCTGCTTGCCGATCTGGCAAAAACCGAATCCCTCCCGACGCTCAGCGCCATCCACATCCATCACGGCCTTCAGGCTGCGGCTGATGCGTGGCCGGCGCATTGCCAGTCTGTCTGCGATGTGTTGGGTATACCGTTACAAGTGGTGCGGGTGAATGTGCAGCCGAGAGCCAGTCTGGAGCGGGCGGCGCGGGATGCACGGTATGCGGTGTTCAGTTCGGTGACGCAGTTGGATGACGTGCTGCTGACAGGCCAGCACCGTGACGATCAAGCCGAAACCCTGCTTTTTCGTCTGATGCGCGGTGCGGGAGTGCGCGGTCTTTCGGGGATGCCACAACAGCGTCCGTTGGGGCAGGGGGCTTTGGTTAGGCCGTTGCTCGATGTCACTCGGGCGGAGCTGGAGTCCTACGCCCACAGTCATCAACTGCGCTGGATCGAAGACCCGTCGAATCAGGATTCGCAATTCTCGCGCAATTATTTGCGCCAGCAAATCACGCCACTGCTGACTGAACGCTGGCCGCAAGCACAGGCCAGCATGACCCGTAGCGCTGCGCATCTGCGTGAAGCGCAAGGCCTGCTCGATGAGCTGGCACAGATGGATCTGGCTCAGGCGCAATCCCCTCATGCATTCGAATGGCTGGGATTGCAGTCGCTGGAACTGGCGTCGCTGGCAGGGTTGTCTGCCGCCCGTCAGCGCAATGCGGCGAGTCACTGGCTCGAACCACTGACGCGTCTGCCTGACACTGACCATTGGTCGGGTTGGAAAAATCTTTGCGACGCCGCTCAGAGCGCTTCGCCTGTCTGGTGTCTGGCCGATGGTGAGCTGCACCGCAGCGCCGGTCGTCTGTGGTGGCTCAGCGGCGACTGGCTACGCGCGCCAGTGATCGGCAGCGACTGGCAGGCCCCGGCGTCACCGCTACGCTTGCCCGATAACGGGCGTGTCATGTTCAGCGGACAGACTCCTCGCGGGCCGCTGCGCATTGCTTATCGGCAGGGCGGCGAAGTGATGCATCTGGCCGAGCGGGGTCATCGCGACCTCAAACGCCTGCTCAACGAGCGTGCGGTGCCGGGCTTCGTGCGTGGCAGATTGCCGCTGCTGTTTCGCGGCGAAGAATTGCTCGCGGTGGCGAACCTGCCGGGTCTTGATGGCAATGCGCAGGAAGGCTGGAAATTGCATTGGCAGCCAATAGACGAAGATCAAGGTTTGAGCTGAAAGGAGCATTCCGGTAGACTACGCTCCCTTCTTGATACAACTTCTGTGGATTCGCCTGAATTGCAGGAGTTGCCGATTACCAAGCAGTCTTTGCTGGGCGATTCCAAAAAATGTGTAGCGAGCAACGTACCGGTGTTTCATCTGCCGGTCTGTCCCAACGCGGCGGTTTTTTTGAAATGTGCTCTGTGATTAATGAAGGTTATCGTGTGATTGTTGTTTATTTCGTTTTCCGTTTCTTT
>NZ_JBIUVJ010000090.1:0-6350 GCF_044742875.1 Pseudomonas sp. NPDC087817
CATGGTGCAGTACCGGAACGCCGGAAATGTTGTGCATGCGGGTCAATTCGAACAGATCACGAACCGTGGCGTCAGCCTCGATGGTGATCGGATCCTTGACGACGCCGGCTTCGAACTTCTTGACCTTGCGAACTTCGGCAGCTTGCTGCTCGATGGTCATGTTCTTGTGGATAATGCCGATGCCACCTTCCTGAGCCATGGCGATTGCCAGACGGGCTTCAGTGACGGTGTCCATTGCAGCAGAAACCAGAGGAATGTTCAGCTCGATGCCACGGGTAAGGCGGGTCTTGAGACTGACTTCGTTAGGAAGCACCTCGGAATAACCAGGCACTAGGAGAATGTCGTCGAATGTCAGAGCTTCTTGGCTGATACGCAGCATCGCGGGGGCTCCCGAGCGGGAAAATGGAAGCGCGCCATTATAGTCAGACACCCCCTGCTGTTCAATGTAAAACTCTGCTTAATATCAATGTTGCTGATGTACGGGTATCGCCGGCTCTACAGTTCTACCTTGACCCAAGAGACAGGTTGATCCAGCCAATCGGCAAATTCATCGATAAAGCTCTGCTTGAACCCTGCTTCCAGCCAGTTATTGAAGATGAAACCGAGGTTGGAGAACGCGCACTCCTGCAGGTACAGAAAGCCGTTGATGTCGTCTTCGTGCCCGCATTCTGGGCAGGTGAAGTTGTCGGTGCGGCCTGGGAACCAGTCTTCGAGGCTTTCGAACAGCGCTTCGCCGACTTCGCGGCGGCACTCGGCGCAACCGGCTTCTTCGAGAAAGCCCTTGGCCGGAGTGTAGATGCAGCGTTTGGTGACGATCTCCAGGCCGTTGATCGGCTCGCCGAACGGCAGCGCCTCTGGGTGCAACACCACGGCGCGGGCGCCATCGGCAATGGCGTGGGCCATGCGGTTGCCAGTGCGCCCGCAGGTGGTCAACTCTTCCTCGATGATGTTCTTGCGCACCAGCCAGCGCACGATCGCCCGGGCCCGGGGTTCGTGGACCGGCAGGGTGGAAATTTTCGGGACGATGATGCTTTGCGAATTCATGGGTGCAGCCTGTGACGTCAAATGGAAATTCTGCGGTGCTCTCTCCGACGCCATCGTTGGCAAGCCAACTCCCACAGGTTTTCTGGTGTACACAATATTTGTGAGCGACCGAACTCTGTGGGAGCTGGCTTGCCAGCGATGGCGTCAGTGCGGGCGGCAGCTTAATCCCTGACGAAATGCGGTCAAGTGCTGAAATAACGCCCGATCAACGCAATCCCGCTCGCCAGCACCAGCCACGTCACCAGCCGTACAAACGCCTCGCGAGACAAGCGCAGGGTCAACCGCCGCCCGATCCACAACCCCAGCGCCATGGCCGGTAACAGACACAGCGCCAACATCAACAAGGGTAGCTCGGCATACACGCCGGCGATGGCAAACAGGCTCAAACGCACCACCGTACTGCAACTGATCAGCGCACTTTGCGTGGCCCGCGCTGCGTCTTTCGGCAACCGGCTGTTGAGATAGATCGCGTATAAAAAGCCGCCACTGCCAAACAGCGCCCCGAACAACCCACCGACCGTACCCATCGGCACCGCCCACGCCGCTGACAATTGCGCCGGCCGCGTTTTGACCCACAGGCTGTAAATCGCATAGGCGCTGATGAACAGCCCCATCAGCAGCAACAACAGCTCCGATTTGAGGTTGAGCAGGAAGATCACCCCCAACGTGCAACCCACGGCCATGCACGGCAGCAGCCGCAGCAACTCAGGCTTGGCCACATCGCGGCGCGACGGCAGCAGATTGCCGAACGCTGCAACGAAATCCAGCAACACCAGCAACGGCACGATTTTCGACAACGGCATAAACACAATCAGAATCGGCCCCGCCACCAGCGCCGTGCCAAATCCGGCGATGCCGAACACGATATAAGCCAGCGCGATAGCCAGCCCGATCACCACCCAGCCCTCGGCGCCCCACGCCCATTCATTCAACAGTCCTGCCACACTCATCGATCCGCGTCCTTAATAAGCTTGCGATGACTTTAGCCAGCGCCAAGCGTTGCGACTAATATCTTCAAAGCCGACCACCCATCTCGAAAAGGCATACCTCGTGCTGTCTACACGCCAACTGCGTTACTTCGTGGAAATCGCCGAATGCGGCAGTTTCAGTGCCGCTGCCGAGCGATTGTTCATTGCGCAATCGGCGCTGAGCCGGCAGATCAAGGAGATGGAGATCCAGTTGCAAACACCGTTGTTCGAACGCACCGCGCGCCAGCCTCGACTCACCGCCGCGGGCGAAGCGTTTTTACCGCGTGCGAAAAATCTGCTCAACGAGCTGAGTAAAGCCAGCGCCATGGCCACCGAAATCGGTAACGGCCAACTCGGTACATTGCGCCTGAGTCATTCGAGCACCGTACCGATCAGTGGGCGCCTGCTGCGTGACATCAGTCGCTACCTCGATCAGCAACAAGGCGTGTCGCTGGACATCGGCAAACTGTCCTCGGAGGCGCAACTTGAGGATCTGGCCGAGGGGCGCCTCGATATTGGCTTGCTGCGCCTGCCTGTGCTTCGTCAGCGTGAAGGCATTCAGATTGTGCCGCTGTTTACTGAGCGTTTGCTGCTGGCAGTTCCGGCCGAACATCGGTTGGCCGATTCGGCCCTGGTCGAACTGGCGCAACTGAAGGATGAACCGTTCATTTCCATTCCCCATCCACAGCGCGGCGGCCTGAGCTATTTATGTGCCGACCTGTGCATGCGTCAGGGCTTTTTTCCGAAAGCGGCGCGGGTGATGTCGCGCAAGACCACGCAATTGCAGTTGATTCAGGCCGGATTCGGCATTGCCCTGCTGCCGGAATCGATGCAGGACCTTGCCCCGCCCGGCGTACGCTTTTTGCCACTGAGCGACCCCGACTGCCAAAGCACCGTCGCCCTCGCCTATCGCCAGAACCCTACTCCACTGATCCAACACTTCCTCCAGACTTTTACAAATCCCTTGTAGGAGTGAGCCTGCTCGCGATAGCGATCTGTCCATCACCACCTCTTCGCCTGACACACCGCTATCGCGAGCAGGCTTACTCCTACAGGGGACATGTGGTGATTCGACGGCGAATGCCTTTAAACTGCGCCCCATGATTAAAGATCCCTTTGCAAGACTTGGCCTGGACCGTGAAGTCCTGACCGTCAGCCAGCTCAACGGCCGTGCGCGGGTGTTGCTCGAAGACGTGTTCAGCAACATCTGGGTCGAAGGCGAAATCTCCAACCTCGCCCGCCCGGCGTCGGGGCACATTTACTTCACGCTCAAGGACAGCGGCGCACAGGTGCGCTGTGCCTTGTTCCGCCAGAACGCGGCGCGCGTGCGTCAGGCGCTGAAGGATGGCCTGGCCGTGAAGGTGCGCGGCAAGGTTTCACTGTTCGAGGGCCGTGGCGACTACCAGCTGATTCTCGACACCGTGGAGCCGGCCGGTGACGGTGCGTTGCGTCTGGCCTTCGATGCACTGAAGGAAAAGCTCAGCGCCGAAGGCCTGTTCAGCGCCGAACGCAAAGTGCCGCTGCCGGCGCATCCGCAGCGCATCGGCATCATCAGCTCGCCGACCGGCGCGGTGATCCGCGACATCATCAGCGTGTTCCGCCGTCGTGCGCCGCAGGTGCAACTGACGCTGATTCCGACTGCCGTACAGGGCCGCGAAGCCACTGCACAAATCGTCCGCGCCCTGAAAATGGCCGATGCCCGCGGCTTCGATGCGTTGATCCTTGCCCGTGGCGGTGGCTCGCTGGAAGACCTCTGGTGCTTCAACGAAGAAGCCGTGGCCCGCGCCGTCGATGCCTGCGTAACGCCGATTGTCAGCGCTGTCGGCCATGAAACCGATGTGTCGATCAGCGACTTTGTCGCCGACGTTCGCGCACCGACGCCTTCCGCCGCCGCCGAACTGCTCGCCCCAGACTCCAGCCATCTGATCCGTCAGGTGGAAAGCCTGCACCGCCGTCTGGTGATGCGCATGCGAGACCGTTTGATGCGTGATCGCCTGCGCCTTGAAGGCATGGCCCGGCGTCTGCGTCATCCCGGTGAACGTCTGCGCCAGCAGGCTCAGCGTCTGGACGATCTGGACATGCGCATGCGCCGCGCCTTTGAACGTCACCTCAACACCCGCCGCGAACGCCTGATTCGCCTGGAAACGCGCCTCGCCGGTCAGCATCCGGGACGGCAACTGGCGATGCTGCGCCAACGTCTGGACAGCCTCGCCGAACGCCTGCCGCGAGCCATGCGCGAAGGTCTGAAAAACCGTCGTCTGCAATTGCATAGCCAGATGCAGACACTGCATGTGGTCAGTCCGCTGGCGACCCTCGGCCGTGGTTACAGCATCCTGCTCGACGAGCGCGGCCATGCGATTCGCAACGCCGCACAGACTCACACCGGGCAGCGCCTCAAAGCCAAACTCGGCGAAGGCGAACTGCAAGTGCGCGTCGAGGACAATCACCTGACGCCTGTCACCCTCTCTTTACTGGACTGATCCATGCCGCGTTTTCTGGCTCCATTGTTTTTGCTCTGTCTGACCTTCAACGCCCACGCCGACAGTTACATCACCCGGCTGCTGAACAAACCGGTGCCGGGCGGCGTCGCGGTGGTTGATCTGGGCGTTGCCGCTCAGGCGCCGAAAGCCACGTATCAGGGCAAACCGGTGCTGGTGGTGAAGGAGCAGAACAATTGGCTGGCGATTGTTGGCGTGCCGCTAACGGTCAAGCCCGGCGCGCAGCAGATCAGCAGTGGTGGGCGCAATCTGCCGTTTACCGTGGGCAACAAGAAATACCCTGAACAACGCATCACCCTGAAGAACAAGCAGCAAGTCAATCCGGATCAGTCGAACCTCAAGCGCATCGATGGCGAACTGGCCGAGCAGATCAAGGCGTATCGAAGTTTCAGCCCGAACACGCCGAGCAATCTGCTGCTGGACAAACCGGTCAACGGGCCGCTGTCGAGCAAGTTTGGTGTGCGCCGTTTCTTCAATGGTGAAGAGCGCAATCCGCATGCGGGCCTGGACTTCGCGGTGCCGGCGGGCACGCCGATCAAGACGCCGGCGGCGGGCAAGGTAATTCTGACCGGCAACTATTTTTTCAACGGCAACACGGTGTTTGTCGACCATGGCCAGGGCTTTATCAGCATGTTCTGCCATATGTCGAAGATTGATGTGAAGGTCGGCGATCAACTGGCGCGTGGCGCAGTGGTCGGCAAAGTGGGTTCGACTGGCCGGGCGACCGGGCCGCACATGCACTGGAATATCAGCCTGAATGATGCGCGGGTGGATCCGGCGATTTTCATTGGTGCATTCCAGCCTTAAATATGTGTTGAGGCGACCGGCCTCTTCGCGAGCAGGCTCGCTCCCACACTCGATCTTATTAACAACAAAGATCCCCTGTGGGAGCGAGCCTGCTCGCGAAGGCGGCCTGTACAACACCGCAATACTCAATGCCCCCCAAAAAATCAATTGCGCCCCAACCGAACCCCGCGCAAAAAACTAAACAATCGCCTTTATTACGCACAATAAAATCGCGCAAAAACTCGCTTTCCGAGTATTCCTCTCAATTTTTTCCGACTGCTTGCCATCCTTCCCACCCGCGGTTAGGGTTGAAGGCATGAAAACCTCTCACACCCTTATTCAGCTTCGCCAGCACCGCAGCCTGTGCCTCGTCAGCGCACGACTGCCGGGCTGAATCGCTGCGCCTCGTCCCACGCTTTTCCAAGAACATTCGTTCCACCGGCAGGCCGCCTCTTTTCGGCCCAGACAATAAGGAATTTCCCGATGAGCATGCTCAAAGATCCGTCTTCGAAATACCGCGCATTTCCCGTCATCAATTTGCCGGATCGCACCTGGCCGTCGAAAACCATCGACACCGCGCCGATCTGGTGCAGCTCCGACCTGCGTGACGGCAACCAGTCGCTGATCGAGCCGATGGACGCGGTGAAAAAGCTGCGCTTCTGGAAAACCCTCGTTCAAGTGGGTGTGAAGGAAATCGAAGCCTCGTTCCCGGCAGCGTCGCAAACCGACTTCGACTTCGTGCGTACTCTCATCGAGGAAGGCCATATCCCGGACGACACCACCATTCAGGTGCTGACCCAGGGCCGTGAAGACTTGATCGAGCGCACTTTCGAATCCCTGCGCGGGGCGAAAAAAGCCATCGTTCACCTGTACAACGCTACCTCGCCGTCTTTCCGTCGCATTGTCTTCAACCAGGACAAGGACGGCATCAAGGCCATCGCGGTCAACGCCGCCAAGCTGTTCGTCAAATACGCCGCGATGCAGCCGGACACCGAGTGGACCTTCGAATACTCGCCGGAAACCTTCAGCGCCACCGAACTGGAATTCGCCAAGG
>NZ_JBIUVJ010000090.1:6360-13165 GCF_044742875.1 Pseudomonas sp. NPDC087817
GACGCGGTGATCGAGGTCTGGAACCCGACGCCTGAGCACAAGATCATCCTCAACCTGCCAGCCACCGTTGAATGCGCGACGCCGAACGTCTACGCCGACCAGATCGAGTGGTTCCATCGCAACATCAACCGTCGTGACAGCGTGCTCATCAGCCTGCACACCCATAACGACCGTGGCACTGGGGTGGCCGCCACAGAGCTGGGCCTGATGGCCGGCGCCGACCGCGTCGAAGGCTGCCTGTTCGGCAACGGCGAGCGCACCGGTAACGTCGACCTCGTCACCGTAGCACTGAACATGTACACCCAGGGCCTCGACCCGCAACTGGACTTCTCCGACATCGACGGCGTGCGCAAAGTCGTCGAAGAGTGCAACCAGATCCAGGTTCACCCACGTCACCCGTACGTCGGTGACCTGGTCCACACCGCATTCTCCGGCTCCCACCAGGACGCGATCCGCAAGGGCTTCGCCCAGCAGAAATCCGATGCCCTGTGGGAAGTGCCGTACTTGCCGATCGACCCGGCCGACATCGGTCGCAGCTACGAGGCGGTGATCCGCGTCAACAGCCAGTCCGGCAAGGGTGGCATCGCCTACTTGCTGGAGCAGGAATACGGCATCAGCCTGCCGCGTCGCATGCAGATCGAGTTCAGCCAGGTCGTGCAGCGTGAAACAGACCGTCTGGGCCTGGAAATGACCGCCAAGCAGATCCACTCGCTGTTGATCAGCGAATACCTGCAAGCCAACACCCCGTATGCGCTGGTCAGCCATCGCCTGCAGGAAGAAAACGGCAACAGCAATGTTGAAGTGGAAGTGGCGAGCAAGGGTCAGGGCGAAACCAACCTGCACTGGCGCGGCAAAGGCAATGGTGCGCTGGAAGCACTGGTGGCTGGCTTGCCGATTCCAGTGGAGATCATGGACTACAACGAACACGCAATTGGTGCGGGTACCAACGCCAAGGCTGCGGCCTACATCGAACTGCGTGTGAACGGTGAGCGTGCGGTGCACGGCGTGGGGATCGATGAAAACATCACCACCGCCAGCTTCAAGGCACTGTTCAGTGCACTAAACCGCTCGTTGAGCCAGCCGGAAGCGAAAGCGGCTTAAGCCTTCGTTGAAATGCAAAAGGCCCCGGAGTTCGAACTCCGGGGCTTTTTTTGCTTGATGGTTTTGTGTTGTTCAATCAGGCCTCTTCGCGGGCAAGCCCGCTCCCACAGTTTGAACGCAATTCCCTGTGGGAGCGGGCTTGCCCGAGAAGAGGCCTGAACAGACGGCGCAAAACTCAGGTGAACTCGAAGGTATCCGCATCCAGATTCGCCGGAAAGCGCTCGCGGTACGCCGCCAGTGGCGCCGCTTCCAATACTGCCTTGAACACGCCGTCAGCCTCCCCCGCCGCCAGCAACATCTCGCCTTGGAAATCCAATACCTGACTGTCACCGGTGTAGGCAAAGCCCTTGCCGTCGGTCCCCACGCGATTCACCGCCGCCACGTAGCAAAGGTTTTCAATCGCTCGCGCTGGCAGCAAACGGTTCCAGTGCAGACGCCGGGCACCCGGCCAGTTGGCGGTGTACAGCAGCAGATCGGTGTCCTGGGCGTCGCGACTCCACACCGGGAAGCGCAGGTCGTAGCAAATCAGCGGGCGGATGCGCCAGCCCTTGAGCTCGAACTGCACCTGGCGCTCGCCGGGGGTGTAATGGTTGTGCTCGCCGGCCATGCGAAACAGATGACGCTTGTCGTAATGCAGCACTTCGCCATCGGGACGTGCCCACAGCAGACGATTGCGATGGCTACCGTCAGCCGCCTGAATGATCACGCTGCCGGTGATCACCGCGTTGAGTTTCGCCGCCTGCGCCTTGAGCCATTTGCTGGTCGGGCCGTTTTCGGCTTCGGCGAGGGTTGCCGACTCCATCGAGAAGCCAGTGGTGAACATTTCCGGCAGGATAATCAGATCTGCCCCACGCGCCTGTTCCAGCAACGCGTCGAAGTGCTCAAGGTTGGCCTGACGGTCGTGCCAGGCAAGGCTGGTCTGGATCAACGCCAGATTGAGGTCGGGCAACGTACTCAGATCGCGCATAGTTTTGCCGCCGCTTCGCGCAGCGTCTCCTCGCGTTTGGCAAAGCACAGACGCACCAGGCGCTGGCCTTCAGGTGGGTTCTGGTAGAACACCGACACTGGAATACTCGCCACGCCGTGTTCGCGGGTCATCCATGTCGCCATCTCGACATCGTTCAGCTCGGGACGGATCTGCGAATAGTCGACCAACTGGAAATAGGTGCCAGCAACACGGGTGAAGCTGAACCGCGACGAAGCCAATAGATCGCAGAACAGATCGCGCTTGGCCTGATAGAACCCCGGCAACTCTTCGACGTGCTCAGGATGTTCGGCCATGTAATCGGCCAAGGCGTATTGCAACGGCGTGACCCCGCAGAAACTGACGTACTGGTGCACTTTGCGCAACTCGGCGGTCAGCGCGGGGGGCGCGACGACGTAACCGGTTTTCCAGCCAGTGACGTGGTAGGTCTTGCCGAACGAGCTGACCACGAACGCGCGCTGATACAGCTCTTCATGGGCCAGCACACTGACATGCGGCACGCCGTCGAACACCAGATGTTCGTAGACTTCGTCGCTGATCAGGTAGATGTCGCGGTCGCGAATCAATGCCGCCAGTTGATCCAGCTCGGCGCGGCTGATCAATGCGCCGCTGGGGTTGTGCGGGGTGTTGATGACGATCATTTTCGTGCGCGGGCTCAGGGCCGCCGCGAGCTTGTCGAAATCGATGGAGAAATCGTTCGGGTTCAGTTGCACATGCACACACCGACCGCCCGCCAACTCCGTCGCCGGCTCGTAGCTGTCGTAGCAAGGGTCGAACACGATGACTTCGTCGCCGTTGTGGATAACCGCCTGAATCGCACAGAAGATCGCTTGGGTGGCGCCCGGCGTCACCGTCACTTCAGTGTCGGCATCCACCTTCACGCCGTAGCTGCGAGCGATCTTCGCCGCAATCTGCTCACGCAGTGCCGGCAGGCCGGTCATCGGCGAATACTGGTTGTGGCCACTGGCGATATGCCGTCCCACCGCGTCGCGCAACGACTGCGGGCCGTCGAAATCAGGGAAACCCTGGGACAGGTTGATGGCTCCGGTCTGCGCCGCGAGCTGAGACATCTGCGTGAAAATAGTGATGCCGACATTCGGCAGCTTACTGGTGATCATCGGGGGTTCCCTGCTCAACACCCGGCTCTGACGGCGGCGCGGGAGAGCCCGAGGATAGCCCATCCGACGCCCATAAAAAAAGGGCGCCTACCGGCGCCCTTCTCTTTCAACGATCGTTCCCACGCTCTGCGTGGGAATGCAGCCTTGGACGCTCTGCGTCCGCAGCTTTTGTGACGCAGAGCGTCACGGGATACATTCCCACGCGGAGCATGGGAATGATCAACGGCCAGCGACCTTACTTCTTGTCGCGGCGCTTCTTGCTGGCCTTCTTGTTGTGCGACATCAAGCGACGCTTCTTGTTGACCTGGCGGTCGGTCAGCGTGTTCTTGTTGCCTTCGTACGGGTTCTCGCCGCCCTTGAACTCGATGCGAATCGGCGTACCGACCAGCTTCAGCACGCGGCGATAAGTGTTCTCCAGATAGCGCACGTACGACTTCGGCACTTTCTCGATCTGGTTACCGTGAATCACGATGATCGGCGGGTTCGCACCACCCAAGTGGGCGTAACGCAGCTTGATCCGGCGGTTGTTGACCATCGGTGGCGCGTGTTCGCCAACCGCGTCTTCGAGAATCTGGGTCAGACGGTTGGTCGGCCAGCGGGTGACCGCCGACTTGAACGAGTTCTGCACGGAAGCGTAGAGGTTGCCCACGCCAGTACCGTGCAAGGCCGAGATGAAGTGGATGTCGGCGTAATCAACGAAGAACAGTCGACGTTGCAGCTCGACCTTCACGAAGTCGCGCTCGCTCGGCGTCATGCCGTCCCATTTGTTGATCGCGATAACCAGCGCACGACCCGATTCGATGGCGAAGCCCAACAGGTTGAGGTCGTGATCGACCACGCCTTCGCGGGCGTCCATCACGAAGATCACCACGTTGGCGTCTTTGATCGCCTGCAGGGTTTTGACCACGGAGAATTTTTCGACTTCTTCGTGGATCTTGCCGCGCTTGCGCACACCGGCGGTGTCGATCAGCGTGTACTTCTCTTCATTCCGTTCGAACGGGATGTAGATACTGTCACGCGTGGTGCCGGGTTGGTCGTAGACGATGACCCGGTCTTCACCAAGCATGCGGTTGACCAGCGTCGATTTGCCGACGTTCGGACGGCCGATGATGGCGATCTTGATCCCGTCTTTTTCGCTCGGGCCAGGAATGCGCTTGGCTTCCTCGCCTTCGGCGACGATCTCTTCTTCTTCGCCTTCAGCAGGCTCGTCATCATCACGCGGGAAATCGCTCAGGGCGGCTTCCAGCAATTGCGTGATGCCGCGACCGTGAGCACCGGCGATCGGGATCGCGTGGCCCATGCCCAGCGGGGCGAACTCGGCGCGAGCCATTTCCGGGTCGATGTTGTCGACCTTGTTGGCGACCACGTGGGAACGCTTGTTACGTTTGCGCAGGTGCTCGGCGATCATCTGGTCGGCGGCGGTGAAACCGGCCTTGGCATCTACCAGGAACAGAACAACATCTGCCTCTTCAATGGCCAGCAGCGACTGCTCGGCCATTTTTTCGTCCATACCGTGCTCGTCACCGGAGATACCGCCGGTGTCGATCAGAATGTAGGAACTCCCTTGCCACTTGGCCTCACCGTACTGGCGATCACGGGTCAGACCGGCCAAGTCGCCGACGATGGCGTCGCGAGTCCTGGTCAGGCGGTTGAACAAGGTGGATGTGCCGACGTTCGGTCGGCCCACCAGGGCGATTACGGGAACCATGCGGCTCTCCACTTCGTTATTTCAGAAAATACAAAAGCCGCTGCGAGGCAGCGGCTGGTGCTCGGGGCAACACCCATGGGTGCTGCAAGCCTTGTAAATACAAGGCCGCTTGGGGATTAACCCCAAGCATAGTTGTTACTTGATGGTCAGGGCTTCCAGTTTGCCGCTGTTGCCATACACATAAATCGTGTCACCCACCACCAGCGGACGGGCACGCAGGCCGTCGCTGTCGATGCGCTCACGGCCGACGAAACGACCGTCAACCTGACTCAGCAGGTGCAGATAACCTTCCAGGTCACCCACTGCCACGTAGCTGGAGAACACTTCCGGAGCCGACAACTGACGGCGAGCCAGCGAATCGTTGCTCCACAGCGCAGTGGTGGAACGCTCGTCGACGCCTTCAACGGTGCCCGAGGACAGGCTCACGTAAACGCTGCCGAAACCCTGGGCAATACCGGCGTAGCTCGACGCATCGCGCTGCCAGAGTTGACGACCGCTCTCCAGATCCAGTGCCGCCACGCGACCCTGATAGCTGGCGACGTACAGCGTGCCGCCGGACAACAGCAGACCGCCGTCGATGTCGACCACGCGCTCCAGTTCCGAACGACCCTGTGGAATCGCGATCCGTTGTTCCCACACCGGCACGCCGTTGGAGATGTCCAGAGCGACCACTTTGCCGGTCGACAGGCCAGCCACCGCGAGGCGGTTGGTCACCAGCGGTGCACTGGTGCCACGCAGGGTCAGAACGGCAGGCGTGCTGTCATACACCCAGCGTTGCGTACCGGTGGAGGCATCCAGACCGATCAGACGATCGTCCTGAGTCTGAACCACCACCACGTCGCCGTTGTTGGCCGGCGGCGCAAGGACTTCGCTGTTGACGCGAGCACGCCACTTCTCTTCACCATTGCTGGTGTCCAGAGCGACCACTTCGCCACGCAGAGTGCCGATCAGAACCAGACCGTAACCCACGCCAACGGCGCCGGAGACAGGCAGATCGAGATCCTGCTTCCACTTCACGTCGCCATTGCCGCGATCCATGGCCATCACCACGCCGGTCACATCGGCGGCGTAGATGGTGTCACCGTCGATCGCCGGCACCAGCATGTTGTAGGTTTCGCCCTGACCGTCACCGATCGAACGACTCCACTGCTTGTGCAGAACCACTTCTTCTTTGAAGTCGGTCAGTTCAGCCGGTGGCAATTCTTTTTTACTGTTGCTGCTGCAACCCGCGGCCAGAAGGGCCAGAGCCAGCAATGCTGCATGCTTCCAACGGATCACGTCACGCATCCCCTTTGGCCAGGTCGTCGAGCTTGATTTGAAGGCCACCGACCGCCGCTTCATCCGACAGTGCCGCCTTGGCTTTTTGATACGCCTTGTTCGCGTCATCGGTACGGCCCAGCTGTACCAGCAGGTCGCCCTTGAGTTCTTCGCGAGTGGCCAGGAACGCTTTGTCGGCGTCGCCGTCGAGCAGTTTCAGGGCGTCTTCGGCCTTGTTCTGCGCGCCGAGCACCTGCGCCAGACGCTGACGGGCGATTTCGCCCAGCGCCGGGTTGGCCGGTTTGTCGACGATGGTTTTCAGCTCGGTCGCGGCGTCGTCCAGCTTGCCGCTGTCGACTGCAACCTTGGCCACGAACAGGCTGCCGTACTGTGCGTAGGCAGAACCGCCGAACTCGCTGTTGAGCTTGCCGGCCAGATCTGCAACACGGGCAACATCAGGCTTGCCGTCAGGCGTCAGCGTGGTTTCCAGCAATTGCTGATAGAGCACCGAAGCGCCTTGCGACTGGTTGCTCTGATACTTGTGATAAGCCTGCCAGCCGAACACGATGACCAGCGCCAACAGGCCGCCGGTGACCAGCGGTTTGCCGTTGCGTGTCCACCCGTCCTTCACAACCG
>NZ_JBIUVJ010000091.1:0-7336 GCF_044742875.1 Pseudomonas sp. NPDC087817
CCGCAATCCCAGATGCACATCTGTGAGTGGAGTTCTTAGGTGTGATCTTCCGATCTCCACCCACGCGTAAAAATGGGCGCCCAGCCAAGGCTCCATTTTTTCCGCTTCGGTGCCGGGCAGGAAGCCGATCTCTTGGTCGAGGCCCTGCACGCTGCGGGTGGCGATGATGCGGCGATAACGCTTGCTGACCATGGTCTGCTCGATGGCAGCGGCCAGCGCCAGAATGGTTTTACCGGAGCCTGCGGCACCCGACAGGTTGACCAGGTGAATGTCCGGATCGAGCAACGCATACAGCGCCAGGCTCTGATAGATGTCGCGCGGCTTGAGCCCCCACGCTTCCTGATGCAGCAGCGGTTCCTGATGCAGGTCGAGGATCAGCAAACGGTCTTCTTCAATCTCCTTGATCCAGCCCACGAAGCCCTGTTCATCAATGATGAATTCGTTGATGTGCACCGCCGGCAGGTTGTCGATCAATTGCACCTGGTGCCAGGTGCGGCCGTGGTCCTGACGGGTTTCGACCTTGCTCACACGGTCCCAGAAAGAGCCGGTCATGTTGTGGTAGCCGTTGGGCAACAGGGACACGTCATCGACCAGTTGGTCGGTGCTGTAATCCTCGGCATCGATGCCGCAGGCGCGCGCCTTGAGGCGCATGTTGATGTCTTTGGTGACCAGCACCACCGGTTTTTTCGGTTCGCGAGTGTGCAGGTCGATCAGTTGGTTGATGATTTTGTTGTCGTTCAGATGCTCGGGCAGAATCAGGTTCGACTCAGCCTGCTTGCTCATCAGAATTGACAGCAAGCCCTTCGGCCCGCTCTTGCCGCGCTGGATCGGCACACCCAGTTCGACGTCTTCCGGGGAAGCATCGCCCAAGGTCTTGTCGATCAGCCGGATGGCCTGACGGCATTCGGCGGCCACGCTGTGATGCCCGCTCTTGAGCTTGTCCAGCTCCTCAAGCACGGTCATCGGGATTGCGACGTGGTGTTCTTCGAAATTCAGCAGGGCGTTTGGATCGTGAATCAATACGTTGGTATCGAGTACATAAAGGATTGGCTGGTTGGAAGAAGGGCTACGTCCGTGATCATCCATACTCGGTCACCTTTGTCAGAGCCAGTAGACGCAATACCTGAGCGGTGCTGCGCCTCGAAGTGACTGCCGAAATCTCACCTGCGGAGATTCAAGTGACTGCAAACAAATGGGTCTTGGGAGACGCCACCTGTGTTGCAGGTTTCGGCGGTCTGTCTTCGTAATACTCCAAAACCCATGACATAAAAAAGCACTTTGACGGTTTTTTTAAGTTTATTTTGCAAAGTGACGAAAAGCCCTTGGCGGACCGCCCTGCCCCCGTTAGAGTCGGAAGTCCGCCTGCATCGAATTCCCTGACAAAATCGCCCCAACCCCAATGTTTCCGGGCTTTCTGCGTTTCTCAGCGAAACGCGTCCTGACAGTCTTCCCAACCGATCCCGCTTTGCGCGGTTTGCGTGATCAGCCACGGCATCGCCGTCTTCACTGCATCCTGTTTCATGTTGAAATTGATCACCCCGTGACGCCACAACAGCATCAGGGTCAGCACCCGTTGCCCGCTCTGGGGCCCCTTGAGCTTGCCGGCGCCGTCCTGGGCATCGATGTCCCACAACGCCACTTGCAGGCCCTGGGTGTTGAAGAAACCTTGCGCATCGCTACGACGCTGGCCATCCGGCGGACGAAACAGTGGTACGTAGTTCTCCGGCAGTTTGTTCTTCACCAGATCAGCGCTGCGCCGCACCGAATCCTGCCAGTCCTGCCAGTGGCTGTGGGAACGGAACTCCCAACCCTGCACACCCACGCATTGTTGCGAGAACGCCGCTTGCAGGCTGCTTGCCGAACGGTCGGCCAGACGTGCCTGGATATCCTTGCCCAACATGAAGAAAGTGCCGCTCATGTTCGACTTGCGCAGATACTCAGTGAGCCAGTCGGCGTTGTCCGGTTGCGCGTTGGCAGCGCTGTCGAATGTCAGCACAAACAGTCGGTCATGCATCTCGTCGCCGTTGCGCTCATAGTCGCCGAAACGATCGATTTCACTGCTGGTCTGCGGGAACAGCGCCGCCTTGCGCAGCAGTTCGTCGAGGTACTGCAAATGGAAGATCCGGCTCGGCTCGGCCCATTTGGTGTAATAACTGTCGTCACTGACCACGAACTTGGCGGCCTGCTCGCGCAGGGTCGGCAGGTCTTCGACGAGGAAGCAGAACGATGCGTCCTGATCGCAACTCTGCTGGGCGAAGTTGTAGTTGGCCAGCAGGCGCTGCCAGAGGCGTTGGCGCAGGCTGTTGATCGCGTCGATATTGATCGTGCGCAGCCCCAGACGCTGGGCCAAAGCGGCCTCGTCCATCGACTCGGTACCGAGCAGGCCTCGGGCGAACATGAGGATTTCCGCCCGGGAAGCGACGTCGAACAGCGTCGGGCTGGTCAGTTGCTCCGGCCAGGTACTGCGATCCAGCGTCGCCACATCGCCCGGCGCCGCCACGGCACCGAAGCTCAACAGCCACGCGGTGAATAAAAGAACAATGCGCAAAAGGGATGTCTCCATAACAAAACCCGCGCGGCACTATAGCTGATCCTGCCCCATTCCCCTTAGCCACGGATGATCGTTCCCACGCTCTGGGTGTTAACGCCTCCCCGGACGCTCCGCGTCCAGCTCGACGGTGACGCGGAGCGTCACAGGCGGCATTCCCACGCAGAGCGTGGGAACGATCATCGCCAAGCCGTCGATCACCTATGGGCTTGATAGCTGGAGTCATCAAGGACAACCCCCTAGAATCGCCCCCACGATTAAAGGAGACGACTTCATGCTGATGGTGATTTCCCCCGCAAAGACCCTCGATTACGAAACGCCGCCGGCGACCCAGCGCTTCACCCAGCCGCAATACCTCGACCATTCGCAGGAACTGATCCAGCAATTGCGCGACCTGACGCCGGCGCAAATCAGCGAGCTGATGCACGTCTCCGACAAGATCGGCGGGCTCAACGCCGCACGGTTCGGCAGCTGGACCCCGGCGTTCACCCCGGAAAACGCCAAGCAGGCGCTGCTCGCATTCAAGGGCGATGTCTACACCGGTCTCGACGCGCAATCCTTCAGCGAAGCGAACTTCGATTACGCGCAAAAACACCTGCGCATGCTCTCCGGCCTCTATGGCCTGCTGCGTCCGCTGGATTTGATGCAACCGTATCGCCTGGAAATGGGCACCAAACTGGCCAATGCCCGTGGCAAGGACTTGTATGCCTTCTGGGGCACGCGCATCAGTGAATGGCTGAACGAAGCACTGGCCGATCAGGGCGACGATGTGCTGCTCAACCTGGCGTCCAACGAATACTTTTCGGCGGTCAAACGCACTGCCCTGAACGCGCGGATCATCAATGCCGACTTCAAGGATCTGAAGAATGGTCAGTACAAGATCATCAGTTTCTACGCGAAGAAAGCCCGTGGCCTGATGAGCCGCTTCGTGATCCAGGAAAAAATCAACGATCCCGCTTTGCTCAAGCAGTTCGATGTACAGGGTTATCGCTACAGCGCCGAACAATCGAAACCGGACAACCTGGTGTTTCTGCGCGACCACGCCCCGGAATAAAGCATGCCCATTGCACGACTCTTTGTTTAAAGAGTCGTGCAGCTCGCACGATGTCAAAAATCCCTCGCCTGTTTTCGCCATTTTAATGGCGCCAAAAAACCTCACCTGTCCTTTCTAATATTAGTTTCACTCGACACTGATCATTTTTTTCAGTAGTGGCACGTAAATTTTTTCGCAGTAGTGGCACAAAACTATCTACCGCGATTATTCGCCTACATATAAAGGGCGAAAACGAAAGTGCTATCAAATTGAGACCAGTGCCATCTTCGACAATATTTCAAGAAATTTCAGATTTCGCGATGAGCGGACAGGAACTTCATCCAAATGCATAGCTCATACCACCGGTAACGATTCTCGCCGAGTTTGTACGAGATAACTTACGTAGGACAAAAGGCCATGTAACCAAGTTGTCACAGCAACTTGCCTAGATGACTAACTAGTCCGAAAACATACTGAAGGACAGGAGATACGCACCATTAATATCCCCTACAAGGCCAAGGCCGCGCCCCTATAAACGTGCTTGCCTGAGCACCAGACCGCTTGATCCACGGGCTTTACGCCTGACATCGAGCGCATTAGACGATTGCACAAGCGTCTTCCGAACGGAAGATCGGCTGCATAACAGGGCACGTCACAACTACAAGGCCTAGTTGCGCACATCTTGAGTGCACTTATTTAGACACTCGGAACTTTTTATGCCTGCACACGGTATTGCGGCGTCTCCAAGCCGCACTTCCGAGTGCACTAGTGACCGCTGAACACCATTAACTCCGGCCTTCTAAGGCCTGATATATACAGAGGTAATTGCGATGCGCATCAGCATATTTGGTTTGGGTTACGTTGGCGCAGTATGTGCCGGTTGCCTGTCTGCACGGGGCCATGACGTGGTTGGCGTCGATGTTGCCAAAGACAAGATCGACATGATCAACGCTGGCAAATCTCCCATTGTTGAACCGGGCCTGGGCGAACTTCTGCAACAGGGTATTCAAACCGGTCGTCTGCGTGGCACGACCAACTTCGCCGAAGCGATTCGTGACACTGACCTGTCGATGATCTGCGTCGGCACGCCGAGCAAGAAGAATGGCGACCTGGAACTGAACTACATCGAAGCGGTATGCCGCGAGATCGGTTTTGTCCTGCGTGAAAAAACCACCCGCCACACCATCGTCGTGCGCAGCACCGTGCTGCCGGGCACCGTCGCCAATGTGGTCATCCCGATCCTCGAAGATTGCTCCGGCAAAAAGGCTGGCGTTGATTTCGGCGTCGCAGTTAACCCTGAGTTCCTGCGTGAATCCACCGCCATCGCCGACTACGACCTGCCACCGATGACCGTCATCGGCGAGTTCGACAAGGCTTCGGGAGACGTTCTGCAATCGCTGTACGAAGAACTCGACGCACCGATCATCCGCAAGGACATCGCTGTCGCCGAGATGATCAAGTACACCTGCAACGTCTGGCACGCGACCAAAGTGACCTTCGCCAACGAGATCGGCAACATCGCCAAAGCGGTCGGCGTCGATGGTCGCGAAGTGATGGAAGTGGTCTGCCAGGACAAGACCCTCAACCTGTCCCAGTACTACATGCGTCCGGGCTTCGCGTTCGGCGGCTCGTGCCTGCCAAAAGACGTCCGCGCCCTGACCTACCGCGCCGGTTCGCTGGACGTCGAAGCACCGCTGCTCAACTCGCTGATGCGCAGTAACGAATCGCAAGTGCAGAACGCCTTTGACATCGTTGAAAGCCACGACAAACGCAAAGTCGCCCTGCTCGGTCTGAGCTTCAAGGCTGGCACCGACGACCTGCGCGAAAGCCCGCTGGTGGAACTGGCCGAAATGCTGATCGGCAAGGGTTACGACCTGAGCATCTACGACAGCAACGTCGAGTACGCCCGTGTTCATGGCGCGAACAAAGATTACATCGAGTCGAAAATCCCGCACGTATCGTCCCTGCTCAACGCGGACTTCGATTCGGTGATCAACAACTCCGACGTGATCATCCTCGGCAACCGCGACGAGAAATTCCGCGCGCTGGCGCAGCAGGCTCCGCACGGCAAACAGGTCATCGACCTGGTGGGCTTCATGGCCAAGGCCACCGATGCCGGTACGCGCACCGAAGGTATCTGCTGGTAAAGCAGCCCCAAGCGACAAGCCTCGAGTTGCAGCTTGCAGCTCGAGGCTTGCAGCTCGAAGCCTCTAATACCTTCGGATGACGCTGATGACCAAGCTCAAACATTTTTTTCTGCAATCAGCCGGCTGGCTTTTTTATCTCAGTCTGCTGATGGGCCTGGCCTTGATGCTGCCCACGTCCACATTCGACTCCGAGTCGAAGGACTTCATTTTCCTGATTGGCGCCGTCGGTATCTGGCGCTACTCGATGGGTGCAACGCACTTTGTGCGCGGCATGATTTTCCTCTACATCGTTTACCCGCACCTGCGCCGTAAAGTGCGCAAGCTGGGTAAAGCGGCGGACCCGTCGCATGTGTTTCTGATGGTCACCAGTTTCCGTATCGACGCGTTGACCACCGCGCAGGTCTACAGCTCGGTGATCCGCGAAGCCATCGACTGCGAACTGCCGACCACCGTGGTCTGCTCGATCGTGGAAATGTCCGATGAGCTGCTGGTCAAGGCGCTGTGGGCGCGGATGAATCCGCCCGACCGCGTGAAGCTCGACTTCGTGCGCATTCCCGGCACCGGCAAACGTGATGGCCTGGCTTACGGCTTCCGCGCAATCTCCCGCCACCTGCCGGACGACCGCGCCGTGGTGGCCGTGATCGATGGCGACACCGTGCTCGGTGAAGGCACCGTGCGCAAGACCGTGCCGTGGTTCCAGCTGTTCGGCAACGTCGGCGGCCTGACCACCAACGAATTCTGCGAAGTGCGCGGCGGCTACATCATGAGCGAATGGCACAAGCTGCGTTTCGCCCAGCGTCACATCAACATGTGCTCGATGGCTCTGTCCAAACGCGTGCTGACCATGACCGGTCGTATGTCGGTGTTCCGCGCCACCGTGGTGACCAACCCGGAATTCATCGCCGACGTTGAAAGCGACTCGCTGCAACACTGGCGTCTGGGCCGCTTCAAGTTCTTGACCGGCGACGACAAGTCGAGCTGGTTCAGTCTGATGCGCCTGGGTTACGACACCTTTTACGTGCCGGACGCAGCGATCAACACCGTTGAACACCCGCCGGAAAAGAGCTTCATCAAGGCCAGCCGCAAACTGATGTTCCGCTGGTACGGCAACCACCTGCGCCAGAACTCGCGCGCACTGGGCCTGGGTGTGAAACGCCTCGGCGCCTTCACCTCGGTGGTGCTGTTCGACCAGCGCGTATCGATGTGGACGTCCTTGCTCGGCCTGACCGTAGCGATCATCGCCAGCTTCAAGTACGGCACCGCGTTCATCCTGGTTTACCTGCTATGGATCGGCATCACCCGCCTGATCCTGACCCTGCTGTTGTCGTGTTCCGGTCACCGCATCGGCCCGGCTTACCCGGTGATTCTCTATTACAACCAGATCGTCGGCGCGCTGGTGAAGATCTGCGTGTTCTTCCGCCTCGACCAACAATCCTGGACTCGCCAACCCACATCCCTGACCCGTGATCTCGCCAGCTTTCAACGTTGGTTCAACACCTGGTCGTCTCGGACCATGACATTCTCCGCCGGCAGCATTTTATTCTATTTGCTGGTTTTGATGGTGTGTCAAGTCCATTTTGTTTTTTCAATGTATTATGCCGTATGATT
>NZ_JBIUVJ010000091.1:7346-12812 GCF_044742875.1 Pseudomonas sp. NPDC087817
CATTTTCGTCGCCGTGCTGCTGATGATGGTCTGACCCGCCCCTATTGAATTAACAAGGAAATCGCCCCTATGAATACCGCCGTCAACGCCAACGTAGTGCATGAATCCGAAGCCCAGCGCCAACACGCCCGCGTGAAAATCCCGGCCAAACTGCGTTTCTTCGGCCCCGACCGGACCCCGGTCGAAGCGCGTGTCCTCGACTTGTCTGCCGGTGGTCTGGCGTTCAACGCCGGGCAAATGCCGCTGACCCTCGGCGAGGTGTACAAGGCGCGTCTGCAATTCGTCATCGACAACCTCGGCCTGGCCATGGACGTTGAGCTGCAAGTGCGCTCCTACGACCGCCAGACCGGTCGCGTCGGCTGCCAGTTTCAGAACCTCGAGCAGCAAGACATTTCCACCCTGCGCCACTTGATCACCTCCCACCTGGCCGGCGACATCGTCAGCATCGGCGAAGTACTGGCAACCCTGCAGCGCGACAACTTCACCAAGGCACGCAAGGTCAAGGACGGCGGCAGCGGCATGACCCCGTTCGGTCGCCTGAAAGCCGTGACGTTCAGCGCCGGTGTGTTTGTCGTCGGTCTGGTCGCGGCGGGTTTCATTTTCAAATCGGTGTACGGCATGTACTTCGTCAGCCACGCGCAGGCCGGTCTGGTCAGCGTGCCGGGGATGAACATCACCATGCCGCGCGACGGCACCGTGCAGAGCCTGATCAAGTCCGACGGCGTTGCAGCCAAAGGCGCACCGCTGGCGACCTTCAGCACCAGCATGCTCGACGTGCTTAAAGGTCATCTGGACGAAGATCAACTGGCACCGGCCAAGGTTGAAGAACTGTTCGGCAAGCAAATGACCGGCACTCTGACCTCGCCGTGCGATTGCACCGTGGCCCAGCAACTGGTGGCTGACGGTCAGTACGCGAGCAAGGGCGATGTGATCTTCACCCTGGTACCGCGCAACACCCAGGCCACCGTGGATGCGCGTTTCTCCTATCGCCAGTTCAGCGATGTGCGCCCGGGAACACCGGTGAGTTTCCAGATCGCCGGTGAAGACAAGACCCGCACCGGCAAGATCGTCAGCAGCACCAGCCTGAAAAGCGCCGACCTGTCCTCCGACATCCGCGTGCAGATCCAGCCAGACGAGCCGCTCGACAGCAGCCTCGCCGGCCGCCCGGTGGAAGTGAACAGCGACCGTGGCCCGAACCTGAACTGGCTGATCGACAAAGCCATGGCTGCCGGTCTTTAAGTCGAGGACATGCCTGTGACTACTCCACCCATCCTGAAAACACCGCGATCCCTGTGGGAGCTGGCTTGCCAGCGATTGGATCAAAATGGTTTTACTGGAATACCGAGTCGCCTGAATCGCTGGCAAGCCAGCTCCCACAGAATTCATGTGGTGTGCTCGCTGGCATTGGCAGTCAGTCTCGCCGGTTGCGCCGGCCTGCCCGATCAGCGTCTGGCCAACGAAGCGCTCAAGCGCGGCGACACCGCCACCGCTGCGCAGAACTATCAGCAACTGGCCGATCTGGGTTACAGCGAGGCGCAAGTCGGCCTCGCTGATATTCAGGTCGACAGCCGCGACCCCGAGCAAATGAAACAGGCCGAAGCGACTTACCGCGCCGCCGCCAGTGTTTCGCCTCGCGCTCAGGCTCGTCTCGGTCGCTTGCTGGTGGCCAAGCCAGGCTCCACCGAAGCCGAGCATCAGGAAGCTGAAAGCCTGCTGAAAAAAGCCGCCGCCAATGGCGAAGGCAACACGTTGATCCCGCTGGCGATGCTGTACCTGCAATACCCGCACAGCTTCCCGAATATCAACGCGCAGCAGCAGATCGATCAGTGGCGCAAATCCGGTTACCCGGAAGCGGGTCTGGCGCAGGTGCTGCTGTATCGCACCCAAGGCACCTACGACCAGCACCTGGATGACGTGGAAAAAATCTGCAAAGCCGCGCTCAACACTACCGACATTTGCTACGTCGAGCTGGCCACGGTCTATCAGAAACGTGCTCAGCCCGAGCAACAAGCCGAGCTGATCAAGCAGATGCAGGCCGGTTACAGCCGAGGCACCGTCACCGCTCAGCGCGTCGATTCCGTGGCCCGTGTACTGGCCGATTCGACCCTGGGCAAGACCGACGAGAAAACCGCGCAAGCGCTGCTTGAACCGATTGCCCCGGGCTACCCGGCGTCGTGGGTGACCCTCGCGCAACTGCTTTACGACTACCCGGAACTGGGCGACGTCGACCAAATGATGAAGTACCTCGACAACGGCCGCGCCGCCGACCAGCCGCGTGCCGAACTGTTGCTGGGCAAGCTCTACTACGAAGGCAAAATGGTCCCGGCCGACGCGAAAGTCGCCGAAGAACATTTCCAGAAAGCCGTTGGCCGCGAAGTCGCCGCCGACTACTACCTCGGCCAGATCTATCGCCGTGGTTACCTCGGCAAGGTCTATCCGCAAAAGGCCCTCGACCACCTGCTGACCGCTGCGCGCAACGGCCAGAACAGCGCCGACTTCGCCATCGCCCAGCTGTTTTCCCAAGGCAAGGGCACCAAGCCCGATCCGCTCAACGCCTACGTGTTCAGCCAATTGGCCAAGGCGCAAAACACCCCGCAAGCCGATGAACTGGCGACCACCCTTGCCGCGCAATTGCCGCCCGAGCGTCTGGCCGAAGCCCAGCGCCTGCTGCAACAGGAGCAGGCCAGCCGTGGCGCCCTGAACCAGAACACGCTGCAACTGCACGCCCTGCAAGAAGAAGACGGCGAGGAAAAACTATGAAGCTCAATCCATTCGTGAAGGCCGGTATTGGCCTCACCTTCGCACTGATCTGGTCTTGCCCGACACTGGCTGCGATGACTGAAAGCAAAAACTTCGGCCTCGAAGTGAAAATCACCGGCCAGTCCGAAGACGACCGTGACCTCGGCACCGCCAGCGGTGGCGACGTCAACGGCGTCGGCCTCGACCTGCGTCCGTGGGTCTACGGCGAGAGCGGCGCGTGGAGCGCTTATGCGATGGGTCAGGCCGTGACTTCGACCGACATCATCGAGACCGACACCCTGCAGCAGTCCGACAGCGACGGCACGCAGACCACCGACAACGGTGATCGCAAGACCAAGAAAAACTACCTGGCGATGCGTGAATTCTGGGTCGGCTACAGCGGCCTCACGCCGTATCCGGGCGAGATGCTCAAGTTTGGTCGCCAGCGCCTGCGCAATGACGACGGCCAATGGCGCGACACCAACATCGAAGCACTGAACTGGACCTTCGACACCACCCTGTTGCGCGCCAACGCCGGTGTCGCCGAACGCTTCAGCGAATACCGCACCGACCTCAAAGAGCTGGCGCCGAAAGACAAGGATCGCCTGCACGCCTACGCCGATGCCGCTTACCAGTGGACACCGGGCAACTGGGTCGGCATTCGCGGTCATCACACCCACGACGACGGCAAACTGGATTACCCGGAACCGGGCGTGGCCGGTGACTCGCTGGACAAGAAAGAGAACGGCGACATCAGCTGGCTCGGCCTCACCGCCGACAGCGACGCCTACAACTGGCGCAACACCAACACCGTCAACTACTGGGGCAGCATCACCGGCATGAGCGGCGACCGTGACACGGTCAATGCCCTCAACGCCGATGGCACGCGCCCCGCTCAAGCCAAACGCAGCGATGATGTGAACGGCTGGGCCACCGACATCGGTGTGCGCCTGCGCCTCGATCCGCAATGGCAAGTCGGCGGCGCCTATGCCCGCGCCAGCGCCGATTACGAGCAGAACGGTCTGGAAAGCAACCGCTCCAACTACACCGGCACACGTTCGCGGGTGCACCGTTTCGGCGAAGCGTTCCGTGGCGAAATGAACAACATGCAGACCGCGACGCTGTTCGGTTCGTGGATGGTCAACGACGAATACGACGCCAGCCTGATCTACCACAAATTCTGGCGTGTCGACGGCAACAAACCGGTCGGCAGCAACGGCATCAATGCCGTGGAAAACAACACCGACGACGTCACTGGCGCGATTCTGTCCAGCACCTCTTTGCCGCTTGAAGACGGCAACAAGGATCTCGGTCAGGAGATGGACCTGGTTGTCACCAAGTACTTCAAGCAAGGCCTGTTGCCGGCGGCGCTGAGCCAGTCGATCGACGAGCCTTCGGCGCTGGTGCGTTTCCGTGGCGGTGTGTTCAAGCCGGGCGACGCTTACGGCAGCCAGGTTGATTCGTACATGCACCGCGCGTTCATCGACGTGATCTGGCGCTTCTGATGCAAACCGCGAAGGGAGTGCCCGACATGAACCATGCAAGGAAAGGCTCGCTCAGCCTGTTGGCCGGCGCAATGCTGCTGGCCTCGGCTGGTGCCTTCGCCACGGTGGAACCGGCCAAGCCTGTGACCACCGCCAAAGAACTGCAACAAGCCAAGACCTACACCGTCAGCAGCGCACCCACTGATGCGCTGAACCTGGCCGCGCCAAAACTGCCTGACCTGTCCGGCTTCACCGCCGAGGCCGCTGCCGCAAAAATCGTGCGCAGTAAAGCGGGCAAGATCAGCGTGCGCCGGATGATGCAGGAAGACGCCCTGAAGGACTTCATCGGCGGCGACAACAAGATGGCCGAATGGGTGGTGCGTCAGCACGGCATCCCGCAGGCGATCTTCGTCGACGACGGCTATATCAACCTGAAAGAGCTGGCGCAGAAACTGCCCAAGCAGTATTTCAGCGAGACCTCGCCGGGCGTGTATCTGTCGAAGTTGCCGATCGTCGTCGGCCGTAAAGGCATCCTCGAAATCGACGGCCAGACTCAAGAGCTGCGCCTGTCGCAAGAGGCCGGTTCGTTCCTGGTCAACGACGGTCAGCTGTTCGTGCGTGACACCAAGGTCACTGGCTGGCGCGAAAAGGAAAACGGCCCGGCGACGTTCCGTTCGCCGAAGGAATTCCGCCCGTTCCTGCTCGCCTGGGGCGGCACCGAGACTTACATCGTCAACAGCAAGATGGCCAGCTTCGGCTACGCCAACAGTAAGTCGTACGGGGTGAGTATTTCCCAGTACACGCCAAACATGGCCAAGGTGCTCAAGCGTCCGGAGCCAACTGGCTGGATCGTCGGTTCCGAGTTCTCCGACATGTGGTACGGCTTCTACTGCTACGAGACCCGCGACTTCGTGGTCAAGGGCAACACCTACAAAGACAACATCGTCTACGGCATCGACCCGCACGACCGTTCCCACGGCCTGATCATTGCCGAGAACACCGTCCACGGTACGAAGAAGAAGCACGGGATCATTATTTCCCGTGAGGTCAACGACAGCTTCATCTTCAACAACAAGAGCTTCGACAACCATCTCTCGGGCCTGGTGATCGACCGTAACAGCGTCAACAACATCATTGCCTACAACGAGATCTACCAGAACCACACCGACGGCATCACCCTCTACTAGTATGCCGACAAGATGCTTTTGGTGTAAATGTTGTTCATCTAGTATGGCGTATGATT
>NZ_JBIUVJ010000092.1:0-12768 GCF_044742875.1 Pseudomonas sp. NPDC087817
AAGTGGAGTATGGCATGGGTGGCAGGAGCATTCTGATCGTCGACGACGAAGCGCCCCGTGGCGAAATGATCGCCGTTGCGTTGGAAATGGCCGGCTATGACTGCCTCGAGGCGGAGAACTCGCAGCAGGCGCACGCCATCATCGTCGACCGCAAACCGGACCTGATCCTGCTCGACTGGATGCTGCCCGGCACCTCCGGCATCGAGCTGGCCCGTCGTCTGAAACGTGATGAGCTGACCGGGGACATCCCGATTATCATGCTCACCGCCAAGGGCGAAGAGGACAACAAGATCCAGGGTCTGGAAGTCGGCGCCGACGACTACATCACCAAACCGTTTTCCCCCCGCGAACTGGTGGCACGCCTCAAGGCCGTGCTGCGCCGCGCCGGCCCGACCGATGGCGAAGCGCCAATCGAAGTCGGCGGCTTGTTGCTCGACCCGATCAGCCACCGCGTGACCATCGACGGCAAACCGGCCGAGATGGGCCCGACCGAATATCGTCTGCTGCAATTCTTCATGACCCACCAGGAACGCGCCTACACCCGTGGCCAGTTGCTGGATCAGGTCTGGGGCGGCAACGTCTATGTTGAAGAGCGCACCGTCGACGTGCACATCCGACGCCTGCGCAAGGCCCTCGGCGACGCCTACGAAAATCTGGTACAAACCGTGCGCGGCACCGGCTACCGGTTCTCCACAAAAGCATAAAAACAGCTGCAAGCTTCTAGCTACAAGCGGCAAGAAACAGCGAGCCGCTCTGACTTGTAGCTTGCAGCTTGAAATTTGAAGCTGCGGCTAAGGACGCCCCCGTGAATCAAAACTGGCATGGCACCCTGATTCGCCACATGCTGTTGCTGGTCACCGTTTGCCTGGTGATCGGCCTGATCAGCGGCTACTACGGCTGGAGCCTCGCGGCGGGTCTGGGGATTTACCTGGCCTGGACGCTCAAGCAATTGCTGCGTCTGCACGAATGGCTGCGCCTGCATCAACCCGATGAAGCACCGCCCGACGGCTATGGCCTGTGGGGCGAAGTGTTCGACAGCATCTATCACCTGCAACGCCGCGACCAACGGGTGCGCGGGCGCCTGCAAGCGGTGATCGACCGGGTTCAGGAATCCACCGCCGCGCTGAAAGACGCGGTGATCATGCTCGACAGCGACGGCAACCTCGAATGGTGGAACCGCGCCGCCGAAACCCTGCTCGGGCTCAAGACCCCGCAAGACAGCGGCCAACCGGTGACCAACCTGGTACGGCATCCGCGCTTCAAGGAATACTTCGAGCAGGAAAGCTACGCCGAACCGCTGGAAATCCCCTCGCCGACCAATGATCGCGTGCGCATTCAGTTGTATCTCACGCGCTACGGCAACAACGAACACTTGATGTTGGTGCGCGACGTCACGCGCATCCATCAGCTGGAACAGATGCGCAAAGACTTCATCGCCAACGTCTCCCACGAACTGCGCACGCCGTTGACGGTGATCTGCGGTTATCTGGAAACCCTGCTCGACAACGTCGAAGAAGTGAACCCGCGCTGGAGCCGTGCCTTGCAGCAGATGCAGCAACAGGGCGGGCGCATGCAAACGCTGCTCAACGACTTGCTGCTGCTGGCGAAACTGGAAGCCACTGATTACCCGTCGGACAACCAACCCGTACAGGTCGATACGCTGCTGCAATCGATCAAGAGCGATGCGCAGCAATTGTCCGGCTCGAAAAACCAGCGCATCACCCTCGAAGCCGACGCCAGCCTGCTGCTCAAGGGCAGCGAGGCGGAACTGCGCAGCGCGTTTTCCAATCTGGTATTCAACGCGGTGAAGTACACCCCGGCCGAGGGCAACATCCGCATTCGCTGGTGGGGCGACGATCAGGGCGCGCACTTGAGCGTGCAGGATTCCGGCATAGGCATCGACAGCAAACACCTGCCGCGCCTGACCGAACGCTTCTACCGCGTCGACTCCAGCCGTAACTCCAACACCGGCGGCACCGGCCTCGGCCTGGCCATCGTCAAACACGTGCTGCTGCGCCACCGCGCACGCATGGAGATCAGTAGCGTGCCCGGTCATGGCAGCACGTTTACCTGCCATTTCGCCCCGGCTCAAGTCGCTCAAGCGCGGGCGATCAGCGCCGCCGAGTAAGACCGACCGGCACTCACCACTAGGCAATCGCCATGTCAGCCGCTACATTGGCTGACTTGTGCCTGCCTTTCAGGCGCGGCTTTTACCTCTCTTGAATCACACGGAACCCGCAAAACTCCATCATGGACCCTTCCCCTGGCTTGTCCCTCGCAACAATATTCGCCGATTTCGGCATGATCCTTTTTGCTCTGATCCTGGTTTTGCTCAACGGCTTCTTCGTTGCGGCAGAGTTCGCCATGGTCAAACTGCGCTCGACCCGGGTCGAGGCCATCGCTGATCAGAACGGCTGGCGCGGACACATTCTGCGCACCGTACACAGTCAGCTCGATGCGTACCTCTCGGCGTGCCAGCTCGGTATCACCCTCGCCTCCCTCGGCCTCGGCTGGGTCGGTGAGCCGGCGTTCGCGCACATTCTCGAACCGCTGCTGAGCGCGGTCGGCGTGCAGTCGCCGGAGATCGTCAAAGGTGTGTCGTTCTTCACCGCGTTCTTCATCATTTCGTACCTGCACATCGTCGTCGGCGAATTGGCCCCCAAGTCGTGGGCGATCCGAAAACCCGAGCTGCTGTCGCTGTGGACGGCGGTGCCGCTGTACCTGTTCTACTGGGCGATGTACCCGGCGATCTACCTGCTTAACGCCAGCGCCAACGCCATTTTGCGTATCGCCGGCCAAGGTGAACCCGGCCCGCACCACGAACACCATTACAGCCGCGAAGAACTGAAACTGATCCTGCACTCCAGCCGTGGTCAGGATCCGAGCGACCAAGGCATGCGCGTACTGGCCTCGGCGGTGGAAATGGGCGAACTGGAAGTGGTCGACTGGGCCAACTCCCGCGAAGACCTGATCACCCTGGAATTCAACGCGCCGCTGAAAGAAATTCTCGCGATGTTCCGTCGCCACAAGTTCAGCCGTTACCCGGTGTACGACAGCGAGCGCCAGGAGTTCGTCGGCCTGCTGCACATCAAGGATCTGCTGCTGGAACTGGCGGCGCTGGATCACATCCCCGAGTCGTTCAACCTGGCCGAGCTGACCCGTCCGCTGGAGCGCGTGTCGCGGCACATGCCGCTGTCGCAGTTGCTGGAGCAGTTCCGCAAGGGCGGCTCGCACTTCGCCGTGGTCGAGGAGGCTGACGGCAACATCATTGGCTACCTGACCATGGAAGACGTGCTGGAAGTGCTGGTCGGTGATATCCAGGACGAACACCGCAAGGCTGAGCGCGGGATCCTCGCCTATCAGCCGGGCAAGCTGCTGGTGCGCGGCGATACGCCGTTGTTCAAGGTTGAGCGTCTGCTGGGTATCGACCTTGACCACATCGAAGCAGAAACCCTTGCCGGGCTGGTCTACGAGACCCTGAAACGGGTGCCGGAAGAGGAAGAAGTGCTGGAAGTCGAAGGTCTACGGATCATCATCAAGAAGATGAAAGGACCGAAGATTGTGTTGGCGAAGGTGTTGATGCTGGATTGATGGGTGTTCTGGGGGCGGTTTCTGTGGTGAGGGGATTTATCCCCCATGGGCTGCGAAGCGGCCCTGAATCTGCATTCGTGTAGCATCTGACACAAGCATTCAATGGTTTTGGGACGGCTGCGCCCTCCATCGGGGATAAATCCCCTCGCCACAAAAGCCATCCACATCTGATCCCTCGTGTGTTTATTGTTTGCCCAACGCAAAGTTGGGCAACGCCCCTACCGGCTGGTTGAACTGATAGGGAATCGACACCAGCCCCGCGCCGCTGTTGCGCTGTATCACAAAGTGCAGGTGCGGGCCGCTGCTGTTGCCGGTGTTGCCTGACAGCGCCAACGGACTGCCCACCGTCACCCTTTGCCCTTCGCGCACGCTCACAGAGCCCTGCTTGAGATGCAGGTACACGCCCATCGTGCCGTCATCGTGCAGTACCCGAACGAAATTGCCCGACGCATCGTTGCCGCGCCCGCTCTGTGAATTCTCGGTTTTCACCACTACCCCTGCCCGTGCCGCAATAATCGGCGTGCCGACCGGCATGGCGATGTCCATTGCGTACTTGTTTTTCGGCCCGTAGTGGCTGTATTGGCCGTTGGCGCCCTGGCTCAGACGGAACGGCCCACCGCGCCAGGGCAGCGGATAGCGATAGCCCTGTGCGGTTCCGGCAGGGTCGCCGAGGGAGTAGTGAAATTGCGGCGTGTACACCAGCGGCTGCTTACCGGAAACCGCTGTCAGCAATGCCAGGCGCGTATTACTGCGCGCCGGCAGTACCCGGCGGATGGTTTGCGCCGGTGCGCCACGCACGTTGCTCATTCCGGTAAACGCCAGTGCTACCTCTACCGGCGCATACAGGTCGTTGCGCACAAACACCACGTCGGCGCCCTTCTGCTTCTTGATGTCGAGGTACACCTGCCGTTCGAGGCGTTCGACCATGCGGTCCTGAAACACGAACACCTGCGCGCCTTTGCTCGGACGGTCGCTGTACGAGACCACGCCGTTGGCATCGGTGGATTTGTAAATGGTCATGGCCACAGCCGAGGTGGAGGCCATGAAAAGACCACAGAAAAACAGCAGGCGCGCGAGCATGGGCAAGAGTCTGTCGAAGTAAGGCCTGGAAGAGAGCCTAGCAGCTGAGACAGACCAGGCTAGTCGACAGATGTTTCAAATGATCGTCCCCACGCTCTGCGTGGGGATGCAGCCCGGGACGCTCTGCGTCCCATGCGAGAGGACGCGGAGCGTCCGGTTGAGGCATTCCCACGCAGAGCGTGGGAACGATCAGCGTAAAACTGTGTTACGCGCCCGGAACGAAGTGCTTCTGCGCCGTACCGCGGGCGATCAGACGAGAGATGTAATCGAGTTTCTGCGCGTCCTGATCGACGAAGCGGAACGTCAGTTGCAGCCAGTCGCTGTCGGCTTTCTGCTCGTGGGCGACGATGGCGTGCAGATAGCCATTGAGGCGGGCGATTTCGGCGTTGTCGCCCTGCTCCAGATCGAGCACAGCGCTGTCGAGGATCTGCGGCAGGGTGTCGGTGCGCTTCACCACCAACAGCGCTTCCTTGATGCTCAGGGCCTTGATCACGCACTGCTGGTTGCCGCTTGGCAGGCGCAACTGGCCCTGACCACGACCACCGGCCGGCGCTTTCGACGCGGCAGGTGCCTGCACTGGCGGGCTGTTGAGCAGGCCACGGGACGGCGCAGCGGCGGGTGCCGGCGCAGCAGCGGCAGGCTTGGCGAACGGATTGACCGCAGCGGCCGCCGGAGCGCCACCGACCACGGCAGGCTTGCCGCCCGTCAACGCACTGAGCGAATCATTGCCGAACGCCGAGTTCATCTTGGTCGGTGCGCTGTTCATCAGGGTGTCGAGCTTGCCGACCTTGTTCAGCGCCTGCTTGACCTTGGTCAGCAGTTGCTCGTTGGTGAACGGCTTGCTGACGTAGCCGGACACGCCGGCCTGAATCGCCTGCACGACGTTTTCCTTGTCGCCACGGCTGGTGACCATGACAAACGGCATGGTCTTGAGATTGTCTTGCTCGCGGCACCAGGTCAGCAGTTCGAGGCCCGACATTTCCGGCATTTCCCAGTCGCACAGGACCAGGTCGAAGGCTTCTCTGGCCAGCATCGCTTGAGCTTTTTTACCGTTGACGGCGTCCTCGGTGCGGATCCCGGGGAAGTAGTTACGCAGGCACTTTTTTACCAGGTCACGAATGAACGAAGCGTCGTCCACGACCAACACACTGATCTTGCTCATCCAACACCCCTATAAAAATCCCGGCAAGCATACCGCTTTTACTGATGGCACATTGCCAACAATCTTCAGTCACGCCGGGACTTTTCGTTCGCGGGTGCTGCTTTTCAATTCGATGCGCCCTAAACAAAAACGCCCGGCCAAAGGGCCGGGCGCTTTTCTCAGGCAATCTTACTTATCGTCAGCATCGCCCGGAACATTAGCGGTTTCGCCGCTTGTGCCTTCAACTTCTTCTTTCATGCGCTTGAGGCCCATGTGGCGCACGTCGGTGCCGCGCACCAGGTAGATGACCAATTCGGAGATGTTGCGCGCGTGATCGCCGATCCGCTCCAGCGAACGCAGCACCCAGATGATGCTCAAGACCCGCGAGATAGAGCGCGGGTCTTCCATCATGTAAGTCGCCAGCTCACGCAGGGCAGTCTTGTATTCGCGGTCGATGATCTTGTCGTACTGCGCCACCGAAAGCGCCAGATCGGCGTCGAAACGGGCAAACGCGTCCAGCGCATCGCGAACCATGTTGCGCACTTGGTCGCCGATGTGGCGAACCTCGACGTAACCGCGTGGCGCTTCGCCTTCTTCGCACAGCTGAATCGCACGGCGGGCGATCTTGGTCGCTTCGTCGCCGATGCGTTCAAGGTCGATCACCGACTTGGAGATGCTGATGATCAGACGCAGGTCAGACGCCGCCGGCTGACGACGAGCGAGAATGCGCAGGCATTCTTCGTCGATGTTGCGTTCCATCTGGTTGATCTGGTCATCGATCTCGCGCACCTGCTGAGCCAGACCGGAGTCGGCCTCGATCAGCGCGGTCACCGCGTCATTGACCTGCTTCTCGACCAGCCCGCCCATGGCCAGGAGGTGGCTGCGCACTTCCTCAAGCTCGGCGTTGAACTGCGCAGAGATGTGATGGGTAAGGCCTTCTTTAGAAATCATTGTTCGCTCCGCGAAAGTTGCAAGCTTCAAGCTGCAAGCTTCAAGCAGTTATGTATAAGTCCTGATATCGCACCGCATCTTTCTTGCCGCTTGAAGCTTGCGGCTTGCAGCTGTACGGCTAGCCGTACCGCCCCGTGATGTAGTCTTCGGTCTGCTTCTTCGCCGGATTGGTGAACAGGGTATCGGTGTCGCCGAATTCCACCAGTTTGCCCATGTACATGAACGCCGTGTAGTCGGACACCCGCGCGGCCTGTTGCATGTTGTGGGTCACGATGACGATGGTGAACTTGGATTTCAGCTCGTAGATCAGCTCTTCGACTTTCAGCGTCGAGATCGGGTCGAGGGCCGAGCACGGTTCGTCGAGCAGCAGCACTTCCGGCTCCACCGCGATGGTACGTGCGATCACCAGACGTTGCTGCTGACCACCGGACAGGCCGAGTGCCGAGTCGTGCAGACGGTCTTTGACTTCGTCCCACAGCGCCGCGCCTTTGAGTGCCCACTCAACGGCTTCGTCGAGGATGCGTTTCTTGTTGATGCCTTGGATACGCAGGCCGTACACCACGTTTTCGTAGATGGTTTTCGGGAACGGGTTGGGCTTCTGGAACACCATGCCGACGCGACGGCGCAACTCGGCGACGTCTTCGCCCTTGCGGTAGATGTTGTTGCCGTAGAGGTTGATCGCGCCTTCAACACGGCAGCCGTCAACCAGATCGTTCATGCGGTTGAAGGTGCGCAGCAAGGTCGACTTACCGCAGCCGGACGGGCCGATGAACGCGGTCACGCGCTGTTTCGGAATGTTCATGCTGACGTCGAACAGCGCTTGTTTCTCGCCGTAGTAAAGACTCAGGCCGGGTACTTCGATGGCCACGGTTTCCTGCGCCAGGTTCAGGCTTTGCTTGTCGCGGCCCAGGGCAGACATGTTGATGCCGTGGGTATGTGTTTCGTGCTGCATGGGAGGCTCCCTGTGCTAACAAATTCGGTTCGTTGAACCACTGGCCAAACCAGCGGGTAACGCAAATTCAGTTTTTGTCGCGATCCCTGTGGGAGCTGGCTTGCCAGCGATGGCATCACCGCGGTGTAACTGAAACACCGCGTCGCCTGCATCGCTGGCAAGCCAGCTCCCACAGGATTGGTTTTAACTGTCTAGAGCTTTGTATTTTTCGCGCAGGTGGTTACGGATATACACCGCCGAAAGGTTTAGCGTGGCGATCACCAACACCAGCAACAGCGCCGTGGCGTACACCAGCGGACGTGCCGCTTCGACGTTCGGGCTCTGGAAGCCAACGTCATAAATGTGGAAGCCCAGGTGCATGATTTTCTGATCCAGGTGCAGGTACGGGTAGTTGCCATCCACCGGCAGCGACGGCGCCAGTTTCACCACACCCACCAGCATCAGTGGCGCCACTTCACCGGCGGCACGGGCCACCGCGAGGATCATGCCGGTCATCATGGCCGGGCTGGCCATCGGGATCACGATCTTCCACAAGGTTTCAGCCTTGGTCGCGCCGAGGGCCAACGAGCCTTCACGCACGGTGCGCGGGATACGCGCCAGACCTTCTTCGGTGGCCACGATCACCACCGGCACCGCCAGCAGCGCCAGGGTCAACGAAGCCCAGAGCAGACCCGGTGTACCGAAGGTCGGTGCCGGCAGCGCTTCAGGGAAGAACAAACGGTCGACCGAACCACCGAGTACGTAAACGAAGAAGCCCAGACCGAACACGCCGTAAACGATCGCCGGCACACCGGCGAGGTTGTTCACCGCGATACGGATGATCCGCGTCAGGGTGTTCTGCTTGGCGTATTCACGCAGGTACACCGCCGCCAGCACGCCGAACGGCGTTACGATCATCGCCATGATCAGGGTCATCATCACGGTGCCGAAGATCGCCGGGAAGATCCCGCCTTCGGTGTTCGCTTCACGCGGGTCGTCCGAGAGGAATTCCCAGATCTTGCTGAAGTAGAAACCGACCTTGGTGAACGTGCTCATCGCGTTCGGTTGGTAGGCGTGAACCACTTTGCCCAGACCGATTTCGATCTCTTTGCCGTTGGCATCGCGAGCGGTCAAGGCATCGCGGTTGAACTGCGCATGCAGATCGGCCAGCCGCGCTTCGATGTCCTGATAACGTGCGTTCAGCTCGGCGCGCTCGGACTCCATGTCCGCTTGCGCGGTGGCGTCGAGTTTGCCTTCCAGTTCCAGTTTGCGGCCGTGCAGACGGATGCGCTCCAGACCTGCGTTAATCGCGCCGATGTCAGTCTTTTCCAGCGACTTGAGCTGTGCAGCGAGGCCGTTCACACGGTTGATCCGCGCCTGCAGCTCAGGCCATGCAGCCTCGCCCTCGGCGATGACTTTGCCGTCCTGTTTGACGTTGACCAGATAGCCGTAGAAGTTGCCCCACTCGCGACGCTCGATCGCCATCAACTCTGGCGGCGTGGTCTGGTTGGTCAGCCACTCGCCGACGATCCAGGTGAAGTCGTTGCCGTTCAAGTCACGGTTGCCGACCTTGATCAGCTCGCGGGTCATGAATTCCGGGCCCTGATCCGGCACTGGCAAACCAGCGCTCTTCAGTCGGGCACGCGGGACTTCTTCCTTCTGTACCACTTCACCGACGACCAGGTGCTGGGCCTGGCCCGGCACGTCGTAACTGGCGTGGATCAGATCCGCCGGCCAGAAGTGACCGAGACCGCGCACGGCAATCACGGCCAGCAGGCCAATGGTCATGATGACCGCGATGGACACCGCGCCACCGCTGATCCAGACGCCCGGGGCGCCGCTCTTGAACCATCCTTTCAGGGAGTTCTGTTTCACAGACTTCTACCTTTGCTTAAAGCGACGAGTATTTCTTGCGCAGACGCTGACGAATCAGTTCTGCCAGGGTGTTCATGACGAAGGTGAACAGCAGCAGCACCAGCGCCGAGAGGAACAGCACGCGGTAGTGGCTGCCGCCGACTTCCGACTCCGGCATTTCCACCGCGACGTTGGCGGCCAGGGTGCGCAGACCTTCGAACAGGTTCATTTCCATGACCGGGGTGTTACCGGTAGCCATCAACACGATCATGGTTTCGCCGACCGCACGGCCCATGCCGATCATCAATGCCGAGAAGATGCCCGGGCTGGCGGTCAGGATGACCACGCGGGTCATGGTCTGCCATGGCGTGGCGCCGAGAGCCAGCGAGCCGAGGGTCAGGCCACGCGGCACACTGAACACGGCATCTTCGGCAATCGAATAGATGTTCGGGATTACCGCGAAGCCCATGGCCAGACCGACTACCAGAGCGTTGCGCTGGTCGTAGGTGATGCCCAGGTCGTGGGAGATCCACATGCGCATATCACCGCCGAAGAACCAGTTCTCCATGAACGGACTCATGTACAGCGACAGCCAGCCCACAAACAGGATCACCGGGATCAGCAGCGCACTTTCCCAACCGTCCGGGACTTTCAGGCGGATCGACTCAGGCAGGCGACTGAAGGTGAAACCGGCGACCAGAATACCGATAGGCAGCAACATCAGCAGGCTGAAGATGCCCGGCAGATGCCCTTCGACATAAGGTGCGAGGAACAGGCCAGCGAAGAAACCGAGGATCACCGTCGGCATCGCTTCCATCAGTTCGATGACCGGTTTGACCTTGCGGCGCATGCCCGGAGCCATGAAGTAGGCGGTGTAGATTGCAGCGGCGACGGCCAGCGGCGCGGCCAGCAGCATCGCGTAGAACGCGGCTTTCAGGGTGCCGAAGGTCAGTGGCGAGAGGCTCAGTTTCGGTTCGAAATCGGTGTTGGCGGCGGTCGATTGCCAGACGTATTTAGGCTCGTCGTAGTTTTCGTACCAGACCTTGCTCCACAACGCGCTCCACGAAACTTCCGGGTGTGGGTTGTCGAGCAGCAGCGGTTGCAGCTTGCCGCCGGCTTCGACGATCACGCGGTTGGCGCGTGGCGACAGACCGAACAGGCCTTGGCCTTCCACTACCTGATCAACCAGCAAAGTGCGGTGCGCGGTGCTGTGGAACACGCCGAGCTTGCCGCTGGCATCGAGGGCGAGGAAGCCTTTGCGGCGTTCTTCAGCAGTGATTTCAACGATTGGCGTCGTGCCCATCTGGAAGGTGCGGATCTGCTTCAGACGCAACTCGCCATCGGTATCGCGGGCCATGAACCACTGGGCCAGACCACCCTTGGAGTCACCGACGATCAGCGAGATACCACCGACCAGTTGCGTGGTCGCGGTGACTTCGGCGTCAGCGTTTTCCAGCAGTTTGTAGCGGCCGTTGAGGCTCTTGTCGCGCAGGCTGAAGACGTCGGCCTGGGCACGCCCGTTGACCACGTACAGCCATTGCTGACGCGGGTCGACGAAGATGTTTTTTACCGGTTCAGTCATCTGCGGCAGCTCGATGCGCTTCTGCTCGTTGGTGACTTCGCCGGTCATCATGTTTTCTTCGCTGGTCAGCGACAGAACGTTGAGTTGCGAACCGGTCGAACCCACCAGCATCAGGGTTGTGTCGGTCGCGTTGAGGCTGACGTGCTCAAGCGCACCGCCGGCTTCGTTCAGCGCGATCGGCGTCTCGCCGTACGGGTATTCGATGGCCGGGGTGATGGTTTTCTTGCCGTCGGGGTAGCTGACTTTATAGGTGTGACGGAACACCAGCGCCTGGCCGTTGGACAGGCCGACGGCTACCAGCGGATGACCTGGCTGGTCTTCGCCGATGGAGGTTACGGTAGTGCCGGCCGGAACCGGCAAATCGACGCGCTTCAATTCAGCGCCATTGTCGATGTCGAAGAACAGCGCCTGACCCTTGTCGGAAACGCGCATCGCCACCTGATTCTGCTCTTCGAGCGAAATCATCAGCGGCTTGCCAGCGTCCTGCATCCACGCGGGAGTAATGGCATCTTTCGCAGTCAGGTCGGCACCTTTGAACAGCGGCGCAACCACGTAGGCGAGGAAGAAGAAGATCAGGGTGATGGCTGCCAGCACCGCGAGACCGCCAACGAGGACGTACCAGCGGGTGAAGCGATCCTTGAGCGCGCGAATGCGGCGCTTGCGTTGCAGCTCAGGCGTATTGAAATCAATGCGCTTGGGAGGATTAGTAGTCATGTGGGAATTGGCCAGATCATTCATGCGCTCACCCTAGCGATCCTGTATGACAGAAAGATGACAGTGCAGTGACGCAGCAAATCCACCGCCAGCAGGACTGGCAGAGGATCGAAAATTTGAGGTGTGGAAAAGGCCGGCCTGCAAGCAGATCCGGCCTTTTTCCTTGAGTCAGGCGGAGCTCACCCCGGACTCAATTTGTTACTTCTTTGCGACTTCAGCGCCGCCTTCTTGCAGACCCAGGTCAGCCAGTGCTTTTGCAGCAACCTTGGCAGGCAGTGGGATGTAGCCGTCTTTCACTACAACTTCCTGGCCCTGTTTGGACAGAACCAGTTTCACGAACTCAGCTTCCAGCGGAGCCAGAGGCTTGTTCGGGGCTTTGTTCACGTACACGTAGAGGAAACGCGACAGTGGGTACTTGCCGTTCAGGGCGTTCTCTTCGGTGTCTTCGATGAAGTCAGTGCTGCCTTTCTTCGACAGAGCAACAGTCTTCACGCTGGCGGTTTTGTAGCCGATGCCCGAGTAACCGATGCCGTTCAGCGAGGAGCTGATCGACTGCACGACCGAAGCCGAGCCTGGTTGTTCGTTGACGTTTGGCGTGTAGTCGCCTTTGCACAGGGCTTCTTCTTTGAAGTAGCCGTAGGTGCCGGATACCGAGTTACGGCCGAACAGTTGCACTGGCTTGTTGGCCAGGTCGCCGGTCACGCCCAGGTCGCCCCAGGTTTTCACGTCGGTTTTGGCGCCGCACAGACGGGTCGACGAGAAGATCGCATCAACCTGTTCCATGGTCAGGTGCTGGATCGGGTTGTCTTTGTGTACGAACACCGCCAGGGCGTCCACGGCAACCGGGATAGCGGTTGGCTTGTAGCCGTATTTCTGTTCGAAGGCCGCCAGTTCGGTGTCCGTCATCTTGCGGCGCTTCGGGCC
>NZ_JBIUVJ010000093.1:0-9148 GCF_044742875.1 Pseudomonas sp. NPDC087817
CGCGACATCGAGCCGCCCAGCGCGTGGCCTACCGCCGTCGACACCCCGGACGACCGGCTGGTGTGGGACGTCGGTCATCAGGCTTATCCGCACAAGATCCTCACCGGTCGCCGCGAGCGCATGGAATCCCTGCGCCAGAAGGATGGTATCGCCGCTTTCCCGCGCCGCTCCGAGAGCGAGTACGACACCTTTGGCGTCGGCCACTCCAGCACCTCGATCAGTGCAGCGCTGGGCATGGCGATTGCCGCCCGCCTGCAAAACAGTGATCGCAAGGCGATTGCCGTGATCGGCGACGGCGCACTGACGGCGGGCATGGCCTTCGAGGCGCTGAACCATGCACCGGAAGTCGACGCCAACATGCTGGTGATCCTCAACGACAACGACATGTCGATCTCGCGCAACGTCGGCGGCCTGTCGAACTATCTGGCGAAGATCCTTTCCAGCCGCACCTACGCGAGCATGCGTGAGGGCAGCAAGAAAGTCTTGTCGCGCCTGCCCGGCGCCTGGGAAATCGCCCGTCGCACCGAAGAATACGCAAAAGGCATGCTGGTCCCCGGCACGCTGTTCGAAGAGCTGGGCTGGAACTACATCGGCCCGATCGACGGCCACGACCTGCCAACGCTGATCGCCACGCTGCGCAACATGCGTGACCTCAAAGGCCCGCAGTTCCTGCACATCGTCACCAAGAAAGGTAAAGGCTTCGCCCCGGCGGAAGTCGACCCGATCGGTTACCACGCAATCACCAAACTCGAACCGCTGGACGCCCCGGTCGCTGCGCCGAAGAAAGCCGGCGGGCCGAAGTATTCGGCAGTATTCGGCGAGTGGCTGTGCGACATGGCGGCGGCTGATTCACGCTTGGTCGGGATTACCCCGGCAATGAAGGAAGGCTCGGACCTGGTGGCGTTCAGTGAACGTTTCCCGCTGCGCTACTTCGACGTGGCAATTGCCGAGCAACACGCGGTGACGTTCGCTGCCGGCATGGCCTGCGAAGGCGCGAAACCGGTGGTGGCGATCTACTCGACATTCCTCCAGCGTGGCTACGATCAACTCGTCCACGATGTGGCGGTACAGAACCTCGATGTGCTGTTCGCCATCGACCGTGCAGGCTTGGTGGGTGAAGACGGCCCGACCCACGCCGGCAGTTTCGATCTGTCGTACCTGCGTTGCATCCCGGGCATGCTCATCATGACCCCGAGCGATGAGAACGAATTGCGCAAAATGCTCACCACCGGCCACCTGTACAACGGCCCGGCGGCGGTGCGTTACCCTCGCGGCAGCGGCCCGAATGCGACCATCGAGAAAGATCTCGAGCCTATCGAAATAGGTAAGGGCATCGTCCGTCGCCAGGGCAGCAACGTCGCTCTGCTGGTGTTCGGCGTGCAACTGACCGAGGCGCTGAAAGTCGCCGAAAAGCTGGATGCGACGGTGGTCGACATGCGTTTCGTCAAACCGCTGGATGAGGCACTGGTGTGCGAGATTGCCGGCAGCCACGAGTTGCTGGTGACGATCGAAGAGAACGCGATCATGGGCGGCGCCGGTGGCGCGGTCAGCGAATTTCTCGCACGCGAGAATATTCTCAAGTCGATGCTGCATCTGGGCTTGCCGGACAGCTACGTCGAGCACGCGAAACCGGCGCAGATGCTGGCGGAGTGCGGGCTGGATGAGGCCGGAATCGAAGCGTCGATCCGCGAGCGTCTGGAACTGCTCAACCGCTAAATCGCTGGATACATGCAATACCCCATGTGGGAGCGGGCTTGCCCGCGAAGGCGTCGGCACAGTCAACATTGATGTTGAATGTGCCGGCCTCATCGCGGGCAAGCCCGCTCCCACAGTGTTTTGTAGAACTCCAAAAATTTGTGAACACCTGAAACACCATTGGACTGCCCGATGAAACTCTCGCGCCTCGCCCTGCCCTTCCTTCTGCTGCCAGCCGCCAGCGCCCTCGCCGACACCTTCGAACGCGATCAAGCGCTGAAGCTGCCTGACACGCTGATCAGCGCCAACCGTCAGGTGGAAGCACGCAACGACAGCAGCGCGGCCAACACTGTATTTACCCGCGAAGACATCGGCCGCCTGCAACCGAGCGATGTGCCAGACCTGCTGCGTCGGGTGCCGGGCGTGCAGGTGGCGCAGGCCGGCGGGCGCGGCAGCCTGCCCGGGATTTATATTCGCGGTACGCAGTCGGCGCAGAGTCTGGTGCTGGTCGACGGCCAGCGCATCGGCAGTTCCACTTCCGGCGACAGCAACCTGCAACACCTGAACATCGAGCAGATCGAGCGCGTTGAAGTGCTGCGCGGTTCGCGTTCGGTGATTTACGGCAGCGATGCGATTGGCGGGGTGATTCAGATCTTCACCCGGCGCGGCACTGAGCAGGGTTTGCAGCCGCGCCTGCATGCTGGCTTCGGCAGCAACCAGACCTGGGAGCGCAGCCTCGGCTTGTCTGGTGGCGATGACAAAACCCGCTTCAACCTCGGCGCCAGTCTCGATGAAACGGCCGGCATTGATCGCACCCACGAATCATATCCCAGCGATAGCGATCACGATGCTTACCGCAACAAGTCCCTCAGCCTGAGTCTCAGTCATGCACTGACTGATGACATCGAAGTCGGTGCCAACCTGCTGGATAACCGTGGCAAGAGCGAATTCGACAACCCGTTCGGTCGTTTTGACATGAACACTTTCGAATCGGTGCAGCAGCAGCCTTACAGCGATTTCAACGTCAGCAGCGTCAGCAGTTACGTCGATGCCCGGGTCAACGAGATCTGGAAAACCCGCGTCGAATTCGGCCACACCGAGAACCGCGAAAAGACCCTCGACAAGCTCAGCGACGAACGCACGGTGTTCAACACCTACCGCGATTCGGTGAACTGGCAGAACGACCTGACCCTCGACGCACGTAACAGCCTGATCCTTGGTGGCGACTGGTATGAAGACCGGGTCAACAGCAGCACCGCGTTCGATGAGGACAGCCGCTGGAACCGCGCCGCGTTCATCCAGCATCGCTATCAGGCCGACAGCTTCTCCACCGAACTGGGCCTGCGTCACGACGACAACCAGCAATTCGGCAGCCAGAACACCTGGAGCGGTACGTTCACTCTGCCGCTGAACCCAGACAACGACCTGTTGCTGAGCTACAGCGAAGGCTTCCGCGCGCCGACCTTCAACGACCTGTACTACCCGGATTTCAGCAACCCGAATCTGAAACCGGAAACTTCGAAAAGCTACGAGCTGCAATGGCGCAGCCAGTTGAGCGACAGCAGCCGTCTCGAAGCCTCGATTTACCGTACGGACCTGGAAGACGCGATCATTTTCGGCAGCAATTCACGACCGGAGAACGTCGCCTCGGCGCGGATCAACGGTTTTGAAGCGGCGCTGAAACAGCAACTGTTCGGCTGGCAGAGCAACCTTGGCGTATCGATCATTGACCCACGCGACCGCGATACTGGCCATACCCTGGCGCGGCGTGCGCGGCGCACGCTGAGTTGGGATCTGGATCGGCAGTTCGACCGTCTGAGCCTCGGCGCCAGTTGGCAGGCGGTAAGCAGCAGCTATGACGACCGGGATAACCGGCAGTTGTTGGGCGGCTATGCATTGTTCGGCTTGCGCAGCAGCTGGGCGCTGAACCGCGAGATCAAGCTGGATCTGAAGGTGGATAACTTGCTGGACAAGGGCTACAGCCGGGCGAACTACAGCTATGACGGCAGCCAATATGGTTATCGCGAGGAAGGTCGGGCGTGGATGTTTGGCGTCACTTGGACGCCGCAACTCTAAGATCAAACTCGATCAACTGTGGCGAGGGGATTTATCCCCGATGGGTTGCGAAGCAGCCCCAATACAGACACCTCAGTGAATCTGCCAGATTGAGCTCACCGGTTTACGGCTGCTACGCAGCCGGTCGGGGATAAATCCCCTCACTACAGGTTATCGGTCAGGCGCGATGAGGTGGCAAAGCTTGGCTGTCGCATCGATCATCTGCCCGCTGGGCCTTTCCAGGCCCTTGTCAGTGACAAGCAGCAGTTTCCCCTGCGTCACCGCCGCCACCTGCGGCCAGGATTTCCACGCACTCAACTGCGCCTGATCACTCGCCAGAATCACCTCGGGATTGCGCTGCAACACGGCTTCTATACTCACCTGCGGCGCCGGTAGACTCAGGTCGGCGAACACGTTGCGCGCCCCGCACACCTGCAGCGCATCGCTGATGATCTGCCCTCCGCCCACCGTATACAGCGGCTTGTCCCAGACTTGATAGAACACCTTGAGCGGCGTGTCGCGACGATAGCGCTGGCGCAGGTCGTCAAGTGTCTTGCGCAGATCCGCCGCCAACTTCAGCCCCCGCTCAGGCCGACCAAGTTGAGCGGCAATCGCTTCGATCTGCCCGGAAAGCTGTTCGAGGCTGTGCGGTTCGGCAACGAATGTGGGGATGTTCAAACGCTTGAGCTGATCACGCTGTGCCGGGCCGACACTGCCGGGCCAGAGCAACAAAAGATCGGGTTTCAGGCTGAGCAGTTGCTCCATGTCGAGCTGGCCATAGCGGCCAACGGAAGGCACTCCGGCAATGGCCGCCGGGCGCTCGCCGGCGTCCAGCACGCCGACCAGCAGGTCGGCTGAATCCAGTTCAACGACGATTTCCGACAGAGACGGCGCGAGGCTGACCACGCGCAGACTCGCCAGCGCCGGAGCACTGGCGGCCAGCAGCAGAACCGCCAGCCAGAGTTGGCGCATCAACCGAGTTGACGCGGAATACGGTAGAGGTAGAACAGCACCGCCGTGGACAACGCCAGCAGCATCAAGGGCACTGCTTCGAGGCCGACGAACACCGCCAGCGCGCCGATCCACGCCGGCAGCGCAGCCACAAGGAAGGCGCTGCGACGACGCGCCGCGAGAGCGATCCACGCCGCAGGTTCTTCAGGGGTATCGAGGGCTTTCTGGGTGGCGATCAGTGCGTGTTTATAACGGCCGAAAAACTTCAGGCTGACAAACATCGACGCCACGCCGGCGATAAAGAACGGCATCGCCAGCACCGGCATGATCCCTTCGCCCTCACCGAACAGTGCGTTGAAGACAAACAACGGCACCAGCGCCAGCGCCAGGTATTTCCACCAGTCGACGCTGAGGCGACGGCGCACCTGACCGCGGGTCACGCGCGGTCGACCTCGCCCTGATGCTCGTTGCCCATCATGTGGTCGAGCTTGCTGGCCTTGGTCGCCAGGTAGAGTTTGTTGTGCGGGTTGTGCCCGGTGTGCAGCGGCACGCGCTCGGCGACGGTGATGCCCATGTCGGTCAAGGCTTTGACCTTGCGCGGGTTGTTGGTCATCAGTCGCAATGACTTGACGCCCAGATGCTCGAGCATCGGCAGACACATGGCGTAGTCGCGCTGGTCGGCGGCGAAACCCAGACGCTCGTTGGCTTCAACGGTGTCGGCGCCGCCGTCCTGCAATTCGTAGGCGCGGATCTTGTTCAACAGCCCGATGCCACGACCTTCCTGACGCAAGTACAGCAGCACGCCACGACCTTCACGGGCGATGGCTTTGAGCGCGCCTTCGAGTTGCGAGCCGCAGTCGCAACGCTGACTGAACAAGGCATCGCCCGTCAGGCATTCGGAGTGCAACCGGCCGAGTACCGGGGCACCGTCGGCGAAATCACCCAGGCTCAGCACGACGTGCTCGCGGCCGGTGGCTTCATCGAGAAAACCGTGCATGGTGAATTGCGCAAAAGGCGTTGGCAGCTTGGAAGCGGCGACAAAAACGACAGGCACCGGTGTGCTCCTGATCTAAAAAAGTCTGAAGATTCGCTGGGCGGCATTGTAACAGCAGCTTTGGGCAGGCGCTTAGGCTGAATTATCGGGCATAACGATCAAAAAGTTTGATAATTACCCCAAGAACACTGCGCTCCCTGTGGGAGCTGGCTTGCCAGCGATGGCGTCATATTTGCCACCACTGCGGTTGCTGACCCAGCGCTATCGCTGGCAAGCCAGCTCCCACAGGGTTCTTTACCAGCCGGTCAATCGTGATCAGTCGAGACGAACGGATACGGCTGCTTCCACTTCTCGAAGATCGGCTTCAGCTCGCCACTCTTCACCAACTGGTCCATGCGCCGGTCATACAACGCCATCAACGTGCGGGCCTGTTGTGTATTGGCAAAGCACAGGTACAGCGGCAGTTCGGCGATATGGGTTTTACGGAACTGCGACGGATCCCTGGCCCGGCCGACCACGTAATCGACTTCAGTCTGCGCATCAATGTAATAGTCGGCACGGTTGTGGGTCAGCATCGACAGAATCCCGGTGCGCCGAATGACCTCGTTGTAGCTTTTCACGTTGGGCAAATAATTCTGGTAGTCGTAGCCGCGTACCCAGGCCAGTCGATAATTGCCCAGGGTTTCCGGACTCGGTGCCGGATTGCTGGCGAGGCCCAGCGCGTAGATGTGATCGGTGTCGAAGTTCCAGCGCGGATAGAGCAGATCACTGGTCTCTTCATGATAAGAGCCGACACAGGCATCGACTTCGCCGCGTTGAGCCAGCCCCACGGAACGCGTGTAAGGCTCGGTACGAATGTCGAGTTTCACCCCGGCCGGCTCGAACACCTTGCGCAACACGTCCCAGCCGAGGCCATGACCATCGGCGGCGGTGTAATCTTCCCAGTCTTCGCTGGCCAGATGAATGACCGAAGGCGTCGGCGCGGCGTCCTGCGCACTGGCGACAGTGCCCAGCAGGATAAAAAACACAAGCGCCCACCAACGTCGAGCCATCCCCAGTCCCCTCACGTAACCCTGACGCCCCTTGGAATCAGGTGAACAGCCACACCAGCCCCTGCATCGCCAGCCAGGCAAAGACACCGGCCAGCACGTCGTCGAGCATGATGCCAAAGCCGCCATGGACATGCCGGTCGACCCAGCGGATCGGCCAGGGCTTGAGAATGTCGAAGAAACGGAACACGAGGAAACCCGCGAGCAACCAGTACCAGCCTTCCGGCACCAGCCACAGAGTGATCCACATCCCGACCATTTCGTCCCAGACGATGCCTTCGTGGTCGTGCACCCGCAGATCGTCAGCGACCTTGCCGCACAGCCAGAAGCCGAACAGCATGGTGATGCCGAGCATCAGCCAGTATCCCCAATCGGGCAGCATCTGCCACAACGGGATAAAGGGTAGCGCAACTAGCGAGCCCCACGTGCCCGGCGCTTTCGGCAGCGTGCCGGAACCAAAGCCGAACGCGAGGAAATGCCAGGGATTGCGCCAGACCGACGGCGGCACGAATTCGGCCGGAACCTGTTTCGGGTGATCTGTCACGGTGTCTCCTGAAAATGTTGATAGCCCCGGATTTGCGGAGTGATTTCACGCCCCTCGCGATCCAGCAGCGCCACGCCCTGCCCCTCGGTCACACGGCCGATCACGTGAATCGGCCAACCGCCGGCCAGCAATGCCGGCAACTCGACGGACGGTAGGGTGAAGGCCAGCACGTAATCATCGCCGCCGCTCAACGCTGCACGCTCGGCACCGCGCTGCCCGAGAAACGCCACTAATGCATCCGACAACGGCACGCGCTCGCGTTCAATCTCAAGTCGAACCTTCGATGCCAGCGCGATATGACCGCAATCGGCGAGCAAGCCGTCGGAGATATCCAGCACTGACGTGGCTTTACCGCGCAAGGCCTGACCGAGGGCCAGTTGCGGTTGCGGCGACCAATAGTGGTCGAGCAATGCCTGACCAATCTCCGGCGCGGCGTCGCGCTGGCCCAGCACCAGCGGCAATGCGCCGGCGGCATTACCCAGCTCACCGCCGACGCACAACAAGTCCCCCGGTTGCGCGCCGCTGCGGGTCAAGGCTTGTCCGGCGGGAACTCGACCGAACACGGTGACGGTCAGGCTCAACGGCCCACGCGTCGTATCACCACCGACCAGCGCGACGCCGCAGCTCTGCGCCATGCGGTTCAAACCACGGGCATAGGCCTGCAGCCAATCGGCGGTCACCGTCGGCACAGTCAGGGCAAGGGTAAAGGCAACGGGCGTGGCGCCCATGGCGGCCAGATCGCTGACCGCAACGGCCAGCGAGCGCTGACCGAGCAGAAACGGATCGCAGGGGTCAGCGAAATGCACGCCGGCCACCAGCGTATCGGTGGAAATCGCCAGCTGTTCCCCGGGAGGAACCGCCAGCAGGGCACAGTCATCGCCGATTCCCAGTGCAACGCCCTCGCCGCCCTGCGCACAAGGCGCGGCGGCGAAGAAATTGCGGATCAGCTCAAACTCGCCCATGGCTGAGACAAAGAGTTCAAGCGCCGATCAGCGCTTGAACGCCTTCACTTCAGCTTCACGCAGGCGCGGAGCCAGCTTGTCGAGTACGCCGTTGACGAACTTGTGGCCGTCGGTCGAACCGAACACTTTGGCCAGCTCGATACCTTCGTTGATCACAACGCGGTACGGCACGTCGACGCGCTTGAGCAGCTCCCAGGTGGACAGGCGCAGAACGGCCAGTTCAACCGGGTCCAGCTCTTCGATCGCCAGATCCAGGCAAGGCGTCAGGGCGTTGTCGATTTCGGTCTTGAACTGCGGAACCCCGTGGAGGATTTCGCGGAAGTAAGCACCGTCGACATCAGTGAAATCGTTATCAACGCGGAACTGCGCTTCGATCTCGTTCAGCGATTGCCGAGCCATGTGCCACTGGTACAGCGCTTGAGTCGCGAGCTGACGGGCTTCGCGACGCTTGACGCTTTTCGAGGGCTTGCCGGCATCCGCAGGTTTTGGATCGCGCGGGTTGAAACGATCGCTTTCGTCGCTAATCACTTGGCCTCCAACTGCGCCAGCAGGCTGACCATTTCCAGAGCGGACAGGGCAGCTTCGGCACCGTTGTTCCCGGCCTTGGTGCCGGAACGTTCGATGGCTTGCTCGATGGAATCAACGGTCAGGACGCCGAACGCGACCGGTACGCCGAACTCCATGGACACCTGGGCCAGACCCTTGGTGCACTCGCCTGCTACGTATTCGAAGTGCGGAGTGCCGCCACGAATGACTGCGCCGAGGGCGATGATGGCTGCGAACTCACCTTTCTGGGCGACTTTCTGCGCGACCAGCGGGATTTCGAAGGCGCCAGGTGCGCGGATGATGGTGATGTCGCTTTCGCTCACGCCGTGGCGAACCAGGGCATCAACTGCAC
>NZ_JBIUVJ010000093.1:9158-12622 GCF_044742875.1 Pseudomonas sp. NPDC087817
CGCTGACCAGGCTTTCAACAACGAAGCTGTTGAAGCGGCCCACTACCAAAGCGTAGCGGCCTTTAGGGGCGATGAAGGTACCTTCGATGGTCTTCAGGGTCATTCGTCAGTTCTCTTAAAGAGCCGGGACGCGTCTCGTACGCATCCCTCAGTGATATTAGCTGTGGCGAGGGGATTTATCCCCGATGGACTGCGTAGCAGTCCCAAAACAGGGGCCGCTGCGCAGCCGTCGGGGATGAATCCCCTCACCACAAGAATCCATGTCAACAATGCCGGAAACAACCGGTCATTATTCGGAGGGCACGTATTCTACAACTTCCAGATCGAAACCGGATATCGCATTAAATTTCATTGGCGCGCTCATCAAACGCATTTTGCGCACACCGAGGTCACGCAGGATCTGCGAACCGGCACCGACGATGCTGTAGGTGGTCGGTTTTTTCGGCGCGGCCTGATCACCGGTTTCACGGATGTGCGCCAGCAACACGTCACCATCGAGCGGGTGACCGAGCAACAGCACCACACCGCTGCCCGCTTCGGCAACCGCAGCCATCGCGGCGCGCAGGCTCCAGCGGCCCGGTTGCTTGACCATCAGCAGGTCGCGCAGAGGGTCCATGTTGTGTACGCGAACCAGGGTCGGTTCTTCGGCGCAAACAGTGCCCAACGTCAGGGCCATGTGCACGTCGCCTTCCACCGAATCACGATAGGTCACCAGGTTGAATTGGCCCAGTTCGCTGTCCAGCGGCTGCTCGGCAATCCGCTGAACGGTACGTTCGTGGATCATCCGGTAGTGGATCAGGTCGGCGATGGTGCCGATCTTGATGTTGTGTTCGGCAGCGAAAGCTTCCAGTTCGGTGCGGCGGGACATGGTGCCGTCGTCGTTCATCACTTCGCAGATCACGCCGCTCGGCTCGAAACCGGCCATGCGCGCCAGGTCGCAAGCGGCCTCGGTGTGGCCGGCGCGAGCCAGGGTGCCACCGGCCTGTGCCATCAGCGGGAAGATGTGGCCCGGGCTGACGATGTCTTCAGCCTTGGCGTCTTTGGCGGCAGCGGCTTGCACGGTGCGTGCACGGTCGGCGGCGGAGATGCCGGTGGTCACGCCTTCGGCCGCTTCGATCGACACGGTGAACTTGGTACCGAAACCGGAACCGTTACGCGGGGCCATCAGTGGCAGCTTCAACAGTTCGCAGCGCTCGCGGCTCATCGGCATGCAGATCAGGCCACGGGCGTGCTTGGCCATGAAGTTGATGTGCGCAGCCGTGCAGCATTCGGCGGCCATGATCAGGTCGCCTTCGTTCTCGCGGTCTTCGTCATCCATGAGGATGACCATCTTGCCTTGGCGGATGTCTTCAACCAGTTCTTCGATGCTATTGAGCGCCACAAGGCACCCCCTTCAGTCAGGATTTGAGGTAGCCGTTGGCGGCCAGAAAGCTTTCAGTGATCGTACCGCCAGCGCTCGGCTCTGCGGCCTTGTCGCCCAAGAGCAGACGCTCCAGATAACGCGCCAGCAAGTCGACTTCCAGATTCACCCGGCGACCTGGCTTGTAGGACGCCATGATGGTTTCGCTCAGGGTGTGCGGAATGATCGTCAGCATGAATTCGGCGCCATCGACCGCGTTCACGGTCAGGCTGGTGCCGTCGACGGTGATCGAGCCTTTGTGGGCGATGTACTTGGCCAGTTCCTTCGGCGCGCGGATGCGAAATTCCACCGCGCGGGCATTGTCGGCGCGGGAAACGATCTCGCCGACACCGTCGACGTGACCGCTGACCAGATGCCCGCCGAGACGGGTGGTCGGCGTCAGGGCTTTTTCCAGATTGACCGGGCTGCCGCTTTTCAGGTCATTCATGGCGGTGCAGTCGAGGGTTTCGCGGCTGACGTCGGCAGCGAAACCGTCACCCGGCAATTCAACCGCCGTCAGGCAGACGCCGTTGACCGCGATGCTGTCGCCGAGTTTGACGTCGCTCAGGTCGAGCTTGCCGGTTGCAACATGCACCCGTACATCGCCGCCCTTTGGGGTCAGTGCACGGATACTGCCGATGGATTCGATGATGCCGGTAAACATGGGGTTCTCCTTGAGAACGAAGCCAGCGCTAACGCGATGGCCGGGAATTATACGCTCGCCGATGGAACAGGGATGGCAGTGACTCGCCAGTCATCGCCAACCGCGCGAATTTCAGTGATTTTCAGCTCGGGGGCGTCCTTCATGAAGGACAGCGGCCAGTCCAGCAGCGGACGTGCCGAGGAACCCAGAAACTTGCCGGCGATGAAGATCACGAACTCGTCGACCAGACTGAGCTGAGCAAACGCACCGGCCAGACGCGGGCCAGCCTCGACCAACACTTCATTGACGCCACGGCCGGCCAGTTCGATCAGCAGTTGATGCAGATCGACCTGACCGTCATCGCCCGGCACGATCAGGCACTCCGGACCGTTGGCGTATTGCTCTTCGACTGCCATGCACGTGGCGACCAGCGCCGGCCCAGCCTTGAAGAATGGCGCGTCGAGCGGCACCCGCAGACGACCATCAATCAGCACGCGCAATGGCGGGCGGCTGATGGCCAGAGCAGTTTGTTCGGCATCCAGGCCCAACTCGTCAGCGCGCACGGTCAGGCGGGCGCCATCGGCCAGCACCGTGTCGGCACCGGTCAGCACCACGCTGGCCTGGGCGCGCAAACGCTGCACCGCCGAACGTGCGGCCGGGCCGGTGATCCATTGGCTCTCGCCGCTCTCCATCGCCGTGCGACCGTCGAGGCTCATGGCCAACTTGACCCGCACGAACGGCAAGCCGTGTTCCATGCGTTTCAGGAAACCTTGATTGAGCTTGCGCGCCTCACCTTCCAGCGCGCCGCTTTCGGTGGCGATACCGGCATCGGCCAGACGCTGCAAGCCACGGCCGGCCACTTGCGGGTTGGGATCGCGCATTGCTGCGACCACACGCCCAACGCCGGCATTGACCAACGCATCGGCACACGGCGGCGTGCGGCCATGGTGGCTGCAAGGTTCCAGCGTCACGTAAGCGGTGGCGCCCCGGGCCAGTTCACCGGCGGCGCGCAAGGCGTGGACTTCGGCGTGCGGTTCGCCGGCACGTTCATGCCAGCCTTCGCCGACAATCTGCCCGTCCTTCACAATCACGCAGCCCACACGAGGGTTGGGGTGCGTGGTGTAGTGACCTTTGCGCGCCAGTTCCAGCGCGCGGGCCATGAAATGGGCGTCGAGGATGGCCTGCTCGGCGGCGCGGGTCATTCTTTCACCGGTTCGCGGGCGAGGCGGTCGATCTCTTCGCGGAACTCGTTGAGGTCCTGGAAGCGTCGGTACACCGAGGCGAAACGGATGTAGGCCACTTCATCGAGCTTTTGCAGCTCGGCCATCACCAGTTCGCCGACCACGAGGGATTTGACCTCGCGCTCGCCAGTGGCGCGCAGCTTGTGCTTGATGTGGACCAGGGAGGATTCGAGGCGCTCGA
>NZ_JBIUVJ010000094.1:0-12266 GCF_044742875.1 Pseudomonas sp. NPDC087817
CTGACGCACGTCGGTGCCGCGTTCGAGGATGATCGGCTTGAAGCCCATCTGTGCCAGCAACAGGCCGGCGAAGATCCCGCACGGGCCGAAACCAACCACGATCGGGCGCTGGCTCAGGTCGCTCGGCGCCTGACCGACGAATTTGTAGGTGACATCCGGCGCCACGTTGACGTTACGGTCGTCGGCGAACTTGCCCAGCACCTTGGCCTCGTCGCGCACTTCGAGGTCGATGGTGTAGATGAAGCACAGTTCGGAGGATTTTTTGCGCGCGTCGTAGCTGCGCTTGAACAAGGTGAAATCGAGCAAGTCATCGCTGGCGATGCCCAGGCGCTGCACGATGGCGACGCGCAGGTCTTCTTCGGGATGGTCGATTGGCAGCTTGAGTTCAGTGATTCGTAACATGGCGAGGATCCGGGTTCGCGGGGCGCACAACTGCGCCAGGGCGTTTGAAGGCCGCGATTATAAGCCGCAAAGGCCGGATCCGGTGAGGCTAAAACGCTCAGTCGTTGCGCGATCCGCCGAAATACCCGCAGCCACGCTGCACCTGGCCGTCGATGCGCAGTTCGGCGCTCATGTGCTGCACGCTGCCGGTTTTGCTGTCGACACAGCGTTGCGGCGCGACCCACAGTTCGATGCGCTGGTTGTTGGCTTCGCTGCTGAGGTTGAAGCGACCGTCGCCCAGTTGTTCTTCAACATAAGGCACGGCGAGCGGTGGCTGGCCATCACGGTCAATGACCATGCCTTTGCCGCTGACTTTGACGTTCCATTCCGGGCCATGGCCGGTGGCGCGCAGGATCAGCAGTTTGAAATTGGCGTCATCGCACGCGGTGCCGGAGCGCTCGACGCGATACAACTGGGTGAGGTCGAGGCGGTCGCCGGCGACTTTGCCGCGTACGTCGGCGAACAGTTTGCCCTGCTCATCGGCGAGGGTCGCAGCCTCTTGCAGGATGCTGGTGCCGCCGATGTCGTTGATCACGTATTGGCGTTGATCCTGACACGGCTGGAACACCAGTTTGCCGTCGACCGCCGTCAGTTGCCCCTGCATTCGCGTCTGCCCGACATGCGAGGCACTTTCACGCTGGCCATCGAACAATTGGCAGGCGGCAAACAACGGCAGCAAGGCAACAAGGACTAACGAACGGGCAACACGCATCTTCGGCTCTCCAGACAAGTGCCGCCACGTTACGCAGCCTGACCGTTCATCACAAGGGTTTAGCCCACGTGAAATGTCTGACCGGTTTGCAAGCCTTCAACACTTTTCGCGTAGGCCAAAGCCACATCCGCCGCCGGAACCGGCTTGTAACCACGGAAATACGGCGCGTAGCTGCCCATCGCTTCCAGCAGGACGGTCGGGCTGATCGAGTTCACGCGCAGGCCGCTCGGCAGTTCGATGGCGGCCGCGCGCACGAAGCTGTCCAGTGCGCCATTGACCAGCGCCGCCGACGCGCCACTGCGGATCGGGTCATGACTGAGGACGCCGGTGGTGAAGGTGAACGAAGCGCCGTCGTTGGCGAATTCGCGGCCGATCAGCAGCAGGTTGACCTGGCCCATCAGCTTGTCTTTGAGGCCCAAGGCGAAGCTGTCTTCAGTCATCTCACCCAGCGGGGCGAAGGTCACGTTACCGGCCGCGCAGACCAGTGCGTCGAACTTGCCGGTCTGTTCGAACAGCTTGCGGATGGACGCGCTGTCGCTGATGTCGACGTTGAAATCACCGCTGTTGCGGCCGATACGAATGACTTCATGACGTTGCGACAGTTCTTTGTCCACGGCCGAACCGATGGTGCCGCCAGCGCCTATCAACAGAATTTTCATCGTGCTGTGCCTCGAGTGATTGAACGAGGTTTCAGTCTAGAGTGGTTTTTTTTGTAGATAAGCGCACTAATGGGCAACCTTTGGTTTTCAAATGGAAACAATCCATGAGCGAGATGGATGACCTCGCGGCGTTCGCCGTTCTGATCGAGGCCGGCAGTTTCACTTTGGCGGCGCAGCAACTGGGTTGCAGCAAGGGCCAGTTGTCCAAGCGCATCAGTCAGTTGGAAGCGAGCTTTTCTGTGGTGTTGTTGCAACGCACGACCCGGCGTTTAAGCCTGACCGCGGCAGGCGCGGCATTGTTGCCGCAAGCCCAGGCACTGGTTGTCCAGGTGGAAAAGGCGCGTCAGGCATTGGCGCGATTGAAGGACGACATGGCCGGCCCGGTGCGTATGACGGTGCCGGTGTCGCTAGGGGAAACCTTCTTCGATGGGCTGCTGCTGGAGTTTTCGCAGAAATATCCCGAGGTGCAGATCGAGCTGGAGCTGAACAACAGTTACCGCGATCTGTCCCGGGACGGCTTCGATCTGGCAATCCGTAGTGAAGTGGCCAATGACGAACGGCTGGTAGCCAAGCCGCTGCTGGCCTGGCAGGAAATGACCTGCGCCAGCCCGGCGTATCTCGAACGCTTCGGCGAGCCGGCGACGCCGCAGGCGCTGGCCGAGCACCGTTGTTTGCTCAACAGCCATTACAGTGGTCGCGAGGAGTGGCTGTATCACCAGCAACATGAGTTGCTGCGCGTGCGGGTATCGGGGCCGTTCGCCAGCAACCATTACAACTTGCTCAAGAAAGCCGCGTTGACCGGGGCCGGTATCGCCCGATTGCCGTCGTACCTGTTGCAAGCGGAATTGGCCGATGGTCGACTGCGCTGGCTCCTGCGCGATTACCAGACCCGGCGCATGCCGATGTACCTGGTGCATCCTTATCAAGGCGGCTTGCCGAAACGCACGCAGGTATTGGCGGACTATCTGATTGGCTGGTTCAAACGCAGCGGTGAGGCGCTGGATCGCCTCCAGCGCTGACGTCGCTCCCACAGGGGATTTTTTTATTTTGCGAAGCGGCGTGCGATCAAGTGATCTATCGACAGCCTGCCAGGGCCACGAGCCATCAGAAACAGCAACACCGCCGCCCACGTGCCATGAGTCGGATACGCGTCCGGATACACAAACAGCTGGATGGTCAGCGTCATCCCCAGCAGCGCCAGGGCAGAAAAGCGTGTGGCGAAGCCGAGCAGAATCAGCATCGGGAAAAAGTGCTCGGCAAACGCGGCCATGTGCGCGGCGATTTCCGGCGATAGCAGCGGCAGGTGGTATTCACTTTTGAACAGTGGAATCGTTGAGTCCGCCAGACGCGGCCAGCCGAGTTGAAAAGTCCCGTCAATCAGATCGATGGCCAGGCCTTCGACCTTGGTCTGTCCGGATTTCCAGAACACGGCCGCAATCGAAAAGCGCGCGAGGAAAGCAATCAGACTGTGGGGGATTTTCTCCAGCAGCGCGATGGCGCGGAGGATGAGCGTGTTCATGGCGATTCCTTGTCGTTCAGATGAGTGATGGCGTTGTGTGCGATCAATAGGGCCAGGGTTTGACTGAGGTCGAACGCCGGGCTGTTTTGCGCCGCTGCCAGCAGTGACTGGCCATCGAGCAATAGACGGATAAACACGCTGGCGCCGTGTTCGAGGGCAAACACCTCGACGTCCAGATGGTTACGCAAGACCAGGGCGTACTGCGCTTGGTGAATGTTGATGGCTTCAAGCGTTGCGTCGTGTTGATGCGCAGCCCAGATCGCGACAACGGCATGGCTTGAGTCGAACAAGCGCAACGACGGGTGAAGCCCTAAGCACAGTTCGCTCAAAGAGTCGGGTGCAGACAGGGCGGCGGTGATTTTTTCCGGGTATATCGGGCTGGCATCGGCGGCGTGGTAGGCGACGGTACGCAGGTGCTCGAGACGTGCGACATCGGCCAGATAGGGCACGCTGAATGCCGGTTCAAACCTTTCGATGAAATCCGCAAAATCTTCGCCATAGAAGCTCATCAACGGACTGTGCGGTGGCCGAGCCTGTATGAACACGGCCGCCATGGCGCGGAAGAATTCCTCGCCAACCAATTGCGCAACCACCGGATAACTGTCGCCCAGAGCGTTGATCAGCGAACTCTGCACGTTGTTGCGATACACCGCGAAACGGCTCTCGGGATCGGCACCGTTGGCGCTGCACAGGCCTTCGGGGCAGGGCGATTGCACATCGAGCAGTGCCACCGTGAAGGCCGCTTGCGTGGTCATGATCGACCCCCGGCTTGCATCAGCAAGTCATCAGCCTGCCGCGCTTCGGCGAGCAAGACGCTGAACACCGGCACCTGATTGTCGCGTTCGATCAGCGTTGCCACCGGGCCTGTGCGCTCCAGCACTTGGCGGTACAGATTCCACACCGCCTGATCAATCGGCGCACCATGATCGTCGATCAGCAAACGGTCGCCGAGACTGTCGCTATCTTCTGCAAAACCGGCCAGATGAATCTCGCCCACCGCGTGCAATGGCAAGGCATCGAGATAAGCCAATGGATCGCGCTGATGATTGATGCACGACACGTAGACGTTATTGACGTCGAGCAACAAGCCGCAGCCGCTGCGGCGGATGACTTCGGCAATGAAGTCAGCTTCGTCGAGGGTCGAGCGTTGAAAGGCCAGATAGGTCGCCGGATTTTCCAGCAGCATGCGGCGCCCGAGGGTGTTCTGCACCTGATCGATATGCTCGCAGACGCGGTGCAGCGTCGGTGTGTCATAGGCCAGTGGCAGCAAGTCATTGAGGAACACCGGGCCATGGCTGGACCAGGCCAGGTGTTCGGAAAAGGCGTGCGGTTGATAGCGTTCGATCAGTGCACCGAGACGCTTGAGATGTTGCACATCCAGCGGCCCTTCAGCGCCGATGGACAGCCCGACACCGTGCAGCGACAGCGGGTACTGCTCGCGAATCAATCCGAGAAAATGATGAAACGGACCGCCGGCCACCATGTAGTTTTCGGCGTGGACTTCGAAAAAACCGAGGTCCGGTCGGGACCCGAGCACTTCCCTGAAGTGCCCGGTCTTGAGCCCCAGCCCGGCGCGGGCAGGGAGCCCGGTGAGGGCTGCCTGAGTGTCGGAGAGGGCAGGGTTGTTGATTGTGAACATGATCGTCACTCAGGCAGGCCGCAGGTCAGGACTTGGCTTTGAACGCTTCCATCTGACCGAAGCCGGTCGGCGAGGTCTTGCTTTCAGTGGTCGTGCAAGTGCCTTTCGGAACGAGTTTCCAGGCGTTTGGCTGGTAGTCCATTTTCGCGGTGCCGGCACAAGTGGTGCCTGCACCTGCGGCGCAATCGTTATGACCTTTCATTGCCACGCCGAAGCATTTTTCCATGTCGGCGTCAGCGGCGTGGACGGTCGATACGGCGGCCATACTCAGAGCGGAACCGAGGGCCAGAACCAGTGCAGTGGCGGACAGGGTGCGGGTGGTAGCAGTCATGATGTTTCTCCGAATTGAGCTTGGGTTTTACAAGCGGTTTGCGCTTGCTTGTCCCTCTAGAGAAACGACATCGCGATGCGTTACAGCGCAGCCGGATTTTTTTAGAAAAAAATGCAAAACCCTGAGTGTTCTATAGTCATTTCAACGGCCACATCGACAGGCCGATTTACCAGGACGGTATCTCATGAAAATGGAGCGCTCAGACTCGCGCGTGCTGTCGCGCGGGACTTCATCTTTCGCTTTGGCGTGCGCGCTGGCGTTGCTGTGCAGTACGCTCGCCGCGCAGCCACTGCTTGATCCACAGGACACGCTCAAGCGGATCAATCACAACTACAACACCCTCAAGCAAGAGTGTCAGGAACCGGATACCGGCGCCCCGCGTGGTCTCTACTATTGCAGTGGTGTGACCTTGCGCATGGTCAATGACGGCCCCTTCAATCCCTGGGACTACAGCCCCTACGCGGTCAAGATCGGCGCAACTTCCTACTCGTGGATTCGCAAGGATCTGAGTACGAAGATTCTCATTCACCCGGCCGGTCTGATCCTGCGAACCCCCACCGATGCGGCGGCGTTGAACCTGCCAGTCAAGGAGCAGGGGTTTACCTGCATCTACGCGTTCGATGGCGGTACCGGGCCGGAACGCAAGTGGTACGGCTGCGGATTCTTCGACAGTCGCGAGCCACCGCGTGCCGCTCAGGGCGTGATGAACAACCGCAATGCCGCGCTGGCCTACGGCACTTGTGCGGAAGCCGGAGTCACCACGGCAGAGCAATGGACACAGAAATACACCGGGCTGATGAAGGGCCCGATCCAGTACGGCCAGTGTTCCTTCAACGCCGAGAAACCCAGCGACTGGCAGGCGATGATCCGGGTTCACGAGTCCCGGCCAACCACCACCAACAAAGACCCGTTCGCTTTCAGTGCCCAGGTCAACGAGTTCATGTTGAAGAACGCTACCGCGACTAACGACGGCAGCGAAAACATGAAGTACATCGATGCCTTCATCTACAACGTCAACAGCACCCAGAACTTCGCCACCCGTGGCGATCAGGCTCCGCCGAAACCGGAAAACGGCCTGAATAGCGCACGCAACTTCCAGAAGAAACTCCAGGCGCAGGGCTACAGCGTGCCGATCCTGCGGCTGGACTTCACCAAGCCTGCCGAACAACGTTTCAGCTATGTCGCCGCTGACCAGGCGATAGACCTGACGGCGGCTGGCGGCGCGCAGCCGACACCGGCGCCACCGGCGCAGAAATACATCGCCGAGGCAGTCTGGATCGAACGTTACGATCCCGGCAGCAAGAGGAACGAATGGTCACTCAAGATCACGCCCACTGCCCAAGGCAAAGCGATTCAGGCCAGTGATCAGGAGGCCTTGTACAAAGAACTGTTCGCCCTGCGTGGCGCCGATAGCCAGTGGCGTGACAACGAGAAATCGGCGGGCAGCATGCGCGGGCAATTGAGCTGCCTGATCCAGAACTATCCGGGCAAGACCGAATGGAATCTGGAACCGTTCCGGCCCAATGTCAGTGCGCAGGAATCGGCCAGGGCGGGCTGCAATCCACTGCCGGTTCAGGCACCGCAATACATTGCCTCAGCCGACTGGATCAAACGTTTCGACCCCGGCACCGGCAAGGATGAATGGAGCCTTAGCGTGGTGCCCACAGCGGCGGGGCGTGCCTTGCCCGGCGAGCAGGTGGCGGCGTTGTACGACCAACTGCTGGCGCTCAAAGGCGCGGACAGCAACTGGCGGGACAACGAAAAATCCGCCGGCAGCATGCGCCAGCAATTGAATTGCGTCCTGCTCAATTACCGCAACAAAACGCCGTGGAATCTTGAACCTTTCCGGCCGGCGTTATCGGACAACGAGACGCGGGCCGCGGGTTGCAACCCGGTCCCGCGTTGAGGGTGTGTGTTGGCTAATCAAGGAGATGCAAGCCATGAAAAAACGTTTGAACAAGATCGCTCCATTGCTCATGTTCCCGCTGCTGGTGCAGGCGACATGGGCCAATGCCGAGTCATGCGACGAGACGCTGAGGAAGGTCGAATCGTTGTACAACAAAACCGTCGACAGCTGCGGTCAGGATCCCGCCTCGGACTGTTCAGGGCTATTGGTTCGGGGCACGCACCGCGCCGACCCGGCCAAGGGGCAAAAATGGGACGTCTGGAATCCCAGCCCGAAAGCGCTGGAGCTGGGGACTTTTGCCGCTTCGTACATGCGGGCCGACGGCATCAGTTATGAAGACCCCGGCATGAGCACGCAAAACGGCTATCTGATTACCCCCAGAGATCTGGTTCGCGACCCCGAGACCCCGGTGCATGTCTATTGCGCGTTCCCCAACGATGCCTGGACTGACTTTCGCAATGACCGAGGCTGTGGCGACAACAAAAACACCGCCCCGGCAGAAGCGGTCTGCCAGGCCATGAAACCACCGATCCTGAGTCCGAATGCCTGGGTCGCGCACTTCACCCAGTACAACAACAATCGGCAACAGGACCAGTTGCAATGCGGCTTCAACATGCGCAATCCGATGAGTAGCAATGAGCGCGTCGACGCCTTCCGCAACTTCATGGGCGCGCGCAAAGTCATCAACAGCCGCGAGTTTCAGACTCAGACAGAACTGCGTCTGGGCAACCCGAAAACTGACGAGTTGCCGATTCTGGCGTTTTTCTACAGTGATCAGCGTGGCTTGAACGATGCGATGGCCAACCAGCGCGACTACAAGGCCAAGACCGGCAAGGAACGCAACATCATCAAGATCGACTTCCCGAAAACCCCGGTCGCCAAGGCCTCTTTCTCATGCATCCAGACCTCGACGCCAGCGGCGCCACAGTTCTGCGAGAAGTACATCGAGTCGAGCACCTGGGTACAACGGCCTGATCCGAAACTGGGGCCGAACACCTGGTCGCTCTCCGTGGTGCCGACTGCTTGCGGTCGTGCAATCAAGGACGATCAGACCGACCGGATGTTCGCCGAGTTGTACAACAAGCACAAAGACGATCAGCAGTGGCGGCAGTACAGCGTCAATGGCGGGTCACTGCGGCGGCAGATGGTCTGTCATCTGGCGGCGACTTTCGACGGCAAACCTGTGAGGAACAAGCCTGAGTGGAACCTTGAACCGGCACGGCCTTACGTCGATCAGGCCACGGCGGTAGCGCAGCACTGCAATCCGTACTGACCCTCCACTCTAGGAGCGAGCTTGCTCGCGATGGTGTTGTGTCATTCAACATCAGTGGTGCCTGACTCGACGCGATCGCGAGCAGGCTCACTCCTACAAGGGATTTTCGGTGGGTTTGAGGTTTTTGGTGCGCATAAAAAAAAACGGCCCGAGGGCCGTTTTTTGTTGGGCGAAAAGACTCAGCCGCCGAGGTATGCCTCGCGTACTTTCGGGTCGGTCAACAGCGCTTCACCAGTGCCTTGCATGACCACGCGGCCGTTCTCCAGAACGTACGCACGGTCGGCGATTTTCAGCGCCTGGTTGGCGTTCTGCTCGACCAGGAACACCGTCACACCGTCCTTGCGCAGCTGTTCGATGATGTCGAAGATCTGCTGGATGATGATCGGCGCCAGACCCAGCGACGGCTCGTCGAGCAGCAGCAGTTTCGGCTTGCTCATCAGCGCACGGCCGATGGCGAGCATCTGCTGTTCGCCGCCGGACATGGTGCCGCCGCGCTGGTTGAAGCGTTCTTTCAGGCGAGGGAACAGGCCGAGAACCTTGTCCATTTGCTCCTGATAGTCGCCCTTGTCGGTGAAGAAACCGCCCATCGACAGGTTTTCTTCAACGGTCAGACGGGCGAACACCCGACGACCTTCCGGCACCACAGCGATGCTCTTGCGCATGATCTGCGACGAGTCCTGGCCGACCAGTTCCTCACCCATGTAGCGGATGCTGCCGCTGTGCGCCTGCGGCGAACCGCAGAGCGTCATCAGCAACGTGGACTTGCCGGCACCGTTGGCGCCGATCAGCGTCACGATCTCGCCCTGACGGACTTCGACGTTGACGTTGTGCAGGGCCTGGATCTTGCCGTAGAAGGTGGAAACGTTTTCGAACTGCAGCATTTACGCTTCCCCCAGGGAGGCTTTGATCACTTCAGGATTGTCGCGGATCTGTTCCGGCGTGCCGTCGGCCAGAGGCGTGCCCTGGTTGATCACGACGATGTGGTCGGAAATGCTCATGACCAGTTTCATGTCGTGTTCGATCAGCAGCACGGTGACGTTGTGCTCTTCGCGCAACACGCTGATCAGCGCCTTGAGGTCTTCGGTTTCCTTCGGGTTCAGGCCGGCGGCCGGTTCGTCGAGCATGAGGATCCGTGGACGGGTCATCATGCAGCGGGCGATTTCCAGGCGCCGTTGCTGACCGTAGGCCAGGGTGCCGGCGGTACGGTTGGCGAACTCCTTGAGGTTGACCTTTTCCAGCCAGTACTCGGCAAATTCCATGGCCTCGCGCTCGCTTTTGCGGAACGCCGGGGTCTTGAACAGTCCGGACAGGAAGTTGGTGTTGAGGTGACGGTGTTGGGCGATCAGCAGGTTTTCGACCGCCGTCATGTCCTTGAACAACCGCACGTTCTGGAAGGTGCGCACCACGCCTTTGAGGGCAATCTTGTGCCCCGGCAAACCCTGAATCGGCTCGCCGTCCAACAGGATGCTGCCGCCCGAGGGCTGGTAGAAACCGGTCAGGCAGTTGAACACGGTGGTCTTGCCGGCGCCGTTCGGGCCGATCAGTGCAACCACCTGTTTTTCCTTCACGGTCAGGGCCACGCCGTTGACCGCCAGCAAGCCGCCGAAGCGCATGCTCAAGTTTTCGACTTTAAGGATCTCGCGGCTCAGTTTCGCAACTCCATGTGTGGGCGTTGCATCGGCAGCAGACCTTGTGGACGCCAGATCATCATCAACACCATCAGGGCACCGAACATCAACATGCGGTACTCGCTGAACTCACGCATCATTTCCGGCAACAGAATCATCACAACGGCCGCGAGAATCACGCCCAGTTGCGAGCCCATGCCACCCAACACGACGATGGCGAGGATGATCGCCGACTCGATGAAGGTGAACGATTCCGGCGTCACCAGACCCTGGCGGGCAGCAAAGAAGCTACCGGCGAAACCGGCGAAGGCAGCACCGAGGGTGAACGCGGACAGTTTGATGATCGTCGGGTTGAGACCGAGCGCACGGCAGGCGATTTCGTCTTCACGCAGCGCTTCCCACGCACGGCCGATCGGCATGCGCAGCAGGCGGTTGATGACGAACAGTGCTGCCAACGCCAGCAACAGGGCAACGAGGTAGAGGAAGATCACCTTGTTGATCGAGTTGTATTGCAGGCCGAAATACTCGTGGAAGGTTTGCATGCCTTCCGCGGCCTTACGTTCGAAGGTCAGGCCGAAGAACGTTGGTTTTTCGATGTTGCTGATACCGTTCGGGCCACCGGTGATATCGGTCAGGTTACGCAGGAACAGACGGATGATCTCGCCGAAGCCGAGGGTCACGATCGCCAGATAGTCACCGCGCAGACGCAACACCGGGAAACCCAGCAGGAAGCCGAACGTCGCCGCCATCAGGCCGGCAATCGGCAGGCAGATCCAGAAGCTCAGGCCGTAGTAGTGCGACAGCAGCGCGTAGCTGTAGGCGCCGACGGCATAGAAGCCGACGTAACCGAGGTCGAGCAGACCGGCCAGACCGACGACGATGTTCAGGCCCAGGCCAAGCATCACGTAGATCAGGATCAGCGTTGCGATATCCACCGCGCCACGCGAGCCGAAGAACGGCCACACCAGCGCAATGAGGATCAGCGCAATGATGAAATAGCGCTGGGTGGTTGGCAGGGTCAGGAAGTTGCTGGCCTTGGCCGGGATCAGCGGCAGGCCCGGCGAGGAGTTCCACGCCTTGCTGATCTGCTGGTTGAACAGCACCCGCAGGAACATCAGCACCGAGCACACGGCGATGGTCGCCAGAATGGCCGGGCTGGTGCCGTGCACCTCGAGGTTGATGCCGACGATGGTCAGTTTCAGACCGAGTACCGGGTAGGCCACGGCCCACACCAGCAAGGCACTGAACAGTGCCTGTTTAAGATTCCTAGTCATACTTTCTCAACCTCCGGACGGCCCAGAATGCCGGTCGGACGGAACAACAGCACCAGAACCAACAAGCCGAAAGCCACGACGTCCTTGTACTGGTCGCCGAAGATATCGGCGCCAAAGGCTTCCGCCACCCCAAGCACCAGCCCGCCGAGCATGGCGCCGGGGATGCTGCCGATGCCGCCAAGTACCGCAGCGGTGAAGGCTTTGAGGCCGACGAGGAAACCGGCGTTCGGGTTGATCACGCCGTATTGCATGCTCAGCAGCACAGCGGCAACCGCTGCCAATGCAGCACCAATAACGAAGGTCAGGGCGATGATGTTGTTGGTGTTGATGCCGAGCAGGTTAGCCATCTTGATGTCTTCGGCACAGGCGCGGCAGGCGCGGCCCAGGCGGGAGCGTGAGATGAACAGCGTGAGGCCGAGCATGGCGATCAGGGTCACCACGAACACCACGATCTGCATGTAGGAAATCAGCACTTCATGTGCGCCACCTGGACCGAAGGCAATGTTGCCCGGAATCAGGTTGGGGATTGCTTTGTCCTTGGAGTCTTGCGCCAGCAGAACCGTGTTCTGCAGGAAGATCGACATACCGATGGCGGAAATCAGCGGGATCAGACGGTTGCTGCCGCGCAACGGGCGGTAGGCAATGCGTTCGATGCTGTAACCGGAGGAACTGGTGACGACGATGCTGGCGATGAACGCCGCCGTCATCAACAGCGGGACACTGTCGAGTCCCATCATGGTCAGCCCGGCGAAGGCTATGAACGCCACGTAGGAGCCGATCATGTACACCTCGCCGTGGGCTTTGTTGTGCGTAACAACGTACGGGGCTTAGATCGTGAGAGCGTGGGGGAGGGAGTGAGAGTTGCTGGCCGTGTAGATGACGGT
>NZ_JBIUVJ010000095.1:0-12128 GCF_044742875.1 Pseudomonas sp. NPDC087817
CCAGATCTTCCGGTTTGCCAACGCCCATAAGGTAACGAGGTTTGTCAGCCGGCATCATGCCCGGCAGATAATCCAGCACCTTGATCATCTCGTGCTTGGGCTCGCCCACCGACAGACCGCCGATGGCCAGGCCGTCAAAGCCGATTTTGTCGAGGCCTTCCAGCGAACGCATGCGCAGATCCTGGTGCATGCCACCCTGAACGATACCGAACAGCGCCGCAGTGTTGTCACCGTGGGCATTTTTCGAACGCTGGGCCCAACGCAGCGACAGCTCCATCGATACGCGAGCGACGTCTTCGTCAGCCGGGTACGGCGTGCATTCGTCGAAGATCATCACGATGTCGGAGCCCAGATCGCGCTGAACCTGCATCGATTCTTCCGGCCCCATGAACACTTTCGAGCCGTCGACCGGAGAGGCGAAGGTCACGCCCTCCTCCTTGATCTTGCGCATCGCGCCGAGGCTGAACACCTGGAAACCGCCGGAGTCGGTCAGGATCGGACCCTTCCACTGCATGAAATCGTGCAGGTCGCCGTGTTCCTTGATGACCTCGGTGCCAGGGCGCAGCCACAGGTGGAAGGTGTTGCCCAAAATGATTTCCGCGCCGGTGGCGACGATGTCACGCGGCAACATACCCTTGACCGTGCCATAAGTACCGACCGGCATGAAGGCCGGGGTCTCGACGGTGCCACGCGGGAAGGTCAGACGACCACGACGGGCCTTGCCATCAGTGGCCAGGAGCTCAAAGGACATGCGACATTCGCGACTCATTCTGTTTCCTCTGGGCCGGTTTGTTTAGGGGCAGTAGGTGCAGGATTACGAGTGATGAACATCGCATCACCGTAGCTGAAAAAGCGGTACCCGTTTTCGACAGCGGCTTTATAAGCGGCCATGGTTTCGGGATAACCGGCAAACGCCGAAACCAGCATCAACAGCGTGGATTCGGGCAAATGGAAATTGGTCACCAGAGCGTCGACCACATGGAACGGCCGGCCCGGGTAGATAAAGATGTCGGTGTCGCCACTGAACGGCTTGAGCACGCCATCGCGCGCCGCACTTTCCAGAGAACGCACGCTGGTGGTGCCGACCGCAATCACTCGACCGCCGCGCGCACGGCACGCGGCGACCGCATCAACCACGTCCTGACCGACCTCCAGCCATTCGCTGTGCATGTGGTGATCTTCGATCTTCTCGACGCGCACTGGCTGGAACGTACCCGCGCCCACGTGCAACGTCACGAATACGGTCTCGACGCCTTTGGCAGCAATCGACTCCATCAACGACTGATCGAAATGCAGCCCCGCGGTCGGCGCCGCCACCGCGCCCAGACGCTCGGCATAAACGGTCTGATAACGCTCGCGATCCGAGCCTTCATCCGGGCGATCTATATAAGGAGGCAACGGCATGTGCCCGACGCGATCAAGCAGCGGCAGCACTTCTTCAGCGAACCCCAGCTCGAACAGCGCATCGTGACGCGCGAGCATCTCGGCTTCGCCACCACCGTCGATGAGAATCTTCGAACCCGGCTTCGGCGACTTGCTGGAGCGCACATGCGCCAGCACGCGATGCGAATCAAGAACCCGCTCGATGAGGATCTCCAGCTTGCCGCCGGACGCTTTCTGCCCGAACAGCCGCGCCGGAATCACCCGGGTATTGTTGAACACCATCAAATCGCCCGGGCGCAAATGCTCAAGCAAGTCAGTGAATTGACGGTGTGCGAGGGCGCCGCTCGGCCCATCAAGGGTCAGCAGGCGACTACCGCGACGCTCGGCCAAAGGGTGGCGGGCGATCAGCGAATCAGGGAGCTCGAAAGTAAAGTCAGCAACGCGCATGATGGGGTTCGTCTAGCAGGGCCGGAAAGTCTAGCGGAAATATCGAAAATTCTCTATGTACCTGATTGACCGACGGTAATCTCATCTCTATACTTCGCCGCCATTGAGCCCTGATGGCGGAATTGGTAGACGCGGCGGATTCAAAATCCGTTTTCGAAAGGAGTGGGAGTTCGAGTCTCCCTCGGGGCACCAAAATTAAGAAAGGTCTTGCTTAGCAAGGCCTTTTTTTTCGCCTGCAATAAAGCTCTGACTTGTGTAGGAGCTGCCGCAGGCTGCGATCTTTTGATCTTCCGCTTCTTGGCCATCAGCCCCGAAGGAACCACCCCATGGAAACGTCACTGGAAACAGTCGCTCTTTTCTCCCTCAAACTCGCTTATGAGGAAGAAGGCCTGAGCCCGATTTTGCGGGACGATATGGTCATGGGTGACTATCAGAAAGACATTTTCGAACTGCTGGTACGACGGGGTGATGTGCAGACCATTCAGTTCAAAATCAATGAATGCCTGGGCTTGGCGATGGATGCTTTGGGCGGTGTCGAGAAGCCGCTCGGCCGTGAGCTGCACAAATTATCCGCCGATTTGAGCCAGGCGAAGTCGTTGGAGCAGCTTGATCAGCCGCTCCTCGCGCTCAAGGGATACTTGAAAGACATTCTGTAATTGAACGCGCCACGCGCTTACAGCAAATGCCTGGAGATGTACTTCGAAATTTCCACCATCGACGTTTTCCCGGTGAACTCGAACTTCACCTTTCCCAGCGAAGAAAAATAAATCTCCAGCTCCGAGTCCAGATCGAACGTGCCCGACGTTTCTACGGAATAAGCGACGACGTTCTTGTACGGCAGTGAAGTGAAATCCTTCTTGCTGCCGGTGATGCCCTGCACATTGACCGCGATGATGCGTTTGTTGGTGAACACCACGCCGTCGCGCATGGCTTTGTAGGAATCGATCACCTCTTCGCCTTCCAGCAGCAATGCCGTCACACGCTCGGCGTATTCGTCGTTCTGCTTGAGTTTGAAGAAACCTTTGTTGTTGAAGTCGATCATCTGTCCATCCTTTGGTTGAGAAAGATCCCGTCCTCATCAAAGTCCGTTACGCAGATGAAGAGCGTGGCGCGACGCTACTATTTTGTTATCTTGCCGTCCATCTTCAGCGCGGCTCATCAACACGCGCTGTTTCAAGGTTTTTGCAGGTTAAGGAAAGGATCAAATGGAGTTTCTGTGTCTACTCGCATTTCTGGCGGCATGGGGTTTCATGTGGCGCTGGGTGGTGAAGAACCGCGGTAACTGGAATCTGTTTGTCGGCAACGTTCTCGGTGCGGGGGCGGGTTTTATTGTCGGCATTGTGGTGTTCTCCATCACGTTCTCGCTGTTCGTGCCGGAGCGCAAAACTGCGCAAAAGCAGATTCAAGAGACTGTCACTCAAAAGGTCGAGCCTGTTGCAGTGATGCCTGAAGCTGAACCTGCCCCAGAACCGGCTCCGACGCCGCCCCCCGTTACAGTCGTGCCGCCTGCACCTGCACCTGCACCTGCAACTGCAACTGCAACTGCAACTGCAACTGAAAACCTTCCGGCCTATGTCGCCAGCAGTCCACAGAATGAGCCTTCGCCGCCCGAATCCGCTTTACTGCCGAACTTCAGCAAACGTCTGCCGGCTGCACTGGCAGAGAAGGACTTCAAGGATAACGTGAGCAACGACTTCGCCGTTTTGCGCCGATTGGCCGGCAGCAATCCGAATGCCGACAAATCCTTGATGGCTTACATGATTTGCGAGCCCTTCATCAAGAGTGCCATGCGTTTTTCAGCGTCGACGGTGATCTCGAGTGCCCGGGACGCCAGCAGCCAGCGCTTCAAGGATCAGACCTACACCGTCAGCAGTACCGCCACTGCCCGCAACATGTTGGGCGACGATGTCCGCTACCATTTTGATTGTTCAGTGCAGCAACAGGACGGCAACGATGCCGGCAAGGCTGCGTGGCGACTGCTCGATCTGAAGTTGAAGAAGAGCGACTCTTAAGCCTCGTTTAAGGGATCAAGGCGCCGGCTGCGCTATCATCGCCGGCCTGTGCGCCTTGAGCTTTGACCCGGATGTCTCCAACACTTGATGACCTGAACTCCCTGCCTGCTGTTTTGGCCGGCCCGCTGCTGCGACGGCTGGAGCCGACACGACTGGTGATGTGGCTGGTCGGTACGCGTCCTCTGTCGCTGACTTTGCGCTTGCAGGGTGTAGGAGACATTCCGCTCGATGTAGAGAATTGCACAGTCATTCCCGTAGGCAGTCGGGCGTTCGTTCACCTCATCGATATCACACTCGATAGCGCCCTGCCCTTCGACACCTTTATCGACTACGACTTGCTGATCGATGACGAAAAAGGCATAGCCGATTGGGCGCCGCACCTGCTTTATGCCGATACCACCCGGCCGAACTTTGTCCTGCGCTCCCGGATAGATCAGTTGCTCCACGGCTCGTGCCGCAAACCGCATCACCCGGCGGCGGATGGTTTGCTGTGTGTCGATCAACTGCTGGCGGCGCAAACCGACCCGCAACAACGCCCGGCGCTGTTGATGATGAGTGGCGATCAGGTCTACGCCGATGACGTAGCCGGCCCGATGCTGCGGGCGATCCATGCCTTGATCGAGCGCGTCGGCCTGCTCGACGAACACCTCGAAGGTGCCGTGGTCAGCGACAGCGCGAAACTCTACCAACACCCGGCCAGTTACTACCACCGTGCGGATTTGTTACCGGCTCTGGAGAGCAACGAGACGTTGCGCGAGCGATTTTTCGGCGGTGCGCGTAAGCCGATTTTCACCAGCAGCAGCGCCGACAATCACCTGGTGACGTTTGCCGAAATCATGGCGATGTACTTGCTGGTGTGGTCACCGGTTGCGTGGACGCTGATCAATCCGCAGCCTCCGCTACTGACGCCGGATCGCCTCAAGCGATATGCACTCGAACAGACCCGGATCGACGCCTTCAAGGCAGGTCTGGACAACGTCGCCCGAGTGCTGGCGCATCTGCCGAGCCTGATGATTTTCGACGATCACGACATCACCGATGACTGGAACCTTTCCGCGCAATGGGAGGAAACGGCCTACGGCCATCCTTTCTCCAAACGCATCATCGGCAACGCGCTGATTGCCTACATGCTGTGCCAGGGCTGGGGCAATAACCCGGATGCCTTCAAGGATGTACTGGAGAAAACCCGACGCCTGGCCGCCAGTGGCGATGACCATTACCTCGACAGCCCGGTGCAGGACGAACTGATCGATGACTTGCTGCGCTTTCAGAACTGGCACTTCGTGATGCCGACCAGCCCGGCGCTGGTCGTGCTTGACACGCGTACCCGACGCTGGCGCAGCGAAATGACGCTCAAGCAACCGTCGGGTCTGCTCGACTGGGAAGCCTTGAGCGAACTGCAGCAAGAGCTGCTCGATCACCCGTCGGCGATCATCGTTTCGCCCGCGCCGATTTTTGGTGTGAAGCTGATTGAAACGGTGCAAAAGGTCTTCAGCTGGTGCGGTTACCCACTGCTGGTGGATGCCGAGAACTGGATGGCCCATCGTGGCGCCGCGCAGGTGATCCTGAATATTTTCCGACACACACGTACGCCGGGTAACTACGTGGTGCTGTCCGGCGATGTGCATTATTCCTTCGTCTACGAAGTACTTATCCGACACCGCAAGGCCGGCCCACGGATCTGGCAGATCACCAGCAGCGGGATCAAGAACGAGTTTCCGAAAACCCTGCTGGAGTGGTTCGACCGTCTCAACCGCTGGCTCTACTCACCGCGCTCGCCACTGAACTGGCTGACCAAACGTCGACGTATGCGCATCGTGCCGTACACACCAGAACATGCCGAGGCAGGTGAACGACTGTGGAACTCAGCGGGGATCGGTCAGGTGTTTTTCAACGAGCAAGGCCAGCCACGCGAGATCATTCAGCACAACTCCAATGGAGCGGCGAAGACACGGATGCTGGCGCCGGATTTGTCGGAATACCCGGACTAAGACCTTGCACTGTGATTGCGGAAGCGAGCCTGCTCGCGAAAGCGATCAATCATCCAGCACAGATGCCGACTGATAGGCCGCCTTCGCGAGCAGGCTCGCTCCTACAGTGCTACTTGCAAGCCGTCAATGCGCGGTCAGTGCCCGCACCACACCTCTGACAATCATCCCCACCTCCCGCTCATCAATCGTCAGCGGCGGCAGCAGCCGTATGGTCTTGCCGCGCGTGACGTTGATCAGCAGCCCATGATCCCGCGCCGCGATCAGCGTCAGATCGCGAATAGGCTGCTTGAGCTCGATGCCGATCATCAAACCCTGACCACGAATCGCCAGCACATTCGGGTCATCCGCGAGTTCTGCGCGTAACAGGCTCAACAGACGCTCACCCTGTACCCGCGCATTTTCCAGCAAGCCTTGCTCATCAATGATTTCCAGCACCGTGCAGCCCACCCGACAGGCCAGCGGATTACCGCCAAACGTACTGCCATGGCTGCCGGGCGTGAACAGATCCGCCGCCCTGCCCCGCGCCAGGCATGCACCGATCGGCACGCCATTGCCGAGTCCTTTGGCCAGGGTCATGACATCCGGGACAATGCCTTCATGCTGAAACGCAAACCACTGGCCCGTGCGGCCGATACCGGTCTGGATCTCGTCAAGCATCAGCAGCCACGCATGCCGGTTGCATAGTTCACGCAAGGCTTTCAGATAACCCGGCGGTGCCAGTTGCACACCACTTTCCCCCTGAATCGGCTCCACCAGAATCGCGACGATCCGCTCACCGTGTTTGCGTTGAACATGGTCCAGTGCAGCGAGATCACCGAACGGCACTTTGACGAAATCCCCCGGCAATTGGTTGAAACCCAGACGCACCGCCGGCCCATCACTGGCGGACAACGTACCAAGTGTGCGGCCATGAAACGCGTTGGCCATCACCACCACCAGCGGCTGCTCGACGCCCTTGCGCCAGCCGTACAACCGAGCCAGCTTCAAAGCGGTTTCGTTGGCCTCGGCCCCGGAGTTGTTGAAGAACGCCTTGTCCATTCTCGACAACTCAGTCAGCCGGTTGGCCAACTGTTGCTGCCAATCGATGCTGTACAGATTGGACGTATGCAGCAGCAATCCCGCCTGTTCGCTGATCGCCGAAACGATGCGCGGGTGCGAGTGGCCGACATTGGTCACCGCCACCCCGGCGACCGCGTCCAGATACTCGCGACCGGCCTGATCCCACAGGCGCGTGCCCAAGCCTTTGGTGAAACTCAGGGCCAGTGGTTGGTAGGTGTTCATCAGCGCGGCGGTCATGACTTCAAACTCCAGTGAAGGTCGGTGTGCTCGCAGTATGGTTAGCCACCAGAACTGGATAAACTCGGTAAAACTTCAATCATTTAAAAGCCGGACTTGATAATGGACCTGTTTCAGTCGATGAGCGTCTACGTCAAAGTGGTCGAATCGGGGAGCATGACGGCGGCCGCATTGCAGTGCGACATGTCGACGACGATGGTAGGCAATCACCTGCGCGCGCTGGAGCAACGGCTCGGCGTGCAACTGCTGCAACGCACCACGCGTCGCCAGCGACTGACCGAGTTCGGCAGCGTCTATTACCAGCGCTGCCTCGAAGTGCTGGGACTGTTGGCTGACTCTGAACGCCTCGCCGAGCAGGCCCTTGATGAGCCTCGTGGCATCCTGCGTATTACCGCTCCTCTGACCTTCGGCGTTGAGCGCCTGGCGCCAGCGCTGAGTGAATTTTCCCTGCAATGGCCGAAGGTCAAACTCGACGTGGTACTGACCAATAGCCGCCCGGATCTGCTGGAAAGCGGCCTCGACGTCGCCTTCCGCCTGGGTCACTTCGAACAGTCCAACTTGATAGCCCGGCCCCTGATCGACTACACCCTGACCGTCTGCGCGGCGCCGGAGTATGTCGCAAGACGAGGCATGCCGCTGACGCCACAAGACCTGCAACAGCATGACTGCCTGTCCTTTGCCTACCCCACCGGCGATGACTGGCAATCGGTGGAAAAGCGCTGGCGCCTCAGCGGCCCGGACGGCGAAATCATGGTCGACGTCAGCGGGCCGATGCTGATCAACAGCTCCGCCGGCCTGCATCAGGCGGCACGTACGGGCATGGGCATCGTGATGCTGCCCGATGCCCTGGTGGAAGAGGATTTGCGCGATGGCCGACTGGTGACGGTCATCCCCGACTACCAACCCCCGAGCCGACCTCTACACCTGTTGTATGCCCCGGATCGTTATCGCCTGCCCAAGCTGCGGCGCTTCGTCGATTTCGCGATGCAGGCATGGGGCAGATCCTAGTTCCTCTAACTCACCACATCCGCGACAAGGAGTCGACCCACCGATGAACAACTACCTGACCGTACGCGATCTATTGCCCGCCGAAGTGGAATCAGTGCGCCTGTTCCTCGGCCAGCATGGATGGGGCCATCGAACCGGTTCAAGCGAAGACTTTGCACAGCTCATCGCCAACTCCCAACGCACGGCCATTGCCCTCAAAGGCACATGCATCGCAGGTTTCGCCCGCGGTATCAGCGATGGTTTATCCAACGGTTATCTGTCGATGGTCGTGGTCGACGGGCAGCATCGACGCGAAGGCATTGGCCGGGCATTGGTTGAGCACGTCATGGGGGATAACCCCGACATCACCTGGGTGCTGCGCGCAGGCCGTGAAGGCGCCGAGGCGTTTTTTGCCCGCCTGGGTTTTCAAACGTCGCTGATTGCGATGGAGCGCCCACGACTGAAGTAACCCTTAACGCTATGACACCAGCTATGATCTCCCCTCTTTTTTCAGCAAGGACGCTGCGCGATGCTCGCCATTTTGCAAAACACCCCACTGTGGGTTTATGTGGTTTTTCTGATCATGGTGTATTTCGGCCTGAAGGCTCGCAAGCCTCAGCACGAGACCCGGTTTTCGCTGCTGTCGACGCCGCTGGTCCTGCTGGTCTGGTCGCTGCTTTCGCTGAACCTGTCGGTTGATCCCGGTTTGACGCTGGGCGGCTGGTTGATCGCTTTGACGCTCGGTGCCCTGTCGGCATGGCTGATCTTTTCCCGCAAGGGCGTAGAGCTCGACGACCCGGAAACCGGATTAATCGTGCCGGGGACCTGGAAAGCACTGGTGTTGTTGCTGCTGTTTTTTGCGGTGAACTACTACTTCGGCTACCAGGATGACGTGCACCCGGACCGCACTACCGAAGCGGGCATGTTGTTGCTCAAGGCTGTAGCGTCGGGATTTGTCTGCGGATTGATCAGCACCCGCTCGCTAAAGTTCTATTGGCTGCTGCGAACGCTTCAGGCGCAACGCCCGCCTCTGGGTGCTTGATGAGTCAGCGGTAAAAAACTCGACCGCCAGCCCGTTGCTCCGTGACAACGCCGCCCCGCTCCCCTAAATTAGTCGGCCTGAAAAAGCCCTGTGCTTTCTCATCTCCACTCAAGTTAAAAAGTAGTGAAATTTCAATGTCCGATTTCAACACCGCTGAATCCGTCGTTACCGAATCGTCCAAAGCGGAATACGAAAACTCCATCAATCTTTCACAACACCTGCCACAAGCCAAAATCATCAGCGAAATGGTCCTCGACGCTTTTCAGTCGAACCGCGAAAGCGACCAGATTCGCGAGCTGCGCGCCGCGATCCGTCAGGCCCATGACAGCTTCGATGACGACAAGGCCTATGAACTGATGGGCGAACTCAAGGCTCTGAAAGACGCCGAAGCCGCCGACATCGCCGCACTTGAAGACCTGAGCAGCAAGTTCTCGATCGGCCGCATCCTGTCCTGCTTCAAGGACGATCCGGCCTTCCAGGAGATCGTCTACGGCCTGGCCCTCAAAGTGCTGAATCAGACCCATCAGGCGATCAGCAACCCGAGCGGCGGCAAGAGCAAGGCTGCCAAGAAGAAAGAACTCGAAATCTTCACCATCAGCAAGGACGGCGCCAGTGTGACCTTGCCGCTGCGCACTCCACGTTCGCGCTTGAGCGTTGACCGCGAAGCGCTGGAGTTCCTCGGTTTCACCTTCGTCGGTGAAGGCGAAGAAGCCGAGCTGGAGGGCGAAACCTTCCTCGACAACGCCGGCACCGAACACGCGATCAACCGCAAGAACATCATCACCGCCCTGCAACAGCAGACCGCGTTCGATGGCTACAGCATCGCCGCGCAGTAATATTTCGGCGCTGACGAAAAAGCCCCGCACTGAGATTCAGGCGGGGCTTTTTGGTTTTCGGCTTGGGAGTTATGCGTCGGAGTGCAATGCCGCAATCATGTCGACTTCGATCGCCGCGTTCTTCGGCAACTGATACACACCGACAGTGGTCCGCGTGTGCCGGCCGGCATCGCCGAGCACATGACTGAAAACATCCGATGCACCGTTGGCCACTTCGCTCAGGTCAACAAAGTCCGGCGTCGACTTCACGTACACAGTGACCCGTAGCAACGCCTTGATCTTGTCCAGCGAACCGACTGCATCGACGATCAGCGCCAGGCAACGCATCGCACTGATGCTCGCAGCAGCCTGGGCATCCTTGAGGGTCAACTCCAGACCCACCCGACCCGGGTACTGAATCTTGCCGTGAGTACGCGGCACCATGCCGCTGATGTACAGCTCATCATGATGACGGATCAACGGCGCGTAATTGCCGCCGGCGGTGTTCTCGCCATAGATGTCGTAATTCAGCTCTTGTGCCAGGGCAATGAAGCGCTCGTCGCAGGTCATCCTCTCAGTCATTTCGCCCAGCCTCTGAATCGATGCGTGAAATATCGCGGAGTAGAACAGTTGAGCGCCGAGGGAATGGCATGGCGCTATCACTGGATCCAAATCTAGGTCTTTTGAAAGTACTCCGCAACCTTCGAAATCGGCGGCGCACGCCATCGCGAGCAGGCTCGCTCCCACATTTGATTGGCGTCGTTCACAAATCCCCTGTGGGAGCGTGCCTGCTCGCGATGGTGTCACCTCGATTCAGCATAATTCACCCAATAAAAAACCCCGCACATCTCTCAATGTGCGGGGTTTTTCTTCAAGCCTTTGAGCCTTACGGCGCGTACGTCAGCAGTAGCTCGCTCGGCACCTTGAAGTCCAGGGACATCATGACGCTCAGGGCGGTGATGGTGAAGATCGAGAACACGAACAGCTTGCGTGCCCAGACCGTGTCATCCACTGCCTTGTAGCCGGTCCAGGCCATGTACAACCAGTACATGCCCATGGCCGCGGCGACGGCGAGGTAGCTCATGCCGGCGTAACCGCTGAAGGTCAGCATCAAGGTCGCCACGAGGAACGCCAGGATGTAGAGCAGGATGTGCTTCTTGGCCACTTCAATTCCGCGCTTCACTGGCAGCACCGGAATCGATGCGGCCAGGTAATCGTTGAAGCGGAAGATCGCGATGGCGTAGGAATGCGGCATCTGCCACAAGCTGAACATCACCAGCAACGTCAGCGCGGCCATGTCGAAGCTGTTGGTTACGGCGACGTAACCGATCACTGGCGGCATGGCGCCCGACAGACTGCCCACCAGCGTGCCGTGAACCGACTTGCGCTTGAGGTACAGGCTGTAGAAGCCGACGTAGATCACGAAGCCGATTACCGCGAACAGGGCGGCCAACGGGTTGGCCACCTTGTACAACAATGCAACGCCGAGAACACCAAGGATGGTCGCGTAGACCAGGGCCAGTTTCAGGGAGATCAAGCCCTGCACCAGCACCCGGTTCTTGGTGCGTTCCATCTTCAGGTCGATGTCGCGGTCGATGCAGTTGTTGAACACGCAACCGGAGGCGACAACCAGGGATGTACCGATCATGGCAGCCAGAAACACCGCCAGATCGACATGCCCTTTCGAGGCCAGGAAAAACCCGCCTGCCACAGAAAGCACGTTACCGAAAATGATCCCCGGTTTGGTGATTTGGATAAAGTGCTTGAGCGACATCGGGTCTTACCTCACTTCGCCATCATGAACGTGTGGATGCTGAACATGATCCACAACGACAGGCCAACCAGCAGCAGGATCACGATGGCCGTGAAGACGAACGCGATCACGTTGTTACGCTGAGCCACCGAACGGTCCAGGTGCAGGAAGTAATACAGGTGAACGATCACCTGGATCACTGCGAACAGCAGGACGATTGCCAGTGTGGTGGCCTTCGGCAGGCTCGGGTACATCACCAGACCGAACGGGATGACGGTCAGGATCACCGACAGGATGAAGCCGATGGCGTACGACTTTACGCTGCCGTGGCCAGCATCATGGCTGTCATGGGAGTGTGCATTAGCCATTACCGAGTCCCCCTCAGGTAAACACCGGGGCATA
>NZ_JBIUVJ010000096.1:0-12056 GCF_044742875.1 Pseudomonas sp. NPDC087817
CCCGTAACAATGATGATGTCGCAGGAATCCCAGCCAAGCTGATCCATCTCCTCCCTGCTCATCGGCAGGAACGGCGCTGGCCCGAAACATTCGGCCCAATATTTTGGATAGTCAAATAACGGCTTGGCTGCTTGCATGTCGGACGACCGGTGTTGAGATGAAAAATCGCGGGCGCGGAATATAGCACAAAATTTGACCAATTCCGACGGCAGTGGTCGGTTTCTCTCCGGGCTCGTTCCATTGGCCCAAAAACCGCCCGACCGCGCACATTGCCGCACCGCGACCCGCGCCAGTCGAACCCGATACACCGTTGCCCTCCGGGGCATCGCGTCCACTACGACAACCCTTCAAGGATGAAGAAATGTCACCCAAACCGCCCACTAGAGGCACTGTCACCGTAGAGATCCACGCTCGCCCCGGCGAACCGGCAGGCGGGTCTGCGCCAAGGCGCGATACAACAAAGCCTGTCGATTCCTGCCCCGCGACGGCGATAGCGGCACCGCGTGTCGTGCGACCGGGCAGAACACCGGCCGCCGTCGACCTTGATGCAATCCAGCCAGTGCCCGCCATCACCATCCAGCCAACACCCGCGCCGCTGCCCGCAGCCGCACTCGGGCCAATGCCGCTGACGCATTACCGGATCAGCACCGATGCGCATCTTCCGCCAGCCAATGAGCAGGGCTTGCGAACCTACAAAGGTCGCCAGTACGTCGATGTTCCCGGCGGCACCGTACAAGTCGCGGCAATTGCGGAAAACGGCCCGTATCGCGCCCGGCTGGCGAGCGAGCTGAGCCCTTCCGGGCCCGTGCTGGTGAGGGCCGCCGACGGCAAACTCTGGCACCCGGCAGTGGAGCCTGCCGCCGAGATGTTGTATCCGTTGACCGAAGCACGTCTGCAAGGCTTTCTCACGGATCTCGACTTCACCGATGTCGAGCCCGACAGCCATGGGTTGCACAGCTTCGACGGCAAACGCTACGCGGTGATTGAACGCCGCGCCTATCAGGTTCTGCATGATCCCGAGGCCTCCACCGCGCAGATTTCGGTGATGCGTATCGTGCGCCCCGATGATGCGGTCGCCGCAGACGGCGACAACCGCTTTGTCGCCACACGCCCGGGAAGGTCCGAGCCGATCGTGTTCGATGAACAACACGGCTGGCGGGGCATCGTCATTGCCGGTGCAGGCGGGATGCGCCGCTCGAAACCCGACAAGGTGCAACGTCTTACCGCAGCTGATCTGATACTCGAGTTGCAGACCCAGACCGAGTTGATCCATCAGGGCGCAACGCGTATTGACGATCTGGACGCTGCCTGGCGTGTGGTGAGAGGCACAGAACTCGAGAAAGGCGCACTCGTCCAGCTCGAAGTACAGCTTCATCGACAACTGGCAGCGTTGGAGCAGGCCGCCAACTTCTACATCAATGAACGGGATACCCTGCAACCCCTCAAAGGCAGCGCCCTCTACGCCGGTGACCTGCACAACATTCAGAAAAAACGCATTGAAGCCTATACACGGCTCATGAGTGCCGGTGATTCACGCAAGCGGCTGGACATCTCTTTCTACAATGATCCTTTCGAGGCCTATCGCTCGACGGTCAATTACCTGAAAAGCAAACTGGCCCTGCTGGAAAAGCGCCAGCAGATTGCCCTCGACATACTCAAGCGAACGCGTGCGTCGGAAAGCGAACTGATCGACATCGGGTTCTACCCGACAGAAATCCATGAGACCAAGGCGTTCTGGGTCGATGCCAAAAGCCGCTTGCTCACCGATGTGCCGATTACCGACAACAACTTCAAACCGATCCACCTTGCTTACGCTTTTACCGAAACAACGTTTGCCTTTCGTGACATCGACAGTATCCCGGTGGCGGCACGCATCGCGGTGCTGAGCAACCTGGTCGACCAGTGCGCGGCGATCAGAGCCTCGTACGAAGACCTCGAACTGCCACCTGGGCCGGTGCATGCCAGCTCGCGGCAGGAAATCATCGAAGCCATTCAGGCCTTTGAAAACACCCTCGAAAACCGCATCGCTGTCGACCACCGCGACCTTGAAAGAACCACGTCGCTGCCATCACAGGATCAGTCGATCGATTTCGACTTCATTCCTGCACAACGCAAAAACCAACCGGCACCGCAAGCCAAAAGAATGTTTCGCAGCAAACACCACGGTGTCTACAAGATCCGGGTCGGACAGACACGCCGCAACGCCTTGGGCGAAGAGTTGATCGATGTCATGGATCCGCACAACCCGGCAAAGGTCATGCAAACCTACGAGCGCCGCGAAGGGGAATGGCAGCGATTGGTGGCCACGCAAGAAAGAAATCTGTCGACCCTGATCACCCAGGCCGGCGTGCATCTGGAACAGACCGAGACGCACCTCAATACCGCCCGCAAGGATGAGCGGGCAAAACGCAACGCCACCAACATCGTCGAGCAACTGGGTGATGCCGCCGAAGCGCTAGACGACCTCGGTCGACAGATCGAACGCGCGCCGAACCCGGCGAAAAACGACATCGCCGTGCTCGTTCAGCGCCTGCGGCAAGACAGTGAGCGCTTGCGCCGCGAGGGCGAAGACATCCGGATCCGCTTGTACAAGGACAAGTCCTTTCTGAGCGCCGACCGAGTGGCGTATCTGATCAGCCAGGATCACCTGAGCGTGAGCAAAATCCAGGTACGGCTCGAGCAAGGCAGGGGCAAGTACAAACACTTCATCGATATCTATGCGCTGAACGACAGGCATACGGGCGAGCCGTTGTGGCAGGCGCATTTCCATTACGAAAAACGCAACAGCGCCGCGCTGGATTTCATGGTCAAGGGCGGTCACCTCAAGACCCTTGCACAAAGCGCGACGGGCAGTAACTCGCAACGTCGGGATGAGCAGGCCGGGCGGCCGCATGTGGCGATCTGGCGGGAAACCCTCGATGGTCGAACGGCACAGAAAATCTTCGAACTGGCGCCCTGAGACCGTTACAAAAACCAGCCCCCCCCTCTTCAAGGATGAAGACATGTCACCGAAACCACCCGCAAAAGGCGTCACCCGCGTAGATGTCCATACGCGCCCTGGCGAACAGCCAACCGGTCCTGTACGGCGCCCGATTGACTCCCCCACCGCACGCGCTGTGCGTACCACTCAACGATCGGACAGCTCGCTGGCCGACGCTGACCTGGAGGCAATCACTCCAGCGCCAACCGTAAGCATCAGTCAGCCTTTATCCACCCCTGAAGTGGTCAATCCGGCATCGCAACAAGCGCTCAGGCATTACTGGATCAGCGCCGAGGCCCAGCTTCCGCAAGCTGACGCCGAGGGATTCAGGACTTTCAGGGGACGTCGTTACGGCAATGTGCCGGAGGGCGGCGTCGTGCATATCGTGACCGAGCCGGAAACAGGCCAGTACCAGGCAAAACTGCCGAGCGAATTGCAGCCTTCTGGTCCGATGCTGTCCTACGACCTCGGCAGTCAGCTGTGGCGCCCGCTGGCTGACTTTGCCCCGATCACCTACCCGTTGCCGATCGGTCGCCTGCTGGATTTTCGCACTGACCTGGATTTCACCGGCGTCGAGCCCGGCCCTGACAAGCTGCATCGCCATCAGGGAAAACTGTACGTGGTGATCGACAAGTACGCGTATCAGATTCTCCATGATGAGGATTTTTCCTCGCCGCAGACACCGGTCAAGCGCATTGTCCGGGCAGAGGATGCTGTCGCCCGTGACGATCAGAACCTTTACGTCGCGACACGCCCGGGCCGCTCGGAGCCGATTGTCCACGACGCGGTGGAAGGCTGGGTGGGCATTCTGGTCGGTGGCATAAGCGGCATGCCGAGGGCCAGAAAAAGCAGCATCGCAGCAACGGCAGTGGCCAGTCTGGAGCTGCGCCTGAAAAACGACACGGAGGCGATCAATCAGGCGGTAGTGGATTCCAGGCAACTGGAAACCGAGTGGCGCGAGGCAAAAGGCAAAGAGGGCGAAAGAGGCGCAGCGATTGCGATGGAAGTACAGATTCGCCGATTGATGCTTCTACTGGATGACTCCGCCAGTTTTTACCTGAACCAGCGCGAGGCGTTGGCCATGGTCAAAACCAGCACCGTCTACAAAAAGGAGTTGATCGAAAGGCAGATAGCGCAAATCGCTGCCTACACCCGCCTGATGTTCGTCAGGGATGCGCGGCACATGCAGGAACTGCGCACGCCCGTGGATATTCTCGAGGCCTATCGCACGGCCGCGACCTATCTGGCGAACAAACTGACGCTGATGGAAAAACGCCAGCAAATCGCAAGTGACGTCCTCAAAAGCTCGCCCTCGTCACAGAGTGAATTGACCGAAGTGGGTTTCGACCCGACTGATATTCACGCGGTGACCGCACGCTGGGTTGATGCGCGCAGCCGTCTGCTGACGGAAGTGCCGATGGGTGCAGATTTTGTTCCAGCGCAACTGGCGATCGCGTTCTCGGAAGCGACCACCGCTTTTCAAGCCATCGAGCGCATGCCCGACGACGCCCGAATCGCCGTACTGAGCATGTTGCTGGACCAGTGCGCGGCCATCCGCGCTTCTTACGAACGTTTTTCCCTGCCGCCTGATCCAGCGCATGTGAACTCGAGAAACGAAATCACCCAGGCGATACGAGCCTTCGAAAATACCCTGGAAGAACGCCTGGCGCGCTACCACCATGATCTGGAAAGAACCATGGCGCTACCGATCCACGACCAGCCCATCGACTTCGACTTCATCCCGGCCCAGGAGCGTACCGGGGTAACGCCACCGCCCAAGCGAGTATTCCGCGCCCGCCATCATGGCAACTTCAAGATCTGTATCGGCCAGCCTCGGCGAACCCCGGCGGGCGATGAAGTGATTGATGTGATGAGCAGCGACAACCCGACTCAGACGTTGCAAACCTATGAACGCAAGGAAGGCGAATGGCAAAGGATCGTCGCAACGCAAGACAAGACCCTGGGCGCCCTGATGGCAGAAGCCGACGACAGCCTTGCAGCCGTCGAGGCACACCTGGCCAGTGCCCGCCAGGACGAGAGAGCGAAGGAAAGCGCAGGCAACATACTCGATGCACTGGGTGCCAAGGCGGAAGAACTCGATGACTTGCGCGTGCAGATCGAACAGGCGCCCAACCCGCTCGCCACCGATTTAGAGCCGCTGATCCAGCGCCTGCGCCAAAGCAGTCAGCGCTTGCGCAGCGAGGGCGAAGACATTCGCGTACGCCTCTATAAGGACAAAACCGTTCTGAGTGCCGACCGGGTGGCGTATCTGATCAGCCACGGTCACCTGAGCGTCAAGCAGACCCACGATCGGGTCGAGCGAGGCAAAGGCCAGCAAAAGGAATTTCTCAGCATCTACTCGGTGAATGACAGGCAAACCGGTGATCCCCTATGGCATGTCCACTTTCATTATGAAAAGCAGGACAGCCCGGCGCTGAACTTCAAGGTCAAGGGTGGCCATCTGAAAACCCTCGCGCAAAGCCGATCCGGCGTGACATCGCAGCGTCTGGATGAACAGGCCGGCAGACCTCACGTGCGCATTTGGCGCGAAACCATCGATGGCAGGACCGCGCAAAAAATCTTTGATCTCGCGAACTGAACAATTGCACCGACCGGCACAGCAGTGCCGGCCGGTAACCGGTCATATCCCGTTTTAACTCGGCAATGACGCCGAAAACTGCTCAGCAATTCCCTTACGGAAACTGACGCAACACTATTCAAGGACGAAACTTTCATGCCTGTAAAACCACCCACTCGAAACACCGTCAGTGTCGAGGTGCACACACGTCCCGTGCAGACAGACAGTCCACGCCTGCCGCGACCGGACATCCTGCCGCACCTGGACTTCGATACTCCGACCGTGACAAGGCCGCGCCACCCGACACCTGCGGGCAGCACACCCGCCCACGCCGACCTGGACATCATCACCCCGGCGCCGGTCACTATCAGCCAGACTCCCTCCACCGTCATCGTCTCCGCACCTGCGCCGCGACCACTGGAACATTACCGGATCACGACAACAACGCCGCTTCCGCTGGCTGACGCCGACGGTTTCATTACGCTCAAGGGACGCCGCTATGTCGAGGTGACGGAGGTTGGCGTCGTCCCGGTCGGAGTGGATCCGCACACCGGCCAGCACCGCGCCAGACTGAGCAGCGAACTGCAACCTTCGGGGCCGGTGCTGGTTCGCGATCCGCAGAGCAAACTGTGGTATGAGCTGGACGACTCGCCCATCACTTTTGCGCTGAGCGACAGTCGCTTGCACGCTTTTCGCACAGAACTGGACTTTACCGGCGTCGAGCCCGGCAACGATGGCCTGCACCGGTTTGACGGCAAGCTCTATGCGGTGATTGAAAAGGTCGCCTATCAAGCCTTGCACGATCCTGAAGCCACCACGGCCCTGACGCCGGTGATGCGCATTGTCCGGGCCGACGATGCCGTCGCCGCCAGCACCGACAACCAATATGTCGCGACACGCCCGGGCCGCTCGGAAGCCATTGTGTTCGATCCGCTGGACGGCTGGCTCGGGGTCAATCTCCCGGGTGCAGGCGGCATGCACCGCGCCGGGCAAACTCCGCACCGCCCACTGATGGAGCGTTTCACCAGCGCACTCAATCGCTTGAACAGCCCGGCGGCGCGCGCGCGCAAGCTGTACCCGTCGTTTAGCGAAGAACAAGTCAGGACCTTTATCCAATCGTTGGGGGACGATGTCCCGGGCGGTCTGGTACGTCGCGAAACCGATTACAAGACCCTCAAGAAAGAATTGACGGCCTGGTCTCGCACCCACACGCAATCGCCGGTGCCGGCCGCCAGCAAAGCCTGGATAGAGCTCGCCGTTGTGGAGATCAAACGCTGTTGGCGCCAGCAGACCGGGACAACGCTGAAACTGCTACCTGCCCCGGACGGAACCACGTTGCCGCCGCTCAAAGCGGACTTCGGCCATGTCCGGACGCTCGAGCTGGACAAGATTACCTGGTCAGACACCGCCGACACGTTTCTCAGCAGTTTTTCGGGGCTGGAGCACCTGACCGTCACCCGTACCACCCTGGAAAAGCTGCCCGACGCTGTCGCCACCTTGAAAACCCTGAAGGCGCTGGACCTGAGTTCCAACCGTATTCAGCTGGATGCCACCGCTGCCGCCGATTTGAGCACCCTCTCCCGGCTTGAGCGAATCGACCTGTCCGGCAATCCCCTTGGACAGACACCGGACTTCAGCGCCATGGCAGCGTTGAAGGTCGTCAATCTGAGCAATACCCGCATCGACCAGTGGCCGACGGGCCTGGAACAACAGACAGGGCTGGAACTTGTCGATCTGCGCCAGAATCGTCTGAGTGAAGTACCGGAAACGATCCTAAACCCACCGGCCGATCAGTTGCAGGCACGCGCACGGATCAACGGCGTCACGCTGCTTGAAGACAATGCGTTTGCGCAGGGTTACTGGAGAACGCTGGAAGGGTTTTGGCGACGCGTCGCCGCTGCACACCCGGAGCTCGCGCCCCACACTGGCAGCGGCGCGTTCAGACTGGACGGCGACACCGCCGACATCGTCATGGTGCAACGCCTGCATCCCGACAAGGATGCGCAAGCGGTCAAGGACTTCGTCCTGGAAATGGACGACGCCGCGCGAACCGGGCTGGCCGCACGCGTGCAGGAACTTGAGCGGCTGGAGACGCAACTGGAGGAATACGTTCGTAGTCACAACAGCAGCGCCACAGCTGATGACTCAACAAAAAAGTCGGTGCAACGAATCGCGAGGTCAATCAAGGCGTGCTGGCTACGCACTACCCGGCATTCACTGTTGTTTTTCCTGGAGGGCGGACCACTCCCGAATCTGAACGCGGATTTCAGCCACGTTAGTTCACTGACCCTGAAAAGCATTGTCTGGTCGGATGCGGCCGACGTGTTCCTATCCAACTTCCCCCATCTGGAGCACTTGTCCATCACTCACTCCGGGATTGGAAAATTGCCCGGAAAAATTAACGAGATGAACAAACTCAAGCACCTCGACTTGAACACGAACCGTATTGAACTGGACGAGGAAAGTGCAGCAACACTCAGCGCGTTGAGTCAATTGGAAACGGTCAATCTTGCCGATAACCCGGCGCTCAAACTGACGCCTGACTTCAGCGCCATGTCTGGCCTGACCTCCCTGAGCCTGAGCCATACAGGAATCAGTCAGTGGCCTACCGGCTTGCAGGACAAGACCGCGCTGACCAACCTGGATCTACGCAACAACCGCCTGCGTGAGGTACCGCAGGCACTCCTTGATCCGCCCGTTGAGCAATTGCCCTTGGTCGCTCGGATCAACGCCGGTACCTTGCTTGAAGGCAATGCCTTTCCCTCAGCGTACTGGAGAAAATTCGACGGTTTCTGGCGACGTCTGAACACGGCTCATCCCGAGTTGTGGGGTACCGCCCAGCCCTCGGCATTTGATAGCGAAAACTCAAGAGCGCAGCGATACCGACGACTCTTTCCGAGCAAGAGCATCAAGGAATGTCGGGAGTTCATCTGGGGTCTTGAACGCGGGACCGTGGCGACGAAACTCAACAGCCTCGAACAGGAGTTTGGCGTGCTGAAAACCCAGCTCGACGCCTGGGTATTTTCTGGAGGAGGCAATCGCGGGGGTTACGTTCGGGCGTTCCAATTGGAGGCCAACGCACTGACCCGCTCGGACCGGGTCAAGGCCAGTGAGCGGATTATCAAGTGCTGGCGCCGAGAAACACCGCAGAGACTGGCCAATGACCGCACGCCCATCGGGCTGGAACTGGATCTCAGTGGCCTGATTCTGCCCACCTTGCCGGACATTGACGTCGATTTCAGTCATGTCGGTTCTCTGCGATTGAGCAATATGGCGCTGAGCACTTCGCCGGAAGGCTTTCTGACCCGATTCCGCCATGTGCGCTGGCTGGACCTGTCACAAAATGAGCTGCGCGAACTGCCGCCGGCCGTTGGCGAAATGAGCGGGATGACTCGACTTTTCCTGCAGAACAATCAGATTTCCCTGACCGCCGACACCGCCCGCGTACTGTCCGAGCGCACAACACTGCGAGCCCTGTGGCTGCACGAAAATCCGCGACTGGGCATCCCGCCGGACTTCAGCCAGATGACCGACATTCGCTCGGTTAATCTGGCCAACACCGGGATCGACACTTTCCCGAGCGGAATAGCCGATCAGCCATTACTGGATACGTTCAATCTGAGCAACAACCGAATCACAGACATTCCGGATGCGGTCATCGCCCCGCCAGACGATCGACTGGCCCATACGGTGCGCATCAACAACGTGACTGACATCAGGAACAATCCGCTGTCCGCCGAAACCCAAACCCGGCTGTTCCAATACGACGAGCGCTTGTTAGCGGCCGAGATGCCGCTGAGGGGGCTGCGCAACCTGATCGACACGGCACGAGGCCATGCCCCCGTCGTACGCCCAGCGACAGATGATCCGATGTCACGCTGGACATCGGGCCTGACGACAGATGAGGTAACAGCCAGAAGAAGCCAGTGGCGAACACTGCATGAGCAGCCGCGCGCGGAGGGTCTGTTCGATACGCTTGAACGCTTGCTGGACATTCCGACCGGTCACCACGACCTTCAACGACGGGTCTGGAAGCTGATCGACAGCATCACCGAAAACAATGCGGATTCCGAACGCCTGCGCAAAGAGGTATTTGACCGGGCGGGCGACGCCGCCTGTTGTGATCGGGCGGCATTCACGTTTACCAATCTGGAAATCCTGACGATGGTGCACGATGCGCGCAGCCAAGCTCGAGATCATGCTCAAGGCCCGCAACTGTCTGCACTTTCCAAAGCGTTGTTCCGTTTGCATGAGGTCGACAAAATCGCTTCGGCGGACATTGCCCAGCGTGAGGCCAGGATCCTCGAGTCGAGGCCCCAGGGAGCCGCAGCGCAGGTAGCGCCTCACGTCCGTGAGGAAGTCGAGATCCGGCTTTTCTATCGCCACCGCCTGAAAGACCGACTCCAACTGCCGGGACAGCCTGAGCGAATGGGTTTCGATAATTTAGTCGAGGTGTCCAAGGCGCAACTGGATGCGGCGTACGACAAAGTCATCGCACTGGACAATTCACCTGAAGCATTCGACGCCCTGGTGTCGAGGCAGTTCTGGCAGGAATTTGTCACTCACAAGTACCGGGTGCAATTTGAAGTGCAGCAACAAACGTTTCAGGATCGCCAGGCGACTCTCGATGACGCGCACGCCGCCGGGACGCTGGCATTCGCCGATTACGACGCGCAATCGAAGGCGCTGCAAACATCGCTGGCGAAAGTGGAAGAGGCGCTGATCGTCACGTTGTCCCGACAGGAACTGAACGAGCATTCCGCGCGCCACACCGGCGAGGAGGCAGCCGGCGGAACTGAATGACACGCGGGGTGAGGACGGCTGGCCGGTTGATACCGGCCAGCCATTATTCGTCGTCGTCGAAGTTGTAGCTGCCCGGCGCAAGGTTCTCGAAACGGGTGTACTTACCGATGAACGCCAGACGGATAAAACCGATCGGGCCGTTCCGCTGCTTGCCGATGATGATTTCGGCGATGCCTTTGTGCTCGGTCTCCGGGTGATACACCTCGTCCCGGTACACGAACATGATCACGTCGGCGTCCTGCTCGATCGCTCCGGATTCCCGGAGGTCGGAGTTCACCGGACGTTTGTTGGGACGTTGTTCCAGCGAGCGGTTGAGCTGCGACAACGCCACCACCGGGCAGTTGAATTCCTTGGCCAGGGCTTTCAGGGATCGCGAGATCTCGGAAATCTCGTTGGTCCGGTTGTCACCGCTGGAGCCCGGAATCTGCATCAGTTGCAGGTAGTCGATCATGATCAGGCCGACATCGCCGTGCTCACGCACCAGACGCCGGGTCCGCGCACGCATTTCCGACGGGCTGATACCGGCGGTGTCATCGATGAACAGCTTGCGGTCATTGAGCAGGTTGACCGCCGAAGTCAGGCGCGGCCAATCATCGTCTTCTAGCTGACCGGAACGCACCTTGGTCTGGTCGATGCGGCCGAGGGACGAGAGCATACGCATGATCAGCGATTCGCCTGGCATCTCGAGCGAGTACACCAGCACCGCTTTTTCGCTGCGCAACACGGCGTTTTCCACCAGGTTCATCGCGAAGGTGGTTTTACCCATCGATGGACGGCCGGCGACGATGATCAAGTCGGACGGTTGCAGGCCGCTGGTCTTCTCGTCGAGGTCGGTGTAACCGGTGGACAGGCCGGTGATGGCGTTGTCGGTGTTGAACAGGGTGTCGATGCGGTCGATGGCCTTGGTCAGCAAATCGTTCACACCGACCGGGCCACCGGTCTTCGGCCGCGCTTCGGCGATCTGGAAGATCTGCCGTTCGGCTTCGTCGAGAATCTCGGCGGCGGTGCGACCTTCAGGATTGAAGGCGCTGTCGGCGATTTCAGTGCTGATGCCGATCAGTTGGCGCAAGGTTGCCCGCTCGCGGACGATTTGCGCATAGGCCTTGATGTTGGCGACGGACGGCGTGTTTTTCGCCAGCTCGCCAAGATAACCGAGGCCGCCGACTTGCGAGGTCTGACCTTCCTTGTCCAGTTGCTCGGACAGGGTCACGACGTCGATCGGCATGTTCTGATCGGCCAGTTTGGCGATCGCACGGAAAATCAGACGGTGGTCATGTCGATAGAAATCGCCGTCGGAGACTTGATCGAGCACGCGTTCCCAGGCGTTGTTGTCCAGCATCAGACCACCGAGAACAGCCTGTTCGGCCTCGATGGAATGCGGCGGCACCTTCAGGGCAGCGGTTTGCAGATCGTATTGCTCGGGAGCGGAGATATCGTTCATGGCCACTTGTGTTTGTTTGGAAAAACAGGGAATTCAGAAAGACAAAGGGCACGACCTGTAAACAGGATCGTGCCCGATGTTAACCGTCTGACGGACAAGCCGCCAGCCGATCAGGTGTTGCTTAAGCTGCTACCACGACAACGCGTACGGTGGCTTCAACTTCGGCGTGCAGGTGCACAGCCACGTCGAATTCACCCACGTTGCGGATGGTGCCGTTCGGCAGACGAACTTCGCTTTTCGCAACTTCAACGCCG
>NZ_JBIUVJ010000097.1:0-11599 GCF_044742875.1 Pseudomonas sp. NPDC087817
CAAGCATAAAACCACATAATAGATCTACATCAAAAACTCGAATAAACTCTTCAGCAGTTGCAGCACTACAAATGCAAGATCGGGCTCCCAGGCGTGCAGGCCTGAGTCCTGTAATGTCTGATCGAGGGTTTCGAGCTGGTTCTTGGCCAGTTCGTATTTTTTGGCCATGAAGCACAGCCGGGCGAGGGCGAACTGCCAGAAGAAGCGTTCGCGGCCGCCATGGGCCGACTGCAAGCCTTGCTTGAGCGTCTGCACGGCAGGCTTCAAGCCTTCCTTGCGCAGCAGCGGGAGGACGTCTTCGAGAGCCTTTTCCCAGGCCGGCTGGGTTTCGACGTTTTCGCTTTCGACCTTGCGCGGCGCACTGGCGCTTTGCAGATGCGGCATGACATTGGCGGCGATCCACGCCCGGGTGACCGGGTCGGCAAAAGGCACGCCGTCATGGAAACGCAACTCGACGATGCCGGGCAGGCGCTGAACCAAAAGCGCGAAGTGGATTTCCACTTCGCGCATGGCCAACTCGGCGTTGAGGTTCTGGAGACATTCCCAGACCATTCGCTGGCCATCGAACCAGAACGGCGCCTTCGCCAGGCTCGCCTCCAGTTCCACCAGCAAGTCCGCGTATTTACCCTGATCGAAGCGATCCTGATATTGCTTGAGCTTGTCGACCGGCAAGCCGCGCAACACGGTGATCTGTTCGGCGTTGCGCTCGGGGACGGCGTCGATGGTCATCCACAGCAGAGTTCGATTCAGGCGCAGGGCACGCAGGTCGGTGGCTTTCTGCTTGAGCCACCAGGCGCACAACGGCCGGGCGCTGTCCTGTTGGGCACGCAGGGCTTTGTGTGCATCTCTTTCGTTGTCGATCGGTGCACCGGGCGCGAGCAACTGGCTGGCGGCCTGCTTGACCTGCGCCACCGCCGCGCCCACGACACCGGGTGCCGGTTGGTTGTCGGCCGCGCGCTGGATCATGGTTTTCAGACGACGGGAGATCGGCAGCAACAGCGGCGAGTCGTCGCCCAAGTGTTCGGCGCACGCGGCTTCGAGGCCGGACAGGTGCTCGGAGAGCTGCCGGAACATCGGCAACTGCTCTTTGATTGCAATGTTTTCGGTGATCACCTGCTCAAGACGCGGCACCAGCCAGCCAATCGCGGCGGCACGGGTGCGGGGTTTGAGCGGGTGAACGTCGGCCCAGTTGTTTTCCGACAGATGGTGCAGCAAACCGAGACCGGCCAGCAGTCCGGGGAAGGATTCACGCTGGTACAGCGACCAGGTCAGCCAGGCGCCGACACGCAGATCCTTGGATTGGGTACGCAGGAGATTTTCGCTGTTTTCGCGAATTTTCAGCCAGTCGATCTGCCCGCTTTCGTGCATCGAAGAGGCTTTGGCCAGCTCGCTTTCCAGCGCCTCGAATTCGCTCGAAAAACGAACGTCTTCGCCCGCGAAATTCTCTTTGGAAACAGAGACTTTTGCGAGTTCGAGGTAATGGGCGGAAAGTTTGCTTGAGTAGGACATCCATGGCCTTTATTTAGGATTACGGTCATGCGCCTATTGGAGTTGCCGCGGCGCTGGACAGTATCGAAGAGCAGTGACGTAACTCATCCAATTGAGTGTGTGCTCTTTCAAGTGGGCGCATCGTAATCACTATGATGGCCACTAGCAAGCATCTGATCAAACAACAAGACGAAGTGTTCATTGGCGTCTGTAAGAGATCGCCCTATATCCGACAGGGGAATCCCTGATAGCGATTTATATTGCGCGCATTTGTCTTCCTCCCTCACAACCCTTGAGCCAGAGCGGCCCGATCAAGCCTGACCGCATCGCCCCGAACGCGGGTCTCTTTATGCGGCGCCAAGCATGACAACTCTCGAAAAAAATAGAAGTAGGACTCTTCCGAAAATTCTCGCACTTCTATTAACCATTCACCGGCGACAACGCCCAACAAAAAAAGTGCCATCAATTTGATGGCATTTCATTTTTCTGAAAGTTTCACCGAACCGGCAATACTGCACATCAGTGCCAACTCAATAATTATCGAAGTGCCCTCCTACAGTCTTCTCCTTCAAATTTATCCCGCACTTTCACACCCGGAATGCTCTGACAAATGTCAGAGATACTTCTTACATCAATTTATTTCCCGCGTTGCTAGCGTGCCTTGGCAAATTCTATTCGCGTGGCGATCAAGGATGATCGGACACCGCGCATCGACTCACTTTGCTTAAGGACAAGCGTATGTTCAGCACGGGCAGTTGCGCGCCTTTTATCCTGCAAATTCCCGGAGTTCGCCACGACTTTGAAGTGCTCGCGTTCGATGGTGAGGAAGCCATCAGTTGCCTATACGCCATCCGGGTCGAACTGGTCAGCGAACGTGCTGATATCGATCTGGAAGGCCTGCTCAGTCAGCCGGCGTTTCTGCAATTCGGGTTCAACAAAGAAGGCATCCACGGGCGCATTGAAGATGTGAAGGTGAGTGAATTCGGGAGACGCTTGACCCGCTATGAGCTGACGCTGGTGCCGGCGTTGCATTATTTGCAGTTCAGTCAGGATCAGCGGATTTTCCAGAATCTGACTGTGCCGCAGATCATTGCTTAGGTTCTCCAACCCCACGGCATATTGGCCGATGCGTATATTTTTCACGTCTCCACCAGCCCGGAGCGTGAATACTGCACGCAGTATGGCGAAAGTGATTTCGCGTTTATCCAGCGTCTTTGTGCCGAGGATGGAATTGCCTGGCACCACCAACACTCGTCAGACGGCCACTCGCTGGTCTTCACCGATGACCAGGTGTTCCTGCCAAAACTGGGTGCTACCGCGTATCAGCAAGACACGGGGATGGTCGCGGAGCATTCGGTCATCAGCCGTTTCAGCGTCCGCAACAGCACCCGAACCAGCACGGCGATTCGCCGCGGCTATGACCTCAAACGCCCAAATCTTCTGCTGCAAAGCCGATTCACCGCTGAGTTCATCCCGGCGTTGGAGGACTACCGCTACCCGTCGCTGCCGGAAAACGAAAAGCACGGTAAACAGCTTGCCCGACAGGCACTGGAGCGACACCGCACCGACTATGAGTTGGCCGAAGGTAAAAGCGACCAGCCGACGCTGCGCTGCGGCCATTTGTTCCAACTTGCCGAGCATCCCCGCAAGCAGTGCAATGTCCTGTGGCTGCTGGCCAGTGTGATGCACACCGGCAGGCAACCCCAAGTGCTGGAAGAATCAGCCACCAGCGACTTCAAACCCGATGACGACTTCATCCAGGGTTATCGCAATAGTTTCTGCGCCATTCCCGCCGAGGTAGTTTTCCGCCCGCCTCTGCCCCCGCGTCGTCCACCACTGGTTGCCCAGACCGCGCGCATCACCGGGCCTGAGGGCGAGGACATCTACTGTGATGAGTTCGGTCGGGTGAAGATCGAACTACCTCGGGATCGCGCCGAATTCAACAGTGAACGCAGCAGTTGCTGGGTGAGGGTTTCCTCAAGCTGGGCCGGCGATCACTTCGGTGCGGTGACACTTCCGCGCATTGGCATGGAAGTCGTGGTGACCTTTCTGGAAGGTGATCCAGACAAACCGCTGATCACCGGTTGCGTAACCAACAAAGCCAACTTGCCGCCCTACACGTTGCCCGACCACAAAACCAGAACAGTGCTACGCAGCCATAGCTCGCCCGACACCGGCGGCTATAACGAACTGTCGATCGAGGATCGCGCCGGGCAGGAACTGATTTACCTGCGCGCGCAACGCGACATGGCGCAGAAAATCGGCAACAGCCTTCAACTGGAAGTGGGCAACGAACGTCGCGAAACCATCAATGGCAGCAGTTACACCCAGGCTGGAAAGTCTTTCGACATCGAGGCCGGTCAGCAAGTGCATCTGAAGGCCGGCGCCAGTGTGGTGCTGGATGCCGGCGCCAGCATCACGCTGAAAGCCGGCGGCCATCACCTCGTGATCGATGCTGGCGGCATTTTCAGTAGCAAGGAAATCGAAACGGGCCGCAAGCCACACGACAGTGAAGCGCCCAATCTGCTGCTACCAGGCCTGGATCAAGCGTTTCCCGTTGCGCCAGCGGTAAACGCACGTGCAGAGGAAGAACTTGAGGAAGAGGAGGAAGAAGTCGACCTGGAGGATGAGACACCTGGGGGAATAACTTTGCGTATCGGCGTGTTTTTCGATGGCACTGGGAATAACAAGGCCAACAGCGAGACAGTCGCCGCGTGCTACGCCGCAGATGCCAATCTTGCGGAAGCGGCTGCAGAGATCCAGCAGCACTGCGCCACCTACGGTTACGACGGAAACGGGAGTTCGCCGGACAACAGTTATGGAAATGATGTGAGCAATATTGTGCGGCTGTATGAGCTGTATACGGATCATTCCTTCGAAACACTGCCGGAGAAAACGAGAAATGCCTCTTTGCGCGTGTACATCGAAGGTATTGGCACAACAGCTGACGCAGGTGACTCACTTTACGCACAAGCGACAGGCCGAGGTGAGACTGGCGTATCAGCTCGTGTGGAGCAGAGCCCTGAAAAAATTATCGGTCAAGTGCGCTCACTGATCGATAAGAATCCCAATCTACTTATAGAAAAGATCGAGTTCGATATTTTCGGCTTCAGTCGTGGTGCCGCCGCGGCTCGACACTTTGCAAATGAGGTTCTCAAAGGCGAGCGCAGTATTCTCGCAGATGCGTTTCCAGCAGGTTCTCCGGCACTCTCCAGCACCTTTGACTGGCGCCCGCAATCGAGCATCAGCATCAATTTCATTGGTCTGTTTGACACCGTTGCAGCAATCGCCAACCCATGGCTGTTCGATTTTACCGGCGCTAACAGCAGAAACTCCGGACTCGATCTAAAGCTGCCTGATGGTTGCGCCAACAAAGTAGTCCATCTGGTTGCGCGCGATGAATATCGCGAGAACTTTGCACTCAACAGCCTGGGCGACATCGATCTGTTTTTGCCCGGCGCTCACTCGGATCTGGGCGGCGGCTACTTGCCCAGAGCCAAGGAAAAACTTCTGCTGAGCAACCCGATCACCAGCACTATCAGCCGAGACAAGGACGCGACCCGCAGTGCAGCCTATGTTGCTGCCGAGAAAGAAGCATTTGCCTGGTATGCAAAAGGCGTCATCGAAGAGGACGTCCCGGGCAGTCAATTGCGCGTGGCATTTTGGGAAAGAGCCGTGACTCAATCAGCACAAAAGGGCAGATTCAGTCCGGATCCCCAAAAGCGGGTTTACGGGGCGGCCAGCATTGAGCGGCCAGTACATGGCGAGCTGTCACTGGTGTATCTGCGCATCATGCGTGAGCTTGCGGTCAGAGCAAATGTGCCGTTCAAGGTCATCCCAGATACGCCGAATCTGAAACTGCCCGAAGAGTTGGTCCCCATTCACAGGAAGCTCCAGTCCTACGCCTTGGGCGAGTCTCCCGTCGAAGGCCTGACTATCAAAGAAAGGGCATTGTTACGTAGCCGCTATATACATCTCTCTGCTCACTGGAATGCGGCCAAGGGCTTGAACAGCAGCGACTTGAATATTGTTTTCATCAACCGACCAACCAAGAACAACCAACGAGTGGTGCACCCCCATGAATGACTTCACTCGACCTATCAGGAAAACAATGTACTTCCTTCTAGGCATATTATTGGCCGGCTGCGGACTAGACGTCTCCCAAGCTGCGGACAAGCGTCCATGGTTCCTTGGCTTTGGAGCACCGGACTACATGGAGGTCCGGATTGAAACCGCCGATGTGGTGGATATTCGAGAGCGAGTATTCCGACGTGCCGGAGCCGGTATTGCTTCGGTAAGAGCTCCCGCTGATAACAAAGGCACGCCCGCAGGGTGGCCAGAAAACCCCGGAAGTGGCGCAGGGCGGGATATCACCGGCGCCGACCTGCCCCGCTTGATCTATGTACGATGGCAATCCCTGGCCGAACCTCAAACCTATGAGGCTTACATCACCATTTCCGAATCGGCTCGGGAAATCATGCGTAAGCCGGAAAAAGCTTTCTGCAGGGCTGATGGCAAATGGATCACGGACTACCGCGATGACATCGGTATTGGCTTGGCCCCCGGCGGTATTGCAAAGGTCTGGCTAGGGGGCGCTTGCCTCAAGTCTGTCGAGATTACTCGGGTCGAAGGGAGTGCAATGAAGGAAGGCCCGTATCAAGGAAAAAACGAGGGGCGGTACGCACTGTCTCTATCACCTGAATCTAAAGCCTACATCGAAAAATTCGGCATTCCCTTCGGGAGCTGGTAAGGAGCATTACCTCATGGAATTGAAACCGCTGTTGTTCGCAGCGCTGATGTGGCTTCCCGTTACCCACGCATCCGCAGACAACCCGCCACTGGACGGCCATTACTACCTGACGGGCGCAATGGAAATGGGCGCCGAGTTGCTGTTGCGTAAGGACGGCACCTTTTCTGCTGGTATCGCCTACGGATCGGCTGGCGGTGTCGCCAAGGGAAACTGGTATGTCGAGGAAAACACTCTCATGCTGGAGCAAGAGCCTGCTGCCCAACCAGCAAAGAAGCTTTCCTACAATCTTTCACGCGAGAGAACGCTGATCGAACTAAAGGAATATGCCGAAAAAGAAAAAAATGAGTTGGCTAAAGAGAGCTACGTTTTAGAGCTACGGTACGATCACCAACCTCCGCCGCCGCCCCTGAAGCCCGTGATGGTCAGTCTCGAGTTCAATACAGGCCCACCGGGTCAATTGCTCTTGAACTCGAATCAACAAACAGACCTCTGGTTTCCTTACGATTACCAGAGAACGCTGAAAAAAATTGGCTTTGGCACAGATCATAATCGTGGAACCTATCAATGGTTCGATGTCGCGGGGGATAGCCGAGCCTTCAACATTGGCTGGAAGAAACGAAAAAACCAGCCCTTAACGTTCGAACAACCAATCGAATTTGATCTGGCGACCACCAGCCGTTATTTGGCTCCAGTAGAGCGAGAACGAGTTGACCATAACTATTGGTTGACGTTTTATCACTTCGATCCGGTCTCACCACCCGCGATCCATCCAGTGGAAGTTCATTGGCAACTCGAAGACGGTTCGACGTTGAAGGAGGTTTGGACAGACTCGCAGCGAAACACGCTGACACTGCCGTTCTCCCCAAATAAAGCATTGGCAAAAATCGGCTTACATACACAAAATTCTCCTGATGAAATCGAGTGGTTCACCGTCATGCCGGAAACTCGATGGGCGACGCTGGACTGGCAAGCCTATCCTGACCCTGCCAACGGCGATCTTTCTGTGTTGTTCAAAGATCTGCAACTGGCGATCGAGCCAAACTGCCTGGCCGTAGACTTTGGCAACGGCAAAGCCTGCTTCCGCAAATAACCTGACATACAGCCACAAAAAATGGGCACTCGACCGCAATCGACGTGCCCATTTCTTCTTACGGTGCTCCCCTTTACTCAGGGAGTTCGCCGCAATTAAGGATTAACGCTGTCTTTCAACGATTTGCCTGGCTTGAACGCAACGGTGTTGCTGGCCTTGATTTTCACCGGTTCACCGGTTTGCGGGTTTTTGCCGGTGCGGGCGCCGCGGTGGCGTTGCAGGAAGGTGCCGAAGCCTACCAGCGTCACGCTGTCCTTGCGGTGCAGAGCGCCGGTGATTTCTTCGAGGACGGCGTTGAGTACGCGGTTGGCCTGTTCTTTGGTCAGATCTGCTTTTTCAGCGATTGCAGCGGCGAGTTCTGGTTTACGCATTAGTGAAGCCCCTTTGACGGTTTTTTGTTGTTATGTCCGTGCTGTTCTCGTTGGAACAGCGCCCAAGGCGCCGCAGGCTCTACTCTGCGGCAGACGGGAGTGAGAATGGCACGCGGATACCGGCGGCGCCAGTCTCCCCGCGACCTTTGTGGGGGCAAAAGCGGGGTGATTCCGACAGAACGACCAGTATTTACGCCAGCAGGGGCGGAAGCTGTTTATTCAGTGCGAGTTTTTCCATCACCGCCGCGCCAGTCAGCGCATAACCGAGCAACTGACCGTCGGCGCTGTGGCACAGGGCCTTGATGTCGGCGCCCTGCCCTTCAACGGTCCAGACGCCTTCGCTGCCGCGTGGTGGCGGCGAAACCACCAGTGGGCACACCGGGGTTTTCACGGTGATCGGCATTGGGCCGTAGCTCACCGCCGTCGGGTTTCCGGCGAGGGTTTGTGCAAGCGCTCGCGCACAGCTCATGAGGGGCATGACGTACAAAAGATTCAGCCCGTCGACCTCGGCGCAATCGCCCAAGGCATAGATATTGGCGTGGGAAGTCTTCAGGTGCCGATCGACCACGACCCCGCGATTGACCTGCACGCCGGCAGCCGCCGCCAGATCGATGCGTGGGCGCAGGCCGATCGCCGAGACCACCACGTCGCACGGGATGACCTGGCCGTCGGACAGGTGCGCTTCCAGACCATCGGCGACTTTCTGCAGACGGGTCAGCACCGGGCCGAGGTGAAATTTAGCGCCCAGGCTTTCCAGCCCGGCCTGCACCGCTGCCGCCGCAGCAGGATGCAGCAACATCGGCATGACCTGCTCGCACGGTGCAACCAGTTGCACCTCGTAGCCGCCGAGGATCAGGTCGTTGGCGAATTCGCAGCCGATAAGGCCGGCACCGAGCAACAGCACCCGACGCTTGCCGGCCGCCGCTGCGCGGAAACGTGCGTAGTCTTCGAGATCATTGATCGGGAACACCAGATCCGCGCCATCGCCTTCAATCGGCACGCGCACGGTTTCCGCGCCCCAGGCGAGGATCAGGTCGCGGTAGTACACCGCTTCTTCGCCGATCCACAGGCGCTTGTGGCCGGCGTCGATGCCGCTGATGCGCGTGTGGGTGCGCACTTCGGCTTTCAATTGCTCGGCCATGGCGCCCGGTTCGGCCATGCTCAGGCCATCGGCGTCCTTGTTCTTGCCGAAACCGGTGGAGAGCATCGGCTTGGAGTAAGAGCGGCCGTCATCGGCGGTAATCAGCAGCAACGGGGTTTCGCTATCGAGTTTGCGAAACTCCCGGGCCAGGTTGTAGCCCGCAAGCCCGGTGCCGACGATTACGACAGGTGCGTTCATGCCTTACTCCTTGGTTTTTCTCAGTTGATTTCGATCATTTCGAAGTCCATCTTGCCGACGCCGCAGTCCGGGCACAGCCAGTCTTCCGGCACGTCCTGCCACAGGGTGCCCGGTGCGATGCCGTCATCCGGCCAGCCATCGGCTTCGTTGTAGATCAGGCCGCAGACCACACATTGCCACTTCTTCATTCAGGTACTTCCTCAGGGTTCAGGCTGTTTTGCCGGCGCGGACGGTCGATGGGTGCTGCGCTGCCGTCCGGCTCAGCGCGTTTTGTACTGATCGAACCGGGCAGATGCAAGCCTGTTCGGCGCAACGGCGACCCGGATCAATCAGTATCGCCGCCCGCCATGGTAAGCTCGCCGCCTCATTTGCGGCCAATAATGACTCATTGTGCAACAGACTAATCCTTGCCCGGCCCCGCTCTGGCTGACTCAAAGCCAACTGTCCCCGCTCCCCGATTCGTCGACCCTCGACTGGCTGTTCGACGAAGGTTCGCTGACCCGCCGATTGACCCGTCTGTCCAACGATGGCTTCAGCGTCACGCCATTGTTCGAAGGCTGGGACACCTTGCGCGCGGACGAATGTGCAGCACTGGACCTGGCCGAAGGCAGCGAAGGCTGGGTGCGCGAGGTGTATTTGCGTGGCCATGGCGAGGCCTGGGTGTTTGCCCGCAGCGTGGCCTCGCGCGCAGCCCTGCAAGGCGACGGCTTGCACATGGATGAGTTGGGCAGCCGTTCGTTGGGCGAATTGCTGTTTTGCGATCACGCCTTTCAGCGCCGCGCCATCGAAGTCTGCCACTACCCGGAACAGTGGCTGCCGCCAGTCTCCCGCGCCCCTGAATTGTGGGGTCGGCGCTCGCGTTTCGATCGTGGCGCGCTGAGCGTGCTGGTTGCCGAAATCTTCCTGCCGAGCCTGTGGAGCGCCGTCCGCGCCCATCCGGAGAACTGCTGATGTATCAGAGCCTGCTCAAGTCCCTGAATCGCTTGAACCCGCGTGCCTGGGATTTCATTCAGTTGACGCGCATGGACAAGCCGATCGGCATTTACCTGCTGTTGTGGCCGACGCTGTGGGCCTTGTGGATAGCTGGCAAAGGCTCACCGTCGCTGGCCAACGTGGTGATTTTCGTCCTCGGCGTAGTGCTGACCCGCGCCGGTGGTTGCGTGATCAATGACTGGGCTGATCGCAAGGTCGACGGCCACGTCAAACGCACCGCGCAGCGACCACTGGCCAGCGGCAAGATCAGCTCGAAAGAAGCCCTGGTGTTCTTCGCGCTGCTGATGGGCGTGAGTTTCCTGCTGGTGTTGTGCACCAATGCGCCGACCATCTGGCTGTCGCTGGGTGGGCTGGCATTGGCCTTCACTTATCCGTTCATGAAGCGCTACACCTATTATCCGCAGGTGGTGCTGGGCGCGGCGTTTTCGTGGGGCATGCCGATGGCGTTCACTGCCGAGACGGGCGAGTTGCCGGCGGCGGCGTGGCTGCTGTGGATCGCCAATCTGCTGTGGACGGTGGGTTACGACACCTATTACGCGATGACGGACCGCGATGACGATTTGAAGATTGGCGTGAAGTCGACGGCGATTCTGTTCGGCGAGGCGGACCGGGTAATCATCCTGAGCTTGCAGGCGTTGTCGCTGGGCTGCCTGTTGCTGGCGGGGTCGAAATTTGAGCTGGGCGTCTGGTTCCATCTTGGCTTGCTGGTGGCTGCCGGGTGTTATGCGTGGGAGTTCTGGTACACCCGCAGCAAGGACCGGATGCGCTGCTTCCAGGCGTTTTTGCACAACCATTGGGCCGGGCTGGCGATTTTTGTCGGGATCGTGCTGGATTACGCGTTGCGATAAGAATTTAAACATGTGGGAGCTAGCTTGCTCGCGAAGGCGTCGTGTCAGTCAACAAATTGGTTAACTGACACACCGCTTTCGCGAGCAGGCTCGCCCCCACAGGGAGATTGCGGTTATTTTTGTGATTCGTGAACGACGTGCCACACGTCTTTCATGCCATCGCCCTTCATTTCTCCAGGCTTCTCATCCTTCATGAAGGTGTACAGCGGCTTGCCATCGTAGGCGTACTGCATCATGCCGTCATCGCGCTTGATGACCGTCCATTTGCCTTCTGCCTTGGCACCCGCCGGCGCCATCATCGGTGGCCAGTTCTTGGCGCAATCACCATTGCACATCGACTTGCCGCCAGCGTCCTTGTCGAACGTATAAACGGTCATGCCTTTGTGATCTACCATCATGCCGTCCTTCATCATGGCCGGCTCGGCAGCCAGCGCAAATCCAGGCAGAGTCAGGGCAGCAGCCATCAACAGGGCTTTGAAAGAAACAGTCATTTGAGTCATGGAAACCTTCTTTTGTGGTTGTCAGGATTCGGACTTAGAGCTTAGTTCAGGATCCGTACAATCGCCGCCGGACTAAAATACTGTCACACGACTGCAATAATTCCGTTATCTAATGCGGCGCAAGACAGTTAATTGACAAGAGGATTATGGGTTGGTTGGATTTTGCATTATGATAGTTGTGTACTAATGTCACTTTTGTGAATTTATTTTGGTTTATTTT
>NZ_JBIUVJ010000098.1:0-11428 GCF_044742875.1 Pseudomonas sp. NPDC087817
CGCGGCTCAACCGCCCCCCCGCCGGCCCACACCATCTGGTCTCGCCCGGAGGCGCGCGCGACCCCCGCGACCCGGATAACTTCCTGACGCCTATGCTCAGTTGCGAGGCCGCCAAGAACGGCGAAAACTACGCACGCTGGTGCAACGAGAAATTCCAGGCACTGCTCGACGAAGCACGGGCTAAAGTAGATCCGGCCGAGCGCGCGAAACTCTACGAGCAGGCCCAGGTCCTGTTCAATCAGGACCAACCGTGGATCAGCATGGCCCACACCCGGATGTTTACCGCAATGCGCAACAACGTAGAGGGCTATCACATCAGCCCTCTCACCACTAATAACTTCGCCACCACCCAGGTGAAGTAGATAAGAAACTCCCGGCCTCCCTGATTCCAGGGAAGCCGGGCACGCCTAACCGGCTGATGAGGTACCACACAAGATGTTTAGTTTTATTGCCCGCCGACTGGGGTTGTTGATCCCCACGTTTTTCGGCATCACCTTGCTGACTTTCGCGTTGATTCGCTTGAGGCCGGGCGACCCCGTGGAAGTGATGATGGGGGAACTTGGGGTCGACCCCGAAATGCACGCTCAGGCAATGGAACGCCTCGGTCTGAACAAACCGTTGTATGCCCAGTATCTGGACTACATCGGCAAACTGGCCCACGGCGACCTCGGCGAATCCCTGCGCACGCGCGAAAGCGTATGGACCGAGTTCTCCTCCCTCTTCCCGGCGACCCTGGAACTGTCCATGGCCGCCCTGCTGTTCGCCGGCATTCTGGGCCTTCTGGCCGGGGTGATTGCGGCACTCAAGCGAGGATCCCTGTTCGACCACGGGGTGATGGGCATCTCCCTGGCGGGGTATTCGATGCCGATATTCTGGTGGGGCCTGATCCTGATCATGTTCTTCTCGGTGAGCCTGGGCTGGACCCCGGTTTCCGGGCGGATCGACCTGCTCTACGACATCGAGCCACGCACCGGTTTCATGCTCATCGATACGCTGCTGGCCGATGACATGGGCGCTTTCCTTGATGCCCTGCATCACCTGATCCTGCCGGCCATCGTGCTGGGTACCATTCCGCTGGCGGTGATCGCGCGGATGACCCGTTCGTCGATGCTCGAAGTGCTGCGCGAAGACTACATCCGCACAGCCAAGGCCAAAGGCCTGTCGCCGTCGCGCGTGGTGTTCGTCCACGGTCTGCGTAACGCACTGATTCCGGTACTGACCGTGGTCGGCCTGCAAGTCGGCACCCTGCTGGCCGGTGCGGTGCTGACCGAAACCATTTTCTCCTGGCCCGGCATCGGTAAATGGCTGATCGAAGCCATCGGCGCCCGGGACTACCCGGTTGTGCAGAACGGCATCCTGTTAATCGCCTGCCTGGTGATTCTGGTCAACTTCGTAGTGGACATCCTCTACGGCTTTGCCAACCCACGCATCCGTCATCAGCGCTGAGGTCGATACCCATGAGCACTCCAACATCCTCAGTAGCCACCGCCACGTCCGCCGTGGATCAAAGCCTGCTGTACCCGTCACCGTATAAAGAATTCTGGCAAGCCTTCTCGAAGAACAAGGGCGCCGTTGCCGGCCTGTTGTTCATGTTGCTGGTGATTTTCTGCGCGATCTTCGCGCCGTGGGTCGCGCCGCATAACCCGAGCGAGCAATACCGCGACTTCCTGCTGACGCCACCGGCGTGGCTCGAAGGCGGACAGATGCAGTTCCTGCTCGGCACCGATGAACTGGGTCGCGATCTGCTGTCGCGTCTGATCCAGGGTTCGCGCCTGTCGCTGTTGATCGGCCTGTCGTCGGTCGTCATGTCGTTGATTCCGGGGATTCTGCTCGGTCTGTTCGCAGGCTTTTTCCCGAAAGTGCTTGGCCCGACCATCATGCGTCTGATGGACATCATGCTGGCCCTGCCGTCGTTGCTGCTGGCTGTGGCGATCGTCGCCATCCTCGGCCCTGGCCTGATCAACACCGTGATCGCAATTGCTGTGGTGTCCTTGCCGTCCTACGTGCGTCTGACCCGAGCCGCCGTGATGGGCGAACTGAACCGCGACTACGTGACCGCCGCGCGCCTGGCCGGTGCCGGTCTGCCACGTCTGATGTTCATCACCGTGCTGCCGAACTGCATGGCGCCGCTGATCGTTCAGGCAACCCTGAGCTTCTCTTCGGCGATTCTCGATGCCGCCGCACTGGGCTTCCTTGGCCTTGGCGTACAACCGCCAACCCCTGAGTGGGGCACCATGCTGGCTTCGGCTCGCGACTACATCGAACGCGCCTGGTGGGTAGTGAGCCTGCCTGGTTTGACCATTTTGCTCAGCGTGCTGGCAATCAACCTGATGGGCGACGGTCTGCGCGATGCGCTGGACCCGAAACTCAAGAATGCCGCCTGAGGAGATTCCCATGTCACTGCTAGAAATCAAGAATCTCAACGTTCGCTTCGGCGACAAGACTGCTACGCCGGTTGTCGATGGCCTCGATCTGAAAGTCGACAAAGGCGAAGTGCTGGCGATCGTCGGCGAATCGGGCTCGGGCAAATCCGTGACCATGATGGCGCTGATGGGCCTGATCGAGCATCCCGGCATTGTGACCGCCGACTCGCTGAGCTTTGACGGCAAAGACATGCTCAAACTGAGCAACCGTCAGCGTCGACAAATCGTCGGCAAAGACTTGTCGATGGTGTTCCAGGACCCGATGACCGCGCTCAACCCGAGCTACACCGTCGGTTTCCAGATCGAAGAAGTGCTGCGCCTGCACCTGAAAATGTCTGGCAAGCAAGCGCGCAAACGCGCCATCGAACTGCTGGAAAAAGTCGAAATCCCCGGCGCCGCCAGCCGTATGGACGCCTACCCGCATCAACTCTCCGGCGGTATGAGCCAGCGTGTTGCGATCGCCATGGCGATTGCCGGCGAGCCGAAACTGCTGATTGCCGATGAGCCGACCACTGCTTTGGACGTAACGATTCAGGCACAGATCATGGACCTGCTGCTGGCGTTGCAGAAAGAACAGAACATGGGCCTGGTGCTGATCACCCACGACCTCGCGGTCGTGGCTGAGACCGCCCAGCGTGTCTGCGTGATGTACGCCGGCCAAGCGGTCGAAGTCGGCCAGGTGCCGCAACTGTTCGACATCCCGGCGCACCCGTACAGCGAAGCGCTGCTCAAGGCGATTCCGGAACACAGCCAGGGTGCCGAACGTCTGGCGACACTGCCGGGCATCGTCCCGGGCCGTTACGACCGCCCGCAGGGTTGCCTGCTGTCGCCGCGCTGCCCGTACGTGCAGGACAGCTGCCGCACCCAGCGTCCGACCCTTGATCCGAAATCCAACAGCCTCGCCCGCTGCTTCTACCCGCTGAACCAGGAGGTGGCGTAATGGCCGTCGTACTTACCGCCCGCGACCTGACCCGTCACTACGAAGTCTCCCGTGGCCTGTTCAAGGGCCACGCGACCGTGCGCGCACTCAACGGCGTGTCGTTCGAACTGGAAGCCGGCAAGACCCTCGCGGTGGTCGGCGAGTCGGGCTGCGGCAAATCCACCCTCGCCCGTGCCCTGACCCTGATTGAAGAGCCGTCGTCCGGCTCCTTGAAAATCGCCGGCCAGGAAGTCGCCGGTGCCGACAAGGCCCAGCGCAAACAGCTGCGCAAAGACGTGCAGATGGTGTTTCAGAGCCCGTACGCGTCATTGAACCCACGGCAGAAAGTCGGCGATCAACTGGCCGAGCCACTGTTGATCAACACCAACCTGAGTGCCGCCGAACGTCGCGAGAAAGTCCAGGCGATGATGAAGCAGGTCGGCTTACGTCCCGAGCACTACCAGCGTTATCCGCACATGTTCTCCGGCGGTCAGCGCCAGCGCATCGCCCTGGCCCGGGCGATGATGCTGCAACCGAAAGTGCTGGTGGCAGACGAACCGACTTCGGCGCTGGATGTGTCGATTCAGGCGCAGGTGCTGAACCTGTTCATGGATCTGCAGCAGGAGTTCAACACCGCCTACGTGTTCATCTCGCACAACCTGGCGGTGGTGCAACACGTGGCCGATGACGTGATGGTGATGTACCTCGGCCGCCCGGTGGAAATGGGCCCGAAAAACGCCATCTACGAACGTCCGCTGCACCCGTACACCCAGGCGTTGCTGTCGGCGACCCCGACCATTCACCCGGACCCGAACAAGCCGAAAATCAAGATCGTCGGCGAACTGCCCAACCCGCTGAACCCGCCACCAGGCTGCGCTTTCCACAAGCGCTGCCCGTATGCGACCGAACGTTGCAGCACTGAAGAGCCGGCCTTGCGTGCGCTCGACAATCGGCAGGTGGCGTGCCACTACGCCGAGCAATTCCTCGACGGCGCGGCGTAACAAGAACGGGAGGACATGCAAAAAACTGTGGGAGCGGGCTTGCCCGCGATGACGTAGTGCCAGTCAACTGATTTGTCGTCTGGCACACCGCAATCGCCGGCAAGAACGCTCCCACATTGACCTCTTCGTTCATGAGTCAGAAGTTAACCAAACCCCTTCTCCACCGATTGCGCATCAGTCGAGGCAGAAGGGGTTTTCTTTTGCCCGAAATCTACGTCTGGCTGTCGCCTTCGTCATCCGGATCATCAGTGTCCGGCTCGTCAGTGGTCGAGTCATCGTCATCGGCGGCGCCGCCCTGCCCCTGATCACCCGGTTCGGATTCGGACTTGGCCAGCATCAAGCCGCTATGCCCGACCTGCCCACTGAAGGCCTGAGAATCGTGATCCTCGCACTCGGCCCAGGCCGTCGCGGTGCCGAGGGACAGCATGACCATCACTTTCAACAGCAGTAAAACGCGTAGCAACCTGTTTTTCATGACCGATTCCATCCTGTGCAGGTGAAACAGCAATGCCGATCCGGCGCTGAATGAAATCTAGTTCCGATCAGCCGGCTTCACCAGATAGGACGCTAATGAACCCGCAGAAATGCCGTTGCCTGACAGACCTGTTTCGAATAACCGCCATAACCGGATCAACTAAACACCACGCGGCAGCACACTTCCAAGGGCTGGGCGCGTGGCCAGACAAGTCAGCGGAATGCTCATCAGCGCCAGCAACGCACTGGCCAGCCAAACGCTGTGCCCGCCAGCGTGGGCGTATAACTGACCACTGAGCACCGGCGACAACAGCGCGCTCGCGCTCCAACTCATGAAGAACAGGCCAAAGTACTGGCCGCTCTTGCCACCCTGCGCGTACTGCATGACCAGTACATTCAATGGCGGCATGAACAACGCCTCGCCCAATGTCCAGATCACCGTCGACAGGCAGACATAAAACAACCCGCTACCCAACGGCAACATGCCCAACCCGCAGGCCAGCAACACGGCGCCAGCTACCAGTTGCGCCCGCGCACTCCAGCGCTCGCCCCAATGGGCCAGCGGAATCTGCAGCGTCACCACCAGCAGCGCGTTGATGCCGAACTGCCAACCAATGGCCTCGGTGCTCAGCCGATAGTAATCCCGCAGATAGTTGCCGAGCGTGCTGTAGACCGTGTCGAACGCCATGCCGAGCACAACCGTCGCCGCCAATAGCCAGAGGAAGGGTTTGTCGCGGTAAGGCAAACCTGAAGCGGTTTCGGCTTTTACCTCAACGCTCAGCACCGGTCGCCGCCAGGTCGTGCGGACAAACCAAAACAAGGCCAGCACCGTCAGCGCCGCACTGGCAAAGAACACCCAACGAAAATCGACCTGCGCCAGCACCCCGCCAGCGACGCCGGCGGCGGCCATGCCAAGGTTTCGCGCAACCCGGCTCAGCGCTTGCGCGCGGGCACGTTGCGCGACCTCGCAATACTCCATGATCAAACGCTGATGCAGCGTTCGAATCGCCCCGTCGAGCACACCGCTGAACAGCAGCAATGCACCGAGCCACGCTACCTCCGTGACCAGCCCCAACAACAGCAGCGTCCACGCCGACAGGAAAAACAGAACCGCCGTCAGCCGCGCCGTGGAAAAACGGTCACTCAGCAAACCACCGACCATCGAACCGACCAACAGCCCCGCGCCGTAACCGGACAACAGCCAGCCAACCGTTTCAATCGCCAGCCCCAGTTCCTGACGCAGGTACAGCGCCATGAACAGCTTGACCATGCTGCTCAGCCGATTAATGAACAAAAGCGCGGCGAGCACCCAGGCCATGACACCGAAATAGCCGTTGATCCGCAGCAGATGAGTCAGTCGACTCGTCATTCCATTGACCTCTCAAAACGACTTGCGTGGACCTGAGACACTAACGGCCAGCTCGCCAGTTGTCGCGCTTAAGTACATCGAGACCACAAAAAACGGAGACACCCTACAGACTTCTGTAAAACAGCCTTCGACAACTCAACTGGATCGAGTGCACGCCATCAGAAATTGGTCACTGCCAGGCCGCCTTCGCGAGCAGGCTCGCTCCTACAATTGAATCGCATGCAGCCTGCAAGGCATGGGTCGGCTGGCAGGCCGCTATCGCTGGCAAGCCAGGCTCCCACAGGGATTGCATGCAGTCTGCGAGAAATGGGTCGGCTGGCAGGCCGCCATCGCTGGCAAGCCAGGCTCCCACAGGGATTGCGTGCAGCCTGCGAGACATGGCGCGGCTGCCAGGCCGCCTTCGCGAGCAGGCTCGCTCCTACAATTGAATCGCATGCAGCCTGCGACAAATGGGTCGGCTGGCAGGCCGCCTTCGCTGGCAAGCCAGCTCCCACAGTTTTGATCTATGTAAAGCACGCGGCGCATGCCGCCCCACTCAAAGGATGAGCGTTAGCTCGGCTGCAGCTCTTGATCTTGATTCACGGGCGACGTCGGCAGGCTGAGCGGAGGGATTGATCCGGGCATGGGAGCGCAGCGACCGTTTGGCGCAGCCAAACACATCGAGAGGAGGTGCAGCGAAGCAAACCGGAGGCGATGCGCCCGGATCGATCCCGGAGCGAAGGAACCCCGAGCCCCAGCGAGTGGGCCGAACGTTGGAGCAAGCGTTTTTTTGCTTACTTTTTTTAGGCGTTTGTAAAAAAAGTGAGTCGCCGTAAGGGCGAAACCTTAAGCCGCCATCACCAAAAAAACGGATATACCCCCAAAACCAAACCAAAAAAAAAGCCCCCAAGGCATACACCTAGGGGGCTTTCGAACAACTCAGCTCAGCGCTTAATGATGCTCACGCGTAGCACGGAACTTCACATCCGGCCAACGCTCCTCCATCAACGCCAGATTAACCCGCGTCGGCGCAAGGTAGGTCAGATGCCCACCGCCATCCAATGCCAGGTTCTCCACAGCCTTGTTGGAAAACTCCTCAAGCTTCTTCTTGTCGTCGCACTCAATCCAGCGCGCCGAGTACACAGTGATCGGCTCATAAGAGCACTCAACCTTGTATTCCTCTTTCAAACGGCTGGCGACCACATCGAACTGCAGCACACCCACAGCACCAAGAATGATGTCGTTGCTACGCTCCGGGAAAAACACCTGAGTGGCGCCCTCCTCGGCCAATTGCTGCAAGCCCTGACGCAACTGTTTGGACTTCAGCGGATCACGCAGACGCACACGACGGAACAGCTCCGGGGCGAAGTGCGGGATACCGGTAAAGCCCAAAGTTTCGCCTTCGCTGAAGGTGTCACCGATCTGGATGGTGCCGTGGTTGTGCAGACCGATGATGTCGCCGGCATACGCCTCTTCCAACTGCTCACGCTCGGAAGAGAAGAACGTCAGGGCGTCGCCGATGCGCACGTCCTTGCCGGTACGCACGTGGCGCATCTTCATGCCTTTCTCGTACTTGCCGGAGCAGATACGCATGAAGGCGATACGGTCACGGTGTTTCGGGTCCATGTTCGCCTGGATCTTGAAGATGAAGCCCGAGAACTTCTCCTCCACCGGCTCCACGGTGCGCTCGTTGGCGACACGGGCCAGCGGACGCGGTGCCCAATCCACCACAGCATCGAGCACGTGGTCGACACCGAAGTTGCCCAATGCAGTACCGAAGAACACCGGGGTAAGCTGACCGTCGAGGAACTCCTGCTGGTTGAACTCGTGGCAGGCGCCCTGCACCAGTTCCAGCTGTTCGATGAAACGCTCGTACTCGTCGCCCAGGTGCGCGCGCGCCTCGTCGGAGTCGAGTTTCTCGATGATCTTGGTTTCGGTGCGTTCGTGACCGTGACCGGCGGTGTAGACAATGATGTAGTCGTCGGCGAGGTGATACACGCCTTTGAAGTCGCGGTAGCAACCGATCGGCCAGGTGATCGGCGCAGCCTTGATCTTCAAAACGGCTTCGATCTCGTCGAGCAGTTCGATCGGGTCGCGGATGTCACGGTCGAGTTTGTTGATAAAGCTGACGATCGGCGTATCACGCAGACGGCAGACGTCCATCAGCGCGATGGTCCGTGGCTCTACACCTTTACCGCCATCGAGAACCATCAAGGCCGAGTCCACCGCCGTCAGGGTGCGGTAGGTATCTTCGGAGAAGTCTTCGTGGCCCGGGGTGTCGAGCAGGTTGACCATGTGGTCGCGATACGGGAACTGCATGACCGACGTGGTAATGGAAATACCCCGCTGTTTCTCCATCTCCATCCAGTCGGATGTCGCATGGCGGTCGGATTTTCGGGATTTCACCGTACCGGCCACTGCAATCGCCTTGCCCATCAACAGGAGCTTTTCGGTGATCGTGGTTTTACCGGCATCGGGGTGGGAAATAATGGCGAAAGTGCGGCGTTTCGCGACTTCGGCGGCCTGGTTGGTCATGGGAAATCGCCTGGCGGTGATTCAAAAAAGGGCCGCGATTATAGCCCAACTCGATGCAATAACCGAACCGTTGAGCACATTAAGGGTGGCCAAATGCTGCCGCAGGTGGGAACCTTTTAAAGCACGGAGACGTCCATCCCCTGTTACGAATTTTCGTCAGGGGCTGAAAAATCAGCAAGTTAGCCTGACGAGGCTGCGCTCATGGCTCGCTTTCAGACCGCTTTTTGCCGTTGCTGAGGGAGCTGCTTCTCGCGAACGTTTATTTCCCGGCAGCCAGGCATGGCATGCCACTCGGGACGGCGTTCGCCGACTATAAAAAAGGAGTCCGCCTGTGGCTATCCGCTATGGCAAAGGGCTGATGGGAGGTGCGGTGGTGATCGCGCTCCTGGCCCTGCTGGTCCACTGGATCGGCATCAACACGATCGAACACTACCGCGACGATTTGTTGTTTTACCTGCAAGCTCATCTGATTCTCGTCCTCGCTTCAATGCTGGCCGCCCTGGTCGTGGGCATCCCCGCCGGTATCTTTCTCAGTCGCCCGACCATGGTCGGCCGCGCTGAACGCTTCATGCAGATCTTCAATATCGGCAACACCGTGCCACCGTTGGCCGTACTGGCGATTGCCCTGGGGATTCTGGGCATCGGCAGTGGTCCGGCGATCTTCGCTTTATTCCTCGCATCGTTGCTGCCGATTGTGCGCAACACCTACGAAGGCCTGAAAAACGTCCAGGGTTCGCTGAAAGAAGCCGCCGTCGGCATCGGCATGACCCCGCGTCAGGTCCTGTGGCAAGTCGAGCTGCCCAACGCCGTGCCGATCATTGTCGGTGGCGTGCGTGTCGCGCTGGCGATCAACGTCGGGACCGCGCCGCTGGCGTTCCTGATCGGTGCCAACAGCCTCGGCAGCCTGATCTTCCCCGGCATCGCCCTGAACAATCAGCCGCAACTGCTGCTCGGCGCCGCGTGCACCGCGCTGCTGGCCTTGCTGCTCGATGGCGTCGTCACCCTCGCCAGCCGTCTCTGGCTGGAACGCGGTTTGCGCCCGTCTTAAGGCTTTTGCGAAGGAATGAATATGAAACGACTTAGCTTGATCTTAAGTTGCGTCCTGCTGTTCGCAGGATTGGCGCAAGCCGCTGAAAAACCCGTTATCCGCCTCGGCGCCCGGGTCTTCACCGAGCAAACCCTGCTCGCGGAAATCACCGCCCAATACTTGCGCAGCAAAGGCTACGACGCGCAGATCACTGGTGGTCTGGGCAGCAACCTCGCCCGTAGCGCCCACGAAAGCGGCCAGTTGGACATGCTCTGGGAGTACACCGGTGTGTCGCTGGTGGCCTACAACCATGTCACCGAGAAACTCGACAGCACACAGTCCTACGCCCGGGTGAAGGAACTCGACGCGAAAAAAGGCCTGATCTGGCTGACGCCGTCGAAATTCAGCAACACCTACGCCCTCGCCCTGCCGAAAAATGTGGCCGAGGCCTATCCGCAGATCAACAACATCAGCCAGTTGAACGAAGTGTTGCAGGCTGAAGCCAAGACCAATCACCTAGTCGCGCTGGACACGGAGTTCGCCAACCGCTCCGACGGTCTCGATGGCATGGTCAAGCTCTATGACATGAACCTGACTCGCAAGAACATCCGCCAGATGGACGCGGGCCTGGTTTATACGGCGTTGCGCAACGGTCAGGTGTTCGCCGGTCTGGTCTACACCACCGACGGGCGCTTGAACGCCTTCGGCCTCAAGTTGCTGGAAGACGACAAACATTACTTCCCCGACTACACCGCCGCGCCGGTGGTGCGTCAGGCCTACCTCGATGCGCACCCGAAACTGGCCGAGCAACTCAAGCCGCTGGCCGAACTGTTCGACGACGAAACCATGCGCCAGCTCAACGCGCGGGTCGACGTCGATCATGAAAGCCCGTCGAAAGTCGCCGCCGATTTCCTGCGCCAGCACCCATTGAACTAAGGAGGAAAAGTCATGGAATTTCTGAACGCCTTTTCCCACCTCGACTGGCAGCAGGTGATGCACCTGACCTGGCAGCACATCACCCTCGTCGGTATCGCTGTCACCCTGGCGATCGTCGTCGGCGTGCCACTGGGCATTCTGATGACGCGCTTTCCGAGCCTCGCCGGGCCGTTGCAGGCCAGCGCCACGGTGCTGCTGACCGTGCCGTCGATTGCCCTGTTTGGTTTGCTGTTGCCGTTCTACTCCAAGTTCGGCCAGGGCCTCGGCCCGATGCCGGCAATTACTGCTGTATTCCTTTATTCACTGCTGCCGATCATGCGCAATACCTACCTCGCCCTCACTGGCGTGGAACCGGGTATCCGTGAAGCCGCACGCGGCATCGGCATGACCTTCGGCCAGCGCCTGCGCATGGTCGAGTTGCCGATTGCCGTGCCGGTGATCCTCGCTGGTGTGCGCACCGCGGTGGTGATGAACATCGGCGTGATGACCATCGCCGCGACCATCGGCGCCGGCGGCCTCGGTGTGTTGATCCTCGCCTCCATCAGCCGCAGCGACATGTCGATGCTCATCGTCGGCGCGCTGCTGGTCAGTCTTCTGGCGATCTTCGCCGACCTCCTCCTGCAGTGGCTGCAACGCACGCTGACTCCAAAAGGACTCCTCAAATGATCGAACTTCAAAACCTCAGCAAGACCTTCCAAAGCAACGGCAAAGATGTCAAAGCCGTGGACTCGGTGAGCCTGACCGTCAATGAAGGCGAAATCTGTG
>NZ_JBIUVJ010000099.1:0-5501 GCF_044742875.1 Pseudomonas sp. NPDC087817
CAAACATAATAACGCAAAATATATAAAAAAAAGTTACAAAAATTCAGAACATTGCTATTCAGAACTAAAAGCCACAGCGTGCCAGCGTCACGAATCAGATCTCGGAAGAGCCGGTAACCCCGACCGAAAGCCAGATCGAAGAATCGCCGGGTCCTTTGCCCGAAATTATCCTGGCCCACCTCGACAAGAGCCACATCACGGTGCATACCTACCCGGAAATCCATCCGGACGCCGGTATCGCGACTTTCCGTGTGGACATCGATGTGTCGACCTGTGGTGTCATTTCACCGCTTAAAGCGCTCAATTTCCTCATTCACCAGTTCGATTCGGACATCGTGACTGTGGATTACCGTGTGCGCGGCTTCACCCGTGACGTTGAGGGCAACAAGCACTTCATCGATCACGAGATCAATTCGATCCAGAACTACCTGTCCGAAGACACTCGCGACGCGTATCAGATGACCGACGTGAACGTGTACCAGGAAAACCTGTTCCACACCAAAATGCTGCTGAAAAACTTCGAACTGGACAACTACCTGTTCGGCGATGCCACCAGCAACCTGTCCCCTGAGCAACGTGCCCAGGTGACCGATCGTGTGAAACACGAAATGCTCGAGATTTTCTACGCGCGCAACATGCCAGCGTAAGAGTTTCAGGCACAAAAAAAGGCGACTGTCTCAGGACCGTCGCCTTTTTTATTGCTCAAACAAAGAACCCTGTAGGAGTGAGCCTGCTGCGATGAGGCCCTCAGCACCCAAACAGATCTCAGATCCGATAAGTGCTTTTGGTCATCACCTTGGCCAAAAGACTCATCCCGAATTTCACCGGCGCCGGAAACCGGAAGCCACCAGCCTCCAGCGCACTCTCCGCATGGTGCTCTTCATCTATACGCATCTGCTCAAGAATCGCCCGGGACTTCTCATCCTCGGCCGGCAACTGCTCCAGATGCTCATTCAAATGCTTGCACACCTGATGCTCGGTCGCCGCAACAAACCCGAGGCTGACCTTGTCGCTGATCAGCCCGGCAACCGCGCCAATGCCGAACGACATGCCGTAGAACAGTGGATTCAACACGCTGGTATGGCTGCCTAACTGGTGAATGCGCTGTTCGCACCAGACCAGATGATCAATCTCCTCTTCGGCCGCGTGCTCCATGGCTTCGCGTACCTGCGGCAGCTTGGCGGTCAGCGCCTGCCCCTGATACAGCGCCTGGGCACAGACTTCGCCGGTATGGTTGATGCGCATGAGGCCGGCAACATGGCGAGTGTCTTCCTCGCTCATTTGCGTTTCCGGCTGCAGAATCGCCGGCGACGGACGGTACGGCTGACCGCTGAAGGGCAGCAAGGTACGCATCGCGGCATCGGCTTGCAGCAGAAGACGGTCAATTGGCGAATAGTGACGTTGGGTAGTCATGCTGACCTCCGGGAAGAATCTCGGCGGCCAGTTTAACCGAATCGGCCGGAGAAGGTTTGCGCTGGGTCATTTGACGCGCGGTCAAGCTTTCGTGGGAGCGAGCCTGCTCGCGAAGGCATATTGTCAGGCGCTGATGAATTGAATGTGCCGACGTCTTCGCGAGCAGGCTCGCTCCCACAGTGTGCGTGTGACGTTTAGCCCGGCGGCCAGTTCATCTGGCGTTGACCGAGTACATGCATATGAATGTGGTAGACGGTCTGCCCACCTTTTTCATTGCAGTTCATCACCACCCGGAAGCCTTCTTCACAGCCCAGCTCCAGCGCCAGACGTTGCGCTGTGAACAGGATGTGCCCGGCCAGTGCCTTGTCGTCTTCGGTGAGGTCGTTGAGGGTGCGCACCGGTTTCTTCGGGATCACCAGAAAATGCACCGGTGCCTGTGGAGCGATGTCATGGAACGCCAGAACCTGGTCGTCCTCGTAAATGATCTTGGCCGGGATCTCCCGGTTGATGATCTTGGTGAACAGAGTATCCACTGCTGTTTTCTCCGTTGTGTGGGCGAGTCTGAGTCTACTCATGGGGAATGAACTCGCCCAGTTGTTTTGCCGTAGGACGGTTCAGCGCGGGCAGTAGGCCTTGTTGACCATGCCAACGATGGTGCGATTGAGCCAGCGCGAACCCAGTCGCGGTAGAAAGGCGAACCAGCGATTGCGTCGTCCCGGAATGATGATCGCGCGGTTCTTCTCCAGTGCTCGCACGGTGTACAGCGCGACTTCTTCCGGGCTCATCAGCAATTTGCTGTCTTTGAGTTTGTCGCTGTTCAGTTGTGCGGTACGAAAGAAAGCCGTGCGGGTAGGGCCGGGGCAGAGCACCGATACCTTTACCGCGCTTTGTTTGAGCTCGACCCGCAGTGCTTCGGAGAAGTGCAGCACGTAGGCTTTGCTGGCGTAATAGGTGCTCATCCACGGGCCAGGATTGAACGCCGCTACCGAGGCGACGTTGAGAATCTGGCCGCCACCCTGCAGCGCCATGCTGTTGCCGATGGCATGGCACAGGCGGGTGAGGGCGAGGATGTTCACTTCAATCAGGTCCTGCTCGGTCATCCAGTCCTGAGCGAGAAACGGGCCGCAGGTGCCAATGCCGGCGCAGTTCACCAACAGATCGATCTGCCGGTCGCCTTCTTCCAGCTCCAGCAGGAAACCGGACAGGCGCAACGGCTCGCCCAGGTCGCAGGCACGAAACAACACCTCAACGCCGAAGCGTTGGGTCAGTTCGATTGCAATACTTTCCAGCTGATCACGCTGTCTTGCCACCAGAATCAAGCTGCGGCCGCGCCGAGCCAGGGCTTCGGCCATGGCCAAGCCAATGCCGCTGGAGGCGCCAGTGATCAGAGCGTAACGGGTCATGCAATTCTCCATCGCAACAGCTCCGCGCCAGCGACGCGGGTGTCACGGCGGGGAGCGCTGTTCATTCTTTCGCAGAGTCTACAGGGGCCTGCGCCGCTTCGGCTGCATCGTCAGCGGAATTCGCTGCCGGTTCGACCTCTACGTCGATTTCATCGGTGGTCACCGAGCCGCTGTCGTAGCTGCTTTCGAGGCTGGTTTCGTACTCCTGCTGAATGGCCGATATACCACCGAGCATTCCGCCCACAAAAAACAGCCCGATAAACACGATCCACAGTGCGCTCAGCACTTTGACCGCCGTGCTGTTGGGCGGCGGTGGTGGGCCGTAGCGATTGGCGCCGGTATTGCCTGGTACGACCATGATCACAAAAGGAAAAATGCTGCCGACCAGCGGGACGAGGTTCAGCAACCACAGCCAGCCGGACCAGCCGATATCGTGCAGGCGTTGAACAGTGAACAGAATACTGATGATGACCAGCGCCAAGCCTAAAAAGACCGCGACGATGCCGCCGATGATCAGACCACCGGTGGAGTCGGAACTGACAAGTCCCACGGCAATCAGCGCGAATATGCTGAGAATCGGTAGGCTCACCAGCGTTACGACCATGGTCCAGGCCAGAAAGCGCAGGCGCCCGATCCGGCCTTCGACGCTGAACGGCTTGAGCATGGCGAATGCCGGAAGGTTTTCACCGACGTTGGCCTGGGGAGGTGCATAAGGCGAGCTAGGCTCTGCATAGGCAGGAGCAGGGGAGTGCTCGTGGACGTCCGAGAGATTCAGTTCGATGGCAGTTTCAGTTTCGACGCGTGCATCGATCCCGGTTTTGCTCAGCGCTTGCAGATAGGCTTGCGCGTCGCTATGGGACAGATCGCGTTTGAGTGCCACTGTGCGGCCGTTAAACAGGCGCTCAATGGCGGCCACGTCGCTTTTGAACAGGTCTGCCAGATTGAGCTTGGCAGTGGTGATGTCGACGCCGGGCTGTAGAGCACCGTCGAAAACGATCTTGTAACGGGGGTCGCTCATGGCCGAGGCATCCTTGTCGCGAATAGATTCAAAGGTCGTCAGTGTAAGGCCAGTCTGCTCGCGACTGGCCTGATTTTTTAGCGCGGCCAGCGCTTCGGCAACTGTGCTGCACGTTCCTGGGCCTGACGATATTCCGCGTCGAGGCGCGTGATCAACTGATCGACGCTTGGCAGATCATCGATCTGCCCCACACCCTGGCCGGCTGACCACACGGTCTTCCAGGCCTTGGCTTCGTCGCTGATCGGTTTGAGCTTGTCACCGAAATTCACTTCACCTTTGCCTTGCAGTGCGGCCAAGTCGAAACCGGCCGCCTCCAAGCTTTGGCGCATGAAACTGGCCGGTACTCCCGACACCGCTGGAGTATGGATGATGTCTGCCGCTTTGGCTGTCAGCAGCATCTCCTTGTAGGCGTCAGGCGCATGACTTTCGGTGGTGCCGATAAAGCGCGTACCGAAGTAGGCCAAATCCGCACCAAGCATCTGCGCAGCCAGAATCTCATGACCATGGTTCAGACATCCTGCAAGCAGCAACGTCTTGTCGAAGAACTCGCGGATCTCGGCGATCAGCGCAAACGGGCTCCAGGTACCAGCATGGCCCCCGGCGCCGGCCGCAACCGCGATCAAACCGTCGACACCGGCCTCGGCAGCCTTCTCGGCATGCCGGCGCGTGGTGACGTCGTGAAAGACCAGGCCACCATAGCTGTGCACCGCATCCACCAGTTCCTTGACGGCGCCAAGGCTGGTGATGACGATCGGCACTTTATGCTCGACGCAGATGTTCAAATCCGCCTGCAAGCGCGGGTTGCTGTTGTGAACAATCAGGTTCACTGCGTATGGCGCCGGGTTGTCCAGTGTCGCTAGGCCCGCCTCGATCTGTTCCAGCCAGGCTTTGAACCCGCTGCTTTCGCGTTGATTCAGTGCCGGAAAGCTGCCGATCACGCCGTTTCGGCAACAGGCCAGCACCAGTTCCGGGTTGGAAATCAGGAACATCGGCGCTGCCACTACCGGCAAACGCAGACGTTGTTCGAGCAAAGCGGGCAACGACATTATGAACACCCCAAAGAGTTGTACTTGTTGAAGTTAGAACGGCTTGACCACGACCAGAATTACGATAGCCAGCAATATCAGAACCGGGACTTCATTGAACCAGCGATAAAAGACATGGCTGCGGGTGTTCTCGCCACGGGCAAAACGTTTTACCTGCGCGCCGCACATGTGGTGATAGCCGATCAGCAGCACCACAAGGGTCAGCTTGGCGTGGATCCAGCCGCCCATGCTGAAGATGCTCGGGTTGAGATAGATCAGCCAGCCGCCGAAGATCAACGTGGCGATCATCGCCGGCCCCATGATGCCGCGATACAACTTGCGCTCCATGACGCTGAAGCGTTCTTTGCTGATCGTGTCTTCACTTTGCGCGTGATAAACGAACAGTCTCGGCAGATAGAACAGGCCGGCAAACCAGCACACGATGCTGACGATATGAAACGCTTTGATCCATAGATAGAGCATTTTTAGTTATTCCCAGGTTCACGGTAGCCCGGATAGTAGAGGCTTGAGCGTCCGCACGTCACCTTGACGGTTGTCGCAGGCGCGCGCGGCCCCTATTATCGACGGCTTTCCAGTGGGTTCGTTGAGGGCAGGTTTATGGTCAAGGTCGGTATCGTCGGC
>NZ_JBIUVJ010000099.1:5511-6737 GCF_044742875.1 Pseudomonas sp. NPDC087817
GGCGGCACGGGTTACACCGGTGTCGAACTGCTGCGTCTGTTGGCACAGCATCCGCAGGCAGAAGTGGTCGTGATCACTTCCCGATCCGAGGCCGGTCTGGCCGTGGCTGACATGTACCCGAACCTGCGCGGCCACTACGACGGCCTGGCATTCAGCGTGCCGGACATCAAAACTCTGGGCGCTTGCGACGTGGTGTTCTTCGCCACGCCGCATGGTGTTGCTCACGCACTGGCGGGTGAACTGCTGGCAGCGGGCACCAAGGTCATTGACCTGTCGGCCGACTTCCGTCTGCAGGATCCAGAAGAGTGGGCCAAGTGGTACGGTCAGCCGCACGGCGCGCCGGAGCTGCTGGACGAGGCGGTTTACGGTCTGCCTGAAGTCAATCGCGAGCAGATCAAAAAAGCGCGCCTGATTGCTGTTCCGGGCTGCTATCCGACTGCTACTCAGCTCGGTTTCCTGCCGTTGCTTGAGGCGGGTCTGGCCGATGCCTCGCGTCTGATCGCCGACTGCAAATCCGGTGTCAGCGGTGCCGGTCGCGGTGCGGCTGTAGGTTCGCTGTACTCCGAGACGTCGGAAAGCATGAAGGCTTACGCGGTAAAGGGTCACCGTCACCTGCCGGAAATTCGTCAGGGCCTGCGTCGTGCAGCAGGCAAGGACGTTGGTCTGACCTTCGTTCCGCACCTGACGCCAATGATTCGTGGTATCCACTCGACGCTTTACGCGACGGTGGTCGATCGTTCGGTGGATTTGCAGGCATTGTTCGAAAAGCGCTATGCCAATGAACCGTTCGTCGATGTGATGCCGGCTGGCAGCCATCCGGAAACCCGCAGCGTGCGCGGTGCCAACGTCTGCCGTATCGCGGTGCATCGTCCGCAGGATGGTGATCTGGTGGTGGTGTTGTCGGTGATCGACAACCTGGTCAAAGGCGCGTCGGGTCAGGCTGTGCAGAACATGAACATTCTGTTTGGCCTGGATGAGCGCTTCGGCCTGTCCCATGCCGGTATGCTGCCGTAACACTTTATCCGGTACAGCGAAAAGGCCCGTTAAGCGGGCCTTTTTGCATTCTGAACCGGTGATCGGCTTTATTGATATACCGTAACAATAGTTGACCGATTTTCTAGGACAAGCGGATAATGCGCGTCATCACGCATTATGGCGGCGTAACGCCGGGAGATAGTCAGCATGAGCGTCGAATCCGTCACCCCCACGGCTTTGCAATTCACCCA
>NZ_JBIUVJ010000099.1:6747-11137 GCF_044742875.1 Pseudomonas sp. NPDC087817
CGCTTGAAGCTGCGCGTATTCGTTACGGGCGGCGGTTGTTCGGGGTTTCAGTACGGTTTCACCTTCGATGAAGATGTGGCCGAGGACGACACCATTGTCGAGCGCGAAGGCGTGAGTCTGGTGGTGGATCCGATGAGTTTCCAATACCTGGCGGGTGCCGAAGTGGACTACCAGGAAGGTCTGGAAGGTTCGCGCTTCGTGATCAAGAATCCGAACGCCACCACCACGTGTGGTTGCGGGTCTTCGTTCTCGATCTGATTGCACTCGCTGCACACAACAAAACGCCGCAGAGCCTCACGGTTCTGCGGCGTTTTTTATTGTTAGCGATTTATTCAGTTGGGATAGATGGCGCCGAGTACGCGCAGGCCTTTGGCGCCGGTGACGCTTGGGCGATTGGCAGCTATGCCTTCGAGGCAGCAATGAGCCAGCCAGGCAAAGGCCATGGCTTCGACCCAGTCTGGATCTACGCCGTGGGTGGCGGTGCTGGCGACTTTTGTATTCGGCAGCAAGTCCGCCAAGCGTTGCATTAGCGTGGCGTTGTGTGCGCCGCCGCCGCAGACCAATAGCTCCTGCGTATCCGACTGGGCGCTTTGCAGCGACTCGACGATGGTCAGAGCGGTCAGATCGAGCAGCGTGGCTTGCACGTTTTCAGCGGGGAAGGCTGGCAGGTGCGAAAGGTGTTGCTCCAGCCAGGGTAGGTTGAACACCTCTCGTCCGGTGCTTTTCGGGCCCTTGGTGACGAAGAATGGATCGCTGAGTAGCGCTTCCAGTAATGTCGGCTCAACGGTACCTGTTTTCGCCCAGTCTCCATTGCGATCATAGTTTTCGCCGCGTTGCTGCTGAATCCAGGCGTCCATCAGAACGTTCCCAGGGCCGCAGTCGAAACCGGCTACAGGCTTGGTCGGCTCAATCAGGCTGAGATTGCTGAAACCGCCGACATTCAAGACCGCCTGGTTGCCGGTACGCTCTTCGAACAACGCTTCATGGAAGGCTGGCACCAGAGGCGCGCCTTGGCCGCCGGCGGCGACGTCTCGACTGCGGAAGTCACTGACGACGGTAATGCCCGTCAGCTCGGTCAACAGGGCAGGGTTACCAATCTGTACGGTGAAACCGCGAGCGGGCTCATGGCGGATGGTCTGGCCGTGGCTACCGATTGCGCGGATGTGTTCAGGTTTGAGTTGCTGCTGATCGAGAAGGGTATGAATGCCCTGGGCTGCAAGCTTCACCCAGTGCTGCTGAGCAATCGCCGAGCGGGCGATCTCGTCGGGACCGCTGGCGCACAAGCCGAGGAGCTCGGTGCGCAGCGATTCAGGCATGGGAATGTAATGCGTGGCGATCAGCTTGATCGCCGAGGTCTGTTCGATCAGGGCGATGTCCAGACCGTCAAGGCTGGTTCCGGACATCACGCCGATATACAGGGCCATGGCTTAGCGCTTGCTCGAGGCCAGCATGGTGGCCTTCTCTTGGTCCATGCGTGCCATCAGCGGCTGGCTCTGAGCGAGGAAGCGAGCACGCTCGGCTTTGGCAATCGGATCGGCCATTGGCAGCTTCTGGCCCAGTGGGTCGACGTGTACGCCGTTAACCTGGAACTCATAGTGCAAGTGTGGGCCAGTCGACAGGCCGGTAGTGCCTATGTAGCCGATCACTTGGCCTTGTTTGACAGTACCACCGGTTTTCACGCCTTTGGCGAAGCCCTGCATGTGACCGTACAGCGTGCGGTAGGTGTTGCCGTGCTGGATGATCACCGTGTTGCCGTAACCGCCGCGGCGGCCGGCGAGCAGCACTTTACCGTCACCGGCAGCCTTGATTGGCGTGCCGCGTGGGGCTGCGTAATCAACGCCTTTGTGAGCGCGGATCTTGTTGAGGATCGGGTGTTTGCGGCCCATGGAGAACTTGGAGCTGATACGGGCAAAGTCCACCGGCGTACGGATGAACGCCTTGCGCATGCTGTTGCCATCGGCGGTGTAATAGCTGCTGTTGCCTTGCTTGTTGGTGTAACGCACGGCGGTGTAGGTCTTGCCGCGGTTGGTGAAGCGCGCCGAGAGGATCGGGCCATTGCCGACAGCCTTGCCGTTGACCACTTTCTGTTCGTAAATCACGTCGAATTCGTCGCCCTGACGGATGTCCTGAGCAAAGTCGACGTCATAGCCGAATACGCTGGCCATATCCATGGTCAGGCTATGTGACAGGCCGGCGCGGGCAGCAGACTGAGACAGCGAGCTATTGATTACGCCGTGGACGTAAGCGGTGCGAACGGTTGGCTTTGCAGTGACGCGATTAAAGGCATAACCCTTGTCATTCTTGGTCAGGGTGATGGTTTCAACATCACTGACCTTGCTGTGCAGGCTGGTCAGCTGGCCTTCGGGGGTGAGTTCAAACTCGAGCTTCTGGCCGTGTTTGAGCTGGCTGAACTGCTTGGCTTGCTTGTCGCTGGCCAGAATTTCATGCACGGCCGCGGCCGGCAAGCCTACCTTTTCAAACAGCGTAGATAGCGTATCGCCTTTCGCGACAACAACTTCTCGATGACCTGGGGCTTTTGGTTTTTCGGCGACGGGTGCCGGCGCAGGTGCGGCTTCAGCCGTTTGCGAAGTGGTTTCGTCGCTGTTTTCTATCTGTGCAAACGGGGAGGTTACAGGCTCATTTGTGGCTTGAGCCGCGTCGGCAGCGTCTTGATCTTGTGTCAGTTGTTCAGCAGGACTTTCCAGTTCAAGGCTCAGGGTCGTCTTTTTGGCTTCAACATCGCTGGAAGGAAATACCAGGAGCGCCAGGCTAAGTAGGGCGGCGATTCCACTTGCGGCGAGCAGGTGGGTCTTCGGGTAAAGCGGTGGCGCTTTAGACGGTTCGGTGGTCATAAGTAATTTTGACTTTTGAAAAGTGATGAATTGGAAAAGATGAATGACATGATGAAGATGAAATAACTGTATAAAATATAACCAAATCATCTCTGAAGCAAGTCTACAGACGCCTCGTCTGTGGATTGGTGTCCGTGTGCCGGGCAAAACTTGTAATTGGTGCACGATCTTGTATGGTTGGTTCCCTTTGAATCTGAGCCTTGCGGGTCTGTTATGAAGTCGGTTGAAGAGCAGCTAGCGCTGATTAAACGTGGTGCGGAAGAACTATTGGTCGAGTCCGAGCTGATCGAGAAGCTCAAGCGCGGCCAACCGCTGCGTATCAAGGCTGGTTTCGATCCGACCGCCCCGGATCTGCACTTGGGTCATACCGTGCTTATTAATAAGCTGCGTCAGTTCCAGGAGCTGGGGCATCAGGTGATCTTCCTTATAGGTGACTTCACCGGGATGATCGGTGACCCGAGTGGCAAGAGCGCCACTCGTCCGCCACTGACTCGCGAGCAGGTTCTCGAGAATGCCGAGACCTACAAGACTCAGGTTTTCAAGATTCTTGATCCGGCGAAAACCGAAGTTGCGTTCAACTCCACCTGGATGGATCAGATGGGGCCGGCGGACTTCATTCGCCTGACTTCGCAATACACTGTCGCTCGTATGCTTGAGCGTGATGACTTCGACAAGCGCTACACCACCAATCAGCCGATTGCCATTCATGAGTTCCTCTATCCGCTGGTTCAGGGTTATGACTCGGTTGCTCTGCGCGCGGATGTCGAGTTGGGTGGTACCGATCAGAAGTTCAATTTGCTGATGGGTCGTGAGTTGCAGCGTGGTTATGGTCAAGAGGCTCAGTGCATTCTGACCATGCCGTTGCTTGAAGGTCTGGATGGCGTGAAGAAGATGTCCAAGTCGCTGGGCAACTATGTCGGTATTCAGGAAGCTCCGGGTGTCATGTATAGCAAGCTGGTTTCGATTCCGGATGCGCTGATGTGGCGTTACTTCGAATTGCTCAGCTTCCGTTCGATGGATGAGATCAATGCGTTCCGTGCTGATGTAGAGGCGGGTGCCAATCCTCGTGACATCAAGATCAAGCTGGCTGAAGAGATCGTTGCGCGTTTTCATGGCGAAGAAGCAGCAGCGAATGCTCACCGCGGTGCGGGCAATCGCATGAAAGAAGGTGAGTTGCCGGATGATCTGCCGGAAATCGAACTGACCTCTGCTGAGGATATGCCGATTGCCGCAGTCCTTAATAAGGCAGGCCTGGTGAAGAACTCGGCAGCTGCTCGTGATCTGCTGGCAGCTGGCGGTGTACGTATAGATGGTGAGGTGGTTGATCGCTCCTTTATATACGCAGTGGGCGCGACCCACGTTTGCCAGGCTGGCAAGAAGGCTTTTGCACGCATTACGCTGAAATCTGAATAAAGTTGGAATTGGGGGTTGACGGCGAATTCTAGAGGTCTATAATTCGCCCCACTTCCGGCGCAGTCGAAACGGAAAACTCCTTGAGATTCAATGAGTTATACGGTTTTCGAGAGTGGGTCGCTTCA
>NZ_JBIUVJ010000100.1:0-10391 GCF_044742875.1 Pseudomonas sp. NPDC087817
CTTACGAAGACAAGGTTGCACGTCGTGGCCTGCGTGTTGGCGATCTGCTGAACATGCCGCGTTTCGAAGACAAGCTGCGTGAACTGGTGGATTACCACAACTTCATGCTGGTCGGTTACTACAAAGAGCCGGCCATCGAGTTCGAGAAAACCCTGGCCGAGTGCAAGGAATACGCTGAGCTGCTCAAGCCGCTGATGCTGGACGTGACGGCCGAGCTGCACGACCTGCGTCGCGCCGGCAAAGACATCATGTTCGAAGGCGCCCAAGGTTCGTTGCTCGACATCGACCACGGTACCTACCCGTACGTGACCAGCTCCAACACCACCGCTGGTGGCGTGGCGACCGGTTCGGGCGTTGGCCCGATGTTCCTCGACTACATCCTGGGCATCACCAAGGCTTACACCACTCGCGTCGGTTCGGGTCCATTCCCGACTGAGCTGTTTGACGAAGTCGGTGCGCACCTGGCCAAACAAGGTCACGAGTTCGGCGCTACCACCGGCCGTGCCCGTCGTTGCGGCTGGTTCGACGCCGTTATCCTGCGTCGCGCTATCGATGTGAACAGCATCTCGGGCATCTGCCTGACCAAGCTGGACGTACTCGACGGCCTGGAAACCATTAACATCTGCACCGGCTACAAAGATGCACAAGGCAACGCCGTTGCGCCGACCGACGCTGACAGCTACGTAGGCCTGCAGCCTGTGTACGAAGAAGTACCGGGCTGGACCGAATCGACCGTGGGCGCCAAAACCCTGGAAGAGCTGCCGGCCAACGCCCGTGCCTACATCAAACGCGTTGAAGAGTTGATCGGCGCGCCGATCGACATTATTTCGACGGGCCCGGACCGCAACGAAACCATCGTTCTGCGTCATCCGTTCGCTTGATAAGTCGTTGATGTAAAAACACAAAGGCCCCTTGATCGGGGCCTTTGTCGTTTATGCCTGTTGGACGGCATGACCTTTGCTGTGAATCTCCCTACAAGAGTGCCATCAAATTAATGGCGTCAGAAGTAGAGGTATTCACAGTGTCGGCCGTTCTCTCACTGTTACAAAGCCGTTTATTACGCCCTGTATTCGTTACCCTTGGTATCGCCCTTTTGGTGCAGGTGTTGGTGGCAGTCGCCCTGACACGGAGCACCGTCACGGCGCTGGAAGCTGATCTTGCCGTGCGCCTCGGTGCTGACAGCCAGAAGCTTTCCGGCGAACTGGAGCAGGCCGGGCGTGAAGTCACGTCGAGCCTAGATAACTTGTCCACCAGCACCCGTCAGCGTCTGACGGCTGGTTTGTCCTCGCGTCTGAAGGACGAACAGGCGCAACTGCGTACGACACTCGAAAAGGATCTGAAGGATTCGGCCAATGACATGGCCCAATTACTCGCCTCGGTCGCACCTCGCGCCATGTGGGACAGCGATGTACCGACCTTGTCCGAATTTGCCCGGCGTGCCCAGCGCAATCCCAATGTGCTGTTCGTGGTCTACGACGATGCCACGGGGCAGCATCTGACGCGTTATCTCAATCGCGAAAACCCGATCAACAAGGCCTTGCTCGAAAAGGGCCAGGGCGAGCGTGCGCTGGATAAAGTGCTGGACGCGGCGAAGAACGATCCGTCGGTTTACTACCTCGAAGCGTCGATCAACCCGAACGGCGTAGAAATTGGCAAGGTGCTGATGGGGGTTTCCACCGCTTCGGTCGAGACCGATCTGGCGGCGCTCGACAAGCGCTTCTCGGCGCTGATTGCCAGCAGCGATCAGTTGGTCGGCGACAGCCTCAAGGGCGCCGCCGCTGACAGTGCCGCAGCAATGCAGGCGCGTCTGCAGTCGGCGCAGTCCACTGCCGCCGAAATGAAAGCCAACACGGCGCGTACCGTGCAGGACGCTGCCGCAACCCTGCGCTGGCGGATCGGTTTGGGCCTGGCACTGGTCGGCTGTGGCGTGCTGTTGCTGCTGGCGGTGGTACTCGGGCATCGGGTGGTCAATCGTCTGAAGATGCTCAACGCGGCAATGGACGATCTGGCGGCGGGTGAGGGCGATCTGACCAAGCGTGTGCAGATCAACAGCAAGGACGAGATCGGTGACATGGCCTCGGCGGTCAATCGCTTTGTGGATAAGTTGCAACCGATCGTGCGCGAGGCGGGCGATGTCGCCCAGCGTACCGGCGTGGAAATCGGCGCGATGACCCTGCGCAATGCCGGCGCCGATGCGGCGGCGGGGATGCAGCGTGATGAAGTGGCGGAAAGCTTGCGCGCGTTGTCGCAAATGGCCGACGAAGCGCAATCGGAAAGCCACGCGATGCAGGCGGCGTTGAAGCAGGTTGTGGATATTCGCCAGGCCACTGACGAAAACACGCGCACGTCGGCCAAGGTTGGCAGTTTGATCGAGGCGTTGGCGGGGCAAGTCGATACCGGGGCTAAGGTCATCGAGCGGCTGGCGCAGCAGAGTGAGCAGATTGAAGTGGTGTTGACGGTGATTCACGGGATCGCCGAACAAACGAATTTATTGGCATTGAACGCAGCCATTGAAGCTGCGCGGGCGGGCGAGACCGGACGTGGTTTCGCCGTGGTCGCGGACGAGGTTCGGGCGTTGGCGAGCAAGACGCAAAGTTCGACTGGCGATATTCAGGCGCACATCGTCGCGTTGCAGCAGGGCGCGCGTGAGGCAGTGGAGGCTATCGGTCAGGCCGGACGTCAGGCCAGCGAAGGTTTGCTGGTGCTGCGCGACAGTGCGCGGCTGCAGCAGTCGGTACAGGCTTCGGTCGAGCAGGTGCATGCGGCGATTGGTCTGGCGACGCAGGCCGCTGCGCATCAGGCGCAGGGGGCGCAGGCAGTGCGTGGGCGGGTCGAGACGATCCATGCTCAGGCCGAGAAAGCGGCTCAGGCGGTGGTGGAAACCACGGCCAGTGGCAAGGTGCTGGATGGTCTGGCGGCGCAGCTCAAGGCGAGTCTGGGGCAGTTCAGGGCTTGAGGTTGTCTGGGCGGCCCTCTTCGCGAGCAGGCTCGCTCCCGCACTAGATCGCATTCCTCTGATGGGACTCGGTCAAAATGTGGGAGCGAGCCTGCTCGCGAAAGCGCTGTCAGCGGCTCAGATACATCCGGGTCGTCAGTAAATAAACCGGTAGCCCGGATACCAAAATCAACAGCGCCGCATAAGGCGCTGCCGCCGCAAATTCGACATTCGCGGTATGCGCCCAGACCTCGGTCGCCAGGGTATTGAGCCCGGTCGGACTCAGCAGCAAAGTCGCGGTCAGTTCCTTCATCGCATCCAGAAACACCAGCGCAAACGCTGCGCCCAAGGCCGGGAAGATGATCGGCAGCGTCACCCGGCAAAATGCCGTGAATGATGATGCGCCCAGCGTACGCGCCGCTTCTTCCAACTGCGGTGCAGCCTTGTTCAGCGCAGTACGAATCGGCGCTTGAGCCAGTGGCAGAAACAGCAGTGCATAAGCGATCAGCAGCAGCCCGGATGTCTGATACAGCGCCGGCACGTAGTGCAGGGCGAAATAAACCAGCGTCAGCGCAATCACCAGGCCCGGCAGTGCATGCAGCAGATACGGCAGGCGCTCGGCCCAGATCGCCAGTTGGCCTTTGTACCGCACCACCAGCAATCCGACCGGCACCGCCAATACCAGGCACAACGCCGCGCCACCCAGCGAGAGTGCCAGCGACGACAGCAGTGCTTCGGTAATCGCCGCGACCGGGAAGGCCGCCGAGGACCCCACCGCAAGCCAGTACACCAACATCCCCAGCGGAATCCCGCTGCCGACAATCGCCAGCATCAGGCAATACAACTGGCCGACAGCGGCCCACCGTCCCAGTCGAACCTGCTCGGCCTGGCGCGCCGCACCTTGCCCGGTGCGCACATGCCGGCCCTTGCCGCGTACGCGCAATTCGAGCCATAGCAGCACCAGACATAGCGCCAGCAACACCGCAGACAGCATCGCCGCGTTGGCGTTACTGAATTCCAGTTCGAACTGCTGATAGATCGCGGTAGTGAAAGTTTGCAGGCCGATGATCGACAGTGCGCCGAACTCCACCAGCATGTGCAGGGCAATCAGCAGCGAGCCGGCCAGCAGAGACGGCCAGAGCAGCGGCAGGGTGACGCGGAAAAACACGCCCCAGCGGTTTTGGCCCAGCGTGCGGGCGGATTCTTCAAGGGAGGGATCAAGATTGCGCAGGGTCGCTGCAACCGGCAAAAAGATCAGCGGATATTTCGACAGGCTCATCACCAGAATCGCTCCGCCGAGTCCTTCGAACTGCGCGCTCAAGGAGACCCAGGTGAAGCTGCTGACGAACGCCGGCACCGCGAACGGCAGACACAGGATCACACCCCACAGGCGTCGCCCGGGCAAATTACTGCGCTCCAGCAACCACGCCAGCGACAGGCCGATCACACCGCAGGTCAGCGTCACGCCCACCATCAGTGCCAAGGTGTTGCGCAGCAGGCCGAACACATATGGGCGCCACAGCAAGTGCAGCGCCTCGGCCCAGCCCGCCTGCCAGGCTTTCAGGCCAACGTAGGCCAGCGGCAACAGGCTCAGCACCACCAGTAACAGTACCGGCAGCACCAGCCAGATCGACGGGCGCTTGCGCCGTGGCACGTAACCCCCGCGCGCGGCGGGGGCGGATAACGATGCGGTCATCAGTTCAAGCCAACTTCACGTTCCAGATCCAGCGCTTCTTCAGCATTGCCCAGATCGGCCGGAGTGACGTTCGGCGCTTCCAGTTCGCTGAAGGGCTTGAGGCCGCGATCCGATTCCATACCTTTGTGCAGCGGATATTCGGCGGTGGTCTGGGTGATCACGCGCTGGCCTTCTTCGCTGGCCATGTAGGCAAGAAATTGCTGGGCTTCTTTTGGATGTTTGCTGGATTTCAGCACGGCTGCGCTGGATACGGTGATCAGGCCGCCGACGTCACCGCCGGTGAAGTAATGCAGCTTCGAATCAAGTTTGCCTTTCTCACGCTGCAGGGCGAACCAGTAGTAGTTGTTCACCAGAACGGTGGCGACTTCGCCGTTTTCCACGGCTTTGAGCGCAACCATGTTGTTGCTGTAGGTCTTGCCGAATGCGCGCAGGCCGGTCAGCCATTCTTCGGCGGCGTCACGACCGTGCAGCTTGATGATCGCCACGGCCTGTTCCTGGAACGCGCCGCTGGTGGGTACGAAGCCGACTTTGCCCTGCCACTTCGGATCGGAGAATTCCATTACCGATTTCGGCAGGTCTTTTTCATCGACCAGTTTCGGGTTGTAAGCGACCACTCGAACCCGCGCGGTGACGCCGATCCAGGTGCCGTTGCCGGCAACGTATGTCTTTGGCAGAACCGCCAGAGTGGCATCATCGGTCTTGGCCAGCAGGCCGAGTTCGCCGAGATTGTTCAGTGGTGGCGATTCTTCGGTGTAGATCACGTCGGCAGGAGAGCGGTCGCCTTCTTCGATGACCTGGCTGGCGAGTTGATTGCTGCTGCCTTTGCGCACATTGACGTGAATGCCGGTCTTGGCTTCGAAGGCTTTGGCGATCGCGTCGCCGACTTCCTTGTGCTGGCCGTTGTAGAGAGTCAGGGAAACCGCATCGGCAGCCTGGGTGAGGGGAGTGGCGAGCGCCAGGCCGAGGAGGGTGAAGGTCAGGCTTCGGCGCAGGGTATTTCGAAACGTCATTCGCAGGGTTCCTCACTGTCGCATTGCAAAAACTTGCAACAATGATAAACGATATTGTTTCTCAAGTGCGCCTTGCGATGGAGAGGCGAGTTTGCTAGATGACTGGAAAAACCATTGTGGCGAGGGAGCTTGCTCCCGCTCGGCTGCGAAGCAGTCGTTAGATTTGTGAGCGAGGATTAATTGAATGAAAGCGAGGGGCGCTTCGCACCCCAGCGGGAGCTGGCTCCCTCGTCATAGGGGATTGTGGTGGGTTTTTCTGAGAGCCAGAAACGCAAAAACCCGCTTTCGCGGGTTTTTTGGAAACTCAACGTCGTAACCTTGAGTTTGAATTGGTGCCCAGAAGAAGACTCGAACTTCCACGACCGTAAGGTCACCAGCACCTGAAGCTGGCGTGTCTACCAATTTCACCATCTGGGCAATCATCGCTAGCGTTGCCGCTGTTGATGTGGCGCACTATACGGAGCGCTTTTTGATCTGTAAACCCCTGATTTAATTTTAATAAATCAGTTTTAACAAAAGCGTTCCTTAGAATGCAAAAAACCCGCTTTCGCGGGTTTTTGTGTGAGTCTTGAAACTGATCTAGTCTCAAACTCGAAATTGGTGCCCAGAAGAAGACTCGAACTTCCACGACCGTAAGGTCACCAGCACCTGAAGCTGGCGTGTCTACCAATTTCACCATCTGGGCAGTATCGGCAGCGCTTGTGCGTCGTCGATGGCGCGCACTATACGGAGCGCCTTTTTAACTGTAAACCCCTGCTGTGAGATTTTTTGATTTTTTTTACCAGCGGTGTTCAAAACGCCTGCAAAGCGTCGATACAGGCCTTTAGATGGGCCTTATAGAGTCGGAAATTTCCCGTTTGATGGCGCCTATGCCAAACTAACCCGCATATAGACAAGGTGAAAACTCTCTAATGGCCGATTGGCAGTCCCTCGATCCCGAGGCCGCTCGTGAAGCGGAAAAATATGAAAACCCTATTCCTAGCCGCGAACTGATCCTGGCGCATCTCGCCGATCGGGGTTCGCCTGCTGCCCGCGAGCAACTGGTCGAAGAGTTTGGTCTGACCACAGAAGACCAGATCGAAGCCCTGCGCCGCCGCCTGCGCGCCATGGAGCGCGACGCTCAACTGATCTACACCCGCCGTGGCACTTACGCGCCGGTAGACAAGCTCGACCTGATCCTCGGCCGCATCAGTGGTCACCGGGACGGTTTCGGTTTCCTGGTACCGGACGACGGCAGCGATGACCTGTTCATGAGCCCGGCGCAAATGCGTCTGGTGTTCGATGGTGACCGTGCGTTGGCGCGTGTTTCCGGTCTTGACCGTCGCGGTCGCCGCGAAGGCGTGATCGTAGAGGTGGTGTCGCGTGCTCACGAAACCATCGTCGGTCGCTACTTTGAAGAGGGCGGCATCGGCTTCGTCGTCGCCGACAACCCGAAAATCCAGCAAGAAGTGCTGGTCACTCCGGGCCGCAATGCCAACGCCCAGATCGGTCAGTTCGTCGAGGTGAAGATCACCCACTGGCCGACACCGCGCTTCCAGCCGCAAGGCGACGTGGTCGAAGTGGTCGGCAACTACATGGCGCCGGGCATGGAAATCGATGTCGCGCTGCGTACCTATGATATTCCGCACGTCTGGCCTGAAGCCGTTTTGAAAGAAGCGGCCAAGCTCAAGCCTGAAGTCGAAGAAAAAGACAAAGAGAAGCGCGTCGACCTGCGTCATCTGCCGTTCGTCACCATTGACGGCGAAGATGCCCGCGACTTCGACGATGCGGTTTACTGCGAAGCCAAACCGGGCAAGCTGCGCCTGTTCTCCGGCGGCTGGAAGTTGTACGTGGCGATTGCCGACGTTTCCAGCTACGTCAAGATCGGTTCGGCGCTGGACAACGAGGCGCAAGTGCGCGGCAATTCGGTTTATTTCCCCGAGCGCGTGGTGCCGATGCTGCCTGAGCAATTGTCTAACGGCCTGTGCTCGCTGAATCCCCACGTTGATCGTCTGGCCATGGTTTGCGAGATGACCATCTCCAAGTCTGGCGAAATGACTGACTACTGCTTCTACGAAGCGGTGATCCATTCCCACGCTCGTCTGACCTACAACAAAGTCAGTGCGATGCTGGAAACGCCGAAAATCACCGAGGCGCGTCAGCTTCGCGGTGAGTACAACGACGTTCTGCCGCACCTCAAACAGCTTTATGCGCTGTACAAGGTTCTGCTGGCGGCTCGTCACGTACGTGGCGCGATCGATTTCGAAACGCAGGAAACCCGAATCATCTTCGGTACCGAGCGCAAGATTGCCGAAATTCGTCCGACCACCCGTAATGACGCACACAAGCTGATCGAGGAGTGCATGCTGGCGGCCAACGTGGCCACCGCCGAATTCCTCAAGAAGCACGAAATTCCTGCGTTGTACCGCGTCCACGATGGTCCGCCACCGGAGCGTCTGGAAAAACTGCGTGCGTTCCTCGGCGAACTCGGTCTGTCCCTGCACAAAGGCAAGGACGGCCCGTCGCCGAAGGACTATCAGGCACTGCTGGCAAGCATCAAGGATCGTCCGGATTTCCATCTGATCCAGACCGTGATGCTGCGCTCGCTGAGTCAAGCGGTGTACAGCGCTGACAATCAGGGCCACTTCGGCCTGAATTATGAAGCCTACACTCACTTCACCTCGCCGATCCGTCGTTACCCGGACCTGCTCACGCACCGCGCGATCCGCAGCGTGATCCATTCGAAACAGGACACCCCGCACGTTCGCCGTGCCGGTGCGATGACCATTCCGAAGGCGCGTATCTACCCGTACGACGAAGCGGCCCTTGAGCAGCTCGGCGAGCAATGCTCGATGAGCGAGCGCCGTGCCGACGAAGCGACCCGCGACGTGGTGAACTGGCTCAAGTGCGAGTTCATGAAAGATCGCGTGGGCGAATCGTTCCCGGGCGTGATCACTGCGGTGACCGGTTTTGGTCTGTTCGTCGAGCTGACCGATATTTACGTCGAAGGTCTGGTGCATGTCACCGCGCTGCCGGGCGACTACTACCACTTCGATCCTGTGCATCACCGCCTGGCGGGCGAGCGCACCGGTCGCAGCTTCCGTCTCGGCGATACCGTTGAAGTTCGCGTCATGCGCGTTGACCTTGACGAGCGCAAGATCGACTTCGAGATGGCGGAAAAAACCATCAGTGCGCCGATCGGCCGTAAAAAGCGTGGCGCTGAAACCGCTGCTCCAGCGACCAAGGCTGTGGAAGAAAAGGCCCCGGGCAAAACTTCCAGCCGTCGTCCAGCCAAAGAGAAGGCTGTCGAAGCCTATCGCCCAAGCGATGCCGTGGCGAAAAACGCCGAGCTGCGTAAAAGCCGTGAAATGAAGAAAGCACTGCTTTCCGATGCCAAAAGCGGTGGTAAAGCGGCGTCTGCGGGAAAGACCGGACGGTCGGCGCCTGAAAAGGCCGCCGGCGGCAAGCCAGCCAAACCGAGCAAACACCGTAAAGGCCCGCCAAAAGCGGGTTCTGCTCCAGCCAAAAGTGGCGGGGCGCGTAAACCGAAGGCGAAGTCATGAGTCAGTTGGAAAAAATCTACGGCGTTCACGCGGTAGAAGCGTTGCTGCGTCACCATCCGAAGCGCGTCAAGCAGATCTGGCTGGCCGAAAGCCGCAATGATCCGCGCGTGCAGACCCTGATCGAACTGGCCAACGAGAATCGTGTCCAGGTCGGTCAGGCCGAGCGCCGCGAAATGGACGCCTGGGTTGAAGGCGTGCACCAGGGCGTGGTTGCGGACGTCAGTCCGAGCCAGGTCTGGGGTGAGGCAATGCTCGACGAGCTGCTCGATCGCACTGAAGGCGCACCGTTGTTGCTGGTGCTCGACGGCGTGACCGATCCGCACAACCTCGGTGCCTGCCTGCGTTCGGCGGATGCTGCCGGTGCGCTGGCAGTGATCGTGCCGAAAGACAAGTCGGCCACGCTGACACCTGTGGTGCGTAAAGTGGCTTGCGGCGCGGCGGAAGTGATTCCGCTGGTTGCCGTGACCAACCTGGCGCGCACCCTGGAAAAGCTTCAGCAGCGCGGTTTGTGGATTGTCGGCACGGCGGGTGAGGCCGAGGTCAGCATTTATGACCAGGACCTGACCGGCCCGACCATTCTGATCATGGGTGCCGAGGGCAAAGGCATGCGTCGCCTGACCCGTGAGCACTGCGACTATCTGGTGAATCTGCCGATGGCCGGTAGTGTCAGCAGTCTCAATGTTTCCGTGGCGACCGGTGTGTGCCTGTTTGAAGCCCAGCGTCAGCGTGGCGCCAAAGCCAAGGCCTCCGCCAAGAAATAAAGCTGCATGCAATCAACTGTGGGAGCGGGCTTGCCCGCGAAAGCGTAGTGTCAGTCGACAATTATGTTGCCTGATGTATCGCATTCGCGAGCAAGCCCGCTCCCACATTGGTTTGTGGTGAAGGCAGGATTGGTGATTGTTCAAATATTCACCAATTGCCTTGCACCTCTCCTGTCCCTTCTCTACAATTGCGCCCCTTGCTGTGACGGCAGGCACGCATGTGCCCCGCGCCGGCAAGTCCATAAGTGTCATTCACTCCTTGTCTGACCGTTTTTGAGCGGCAGGCTACAACCCGTAAGGAGCATTCATGCGTCATTACGAAATCATCTTTTTGGTCCACCCGGATCAAAGCGAGCAAGTCGGCGGCATGGGTGAGCGTTACACCAAGCTGATCGGTGGAGTCGGGGGCCATATGCAGCGTCGGGCCGAGTGGGGCGGGGGGGCGGT
>NZ_JBIUVJ010000101.1:0-7800 GCF_044742875.1 Pseudomonas sp. NPDC087817
CCTCCCGTTCTTCTTCGATGGCCGAGTAATAATGGATATCAAACGCACGATCATGATCGTCGCCCTGGCAATCGTGTCCTACGTTATGGTTCTTAAATGGAACCAGGACTATGGCCAGGCTGCCCTGCCGACTCAGAATGTTGCTTCCAGTACGACTACATCCGGTTTGCCGGACACCGCCACTGGCAATAATGCTGCCGCCAGTGACGATATTCCGCGCGCCGCTAGCGATACCAGCGCACCTGCCGAAACTCCGGTGGCCGCCAGCAAGGATCTGATCCAGATCAAAACCGACGTGCTCGATCTCGCGATCGATCCACAAGGTGGCGATGTTGCTCAACTGACCTTGCCTTTGTATCCACGTCGTCAGGATCGTCCTGATGTTCCGTTCCAGCTGTTCGATAACGGCGGCGAGCGTGTTTATCTGGCACAAAGCGGTCTGATCGGAACCAACGGCCCGGACGCAAATCCGGCCGGTCGTCCGGTTTACTCTTCGGAGAAGAAGACTTATCAACTGGCTGACGGTCAGGATCAACTCGTCGTTGACCTGAAATTCAGCAAGGACGGCGTCAATTACATCAAGCGTTTCACCCTGAAGCGCGGCCTGTATGACGTAGCCGTTTCCTACATTGTGGATAACCAGAGCGCTCAGCCCTGGAATGGCGCGATGTTCGCCCAGTTGAAGCGTGATAACAGCGCTGATCCTTCGTCCACAACCGCTACTGGTACCGCGACTTACCTGGGCGCCGCCCTGTGGACAAGTTCGGAGCCGTACAAGAAAGTGTCCATGAAGGACATGGACAAGGCCCAACTGAAAGAAACCGTCACCGGTGGTTGGGTAGCGTGGCTGCAACACTACTTCGTGACTGCGTGGATTCCGGCCAAGGGCGAAAACAACATCGTCCAGACCCGTAAAGACAGTAAAGGCAACTACATCATCGGTTACACCGGTCCTACACTGACCGCTGCTCCGGGTGCCAAAGTTGAAACAAGCGCTGTGTTGTACGCCGGTCCGAAAAGCCAGGCTGTGCTGAAAGAGTTGTCCCCAGGTCTGGAACTGACCGTCGACTACGGCATCCTGTGGTTCATTGCCCAGCCAATCTTCTGGCTGTTGCAACACATCCACGCGATTGTGGGTAACTGGGGCTGGTCGATCATCTTCCTGACCATGCTGATCAAGGGTCTTTTCTTCCCTCTGTCGGCTGCCAGCTACAAATCGATGGCGCGCATGCGTGCCGTTGCGCCGAAACTGGCTGCGCTGAAAGAGCAACATGGCGATGACCGGCAGAAAATGTCGCAAGCCATGATGGAGCTGTACAAGAAAGAGAAGATCAATCCGCTGGGCGGCTGCTTGCCGATCCTCGTGCAGATGCCGGTTTTCCTTTCGCTGTACTGGGTTCTGCTGGAAAGCGTGGAAATGCGTCAGGCACCGTTCATGCTGTGGATCACTGACCTGTCGATCAAGGATCCGTTCTTCATTCTGCCGATCATCATGGGCGCAACCATGTTCATCCAGCAGCAACTGAACCCGACTCCGCCGGATCCGATGCAGGCGAAGGTCATGAAAATGATGCCAATCATCTTCACCTTCTTCTTCTTGTGGTTCCCGGCAGGTCTGGTGCTGTACTGGGTTGTGAACAACTGCCTGTCGATTGCACAACAGTGGTACATCACGCGTAAGATCGAAGCGGCGACGAAAAAAGCCGAGGCGTAACTTGCACTGTGGATAACACCACTCAAAACGCCCCCTAGTGGGGCGTTTTGCTATCTGCCACTTTTGTCTGGATACCGGTTTATGAGCACACCTCGTGAAACCATCGCCGCTGTTGCCACCGCCCAAGGTCGCGGCGGTGTCGGCATCGTCCGTATTTCCGGGCCGTTGGCCAGTGTCGCGGCCAAAGCCATCAGCGGCCGCGAACTGAAACCGCGTTACGCCCATTACGGCCCGTTTTTCAGTGATGACCAGCAAGTGCTGGATGAAGGTCTGGCACTGTATTTCCCGGGGCCGAACTCGTTCACTGGTGAAGACGTGCTGGAACTGCAGGGCCACGGTGGCCCGATCGTTCTGGACATGTTGCTCAAGCGTTGCCTGGAATTGGGCTGCCGTTTGGCTCGCCCGGGGGAATTCAGCGAACGCGCCTTCCTCAATGACAAACTCGACCTGGCCCAGGCCGAGGCGATCGCCGACTTGATCGAAGCAAGTTCTGCACAGGCTGCGCGCAACGCCCTGCGTTCCTTGCAAGGTGCGTTCTCCCAGCGTGTGCATAACTTGACCGAGCAACTGATTGGTCTGCGCATCTACGTCGAAGCCGCCATCGACTTTCCGGAAGAAGAAATCGACTTCCTCGCCGACGGCCATGTATTGAGCATGCTCGACAAGGTGCGTGATGAATTATCCACAGTGCTGCGCGAAGCCGGGCAGGGTGCCTTGTTACGTGACGGCATGACCGTGGTGATTGCCGGTCGTCCGAACGCCGGCAAGTCCAGTCTGCTGAACGCGTTGGCCGGTCGCGAAGCCGCCATCGTCACCGAGATTGCCGGCACCACGCGGGATATCCTGCGTGAACATATCCACATCGACGGCATGCCGTTGCACGTTGTGGATACCGCAGGCCTGCGCGATACCGATGATCATGTGGAAAAGATCGGTGTCGAGCGTGCATTGAAAGCCATTGGTGAAGCCGATCGGGTACTGCTGGTCGTCGATGCCACCGCCCCGGAAGCGTTGGACCCGTTTGCCTTGTGGCCGGAGTTCCTCGAAATCCGCCCAGACCCGGCGAAGGTCACTCTGATTCGTAACAAGGCCGATCTGACCGGCGAAGCGATTGCCCTGGAAGTCAGTGATGACGGCCATGTGACCATCAGTCTGAGCGCGAAATCGGCAGGCGATGGTCTGGAACTGCTGCGCGATCACCTCAAAGCCTGCATGGGTTACGAGCAAACCTCGGAAAGCAGTTTCAGTGCTCGACGCCGACACCTGGAAGCTTTGCGTCACGCCAGTGCAGCGCTGGAACACGGCCGCGCACAACTGACTTTGGCTGGCGCAGGTGAATTGCTGGCCGAAGATTTGCGCCAGGCCCAGCATTCGCTGGGGGAAATCACCGGGGCCTTTAGCTCGGATGACTTGTTGGGAAGAATCTTTTCCAGCTTCTGCATCGGCAAATGACCAAAGGGTCTGTGGATAAGTTGTCCACAGACCCTTTTTCGTTTTACCAGTTGTAGGAAACCGTGCCGAGCAGCGTACGGTCTTCACCCCAATAGCAGCGGCCGGCGTCGTTGCATCCCGAGACATATTCCTTGTCGAAAAGATTTTTCGCGTTCAAGTCGACGCTCCAGTGAGTGTCGATCTGATAACCGATCGCCGCATCCACCAAGGTGACGTCGCCGGCATCAAGCTTTCCGTATAACGAAGGCGAGGTGTAAGCGAAGGCACTGTCGAAGTAACGCACACCACCGCCAACGTACAAACCTTTCAGATCGCCATCGAGGAAGCGGTACTTGGCCCAGGCCGAAGCCTGATTACGCGGCACGCCGGTCATTTGACGACCTTTGACCAGTGACGTCGCGGCATCCTTGGTGATCCGCGCGTCAGTGTAGGTGTAAGCAGCGGTGACATTGAGGTTCTGGGTCAGGTTGCTGTTCAGTTCCAGCTCTACACCTTTGGAACGGCTTTCGCCGACCTGGCGATAGGTCGCTGTCGTCGAGTCGAAGTAGGTGTCGTCCTTTTTGCGCAGGTCATACACCGAAGCAGTGAACGCGGTATCCCAGCCGATCGGCTCGTACTTAAGGCCTACTTCGTACTGGCTGCTGGTGATGGGATCAAGCGGCGCGCCGGCATTGGAGATCTGCTGCACCGGCACGAACGAGGTCGAGTAGCTGACATACGGCGTCATACCGTTGTCGAACTGGTACATCACGCCGCCCTGATAGGTGAACTTCTTGTCCTCGGAGCTGATGTTGCTGCCCTTGGCCACTTTGTCGCGAAAATCACTGTCGACCCAATCCTGACGGCCGCCAAGCAGGAACAGCCAGTGGTCATACTTGCTCTGGATCTGTGCATAAACACCTTTCATCTGCTGCTCAAGCAGGGTGTTCTGCACTGCAATCGGCGTTGTCGGGTCGCGTAGGTAAACCGGGTTGTAGATATCAATCGGTCCGACGATGCCGGCGTTCCAGTCCTGATTGAACGACGTGCGGTCATAGCTGGCACCGAACAGCACAGTGTTCTCCAGACCGCCGACCTGGAATTTGCCTTCCAGCTGGTTATCCAGCGAGTACACCATGGATTTGTTGAAGCGATCGTAAGCGGTCATGTTCAACCGCGTTCCGAACCCGGCGTTGTTCAGGTTGCCCGGCCAGGTTTCATGGCGGGTGATCCGCGACTGCATGTAGCGCGAGTTCTGGCGGAACTGCCAGTCGTCGTTGAAGGAATGGCTGAACTCGTAACCGGTGCTCCAGGTTTCGCGCTCGAAGGTATTCCAGTCCGGATCACCGAGCATGGTGTCTTTGGATAACTTGCCGTTGGGATTGCTCAACAAAGTACCCGCGGCGGGCAGGCCGAGTTCCATGTTGGTGTGATCCTTCTGGTAGTTGGCCAGCAAGGTCAAAGTGTTGAAGTCGTCGAAATTCAGCGTCAGCGACGGGGCGATGTAGATACGATCGTCCGGTACATGATCGGTCTGAGTGTCGGACTTGCGCCCGAGCATCAACACCCGACCAAGGACACTGCCGCTGTCGTTGAGAGGTCCGGAGACATCGCCCCCCATCTGCCGGCGATTATTCGAGCCATACCCCAATTGCACTTCGCCCTGAGGGTCGGCTGTCGGACGCTTGCTCACCAGATTGACCAGACCGCCCGGCGCGTTTTCACCGTAGAGCAGTGAAGACGGGCCGCGGAAAACCTCGACCCGCTCCAGCCCATATGGCTCGGTGCTGGTGTCATAGCGGTTGCCCTGCACGCGTAGTCCATCGCGCAGCAGGCCGTAGCCGTAATCGGTGGCGTTGAAACCGCGAATGAAAAACAGATCGCCGGCCAGACTGTCGCCGGCGGCAAACGGTGGGGCAAAGATCCCCGGAACGTAGCCAAGTACTTCGGTCAGCGTCTGAGATTTCTGATCTTTCATCCGTTGCGCGGTAACCACCGACACCGAACGTGGAGTTTCCGACAACGGTGTGCTGGTTTTCGTACTGATCCGGCTGTTCTGCGCCTTGTAGCCAACATCGGCGGCGTAATCCAGATTCATCGAGTTGGCCAACTGGCCATTGATGTTGGTCGGCGCCAATTCCAGCGAATCACCGTTTGGCAGTGCCTGCAGAATGTAACTGCCCGCTGCTTGTGGCACGGCTTGCAGACCGGAACCTTGCAGCAGTTGGGCGAAACCCTGTTCCACGGAGAAATTGCCGCTCAGTCCAGGGCTGCGCAGGTGACTGGTCTGTTGCGGCGAGAACGACAGAATCACGTTCGCTGCCGACGCAAACTGGCTCAGGGCGTTGTCCAGCGGTCCGGCGGCAATGGCGTATCGCTGGGTTGCCGTCGCCGCGAACGCGCTACCGGTCAGTACCAGGCAGGACGTGGCACTGGTCATCAGTAAGCTATAGGCAATGCAGTGGTGGGAAAAACGCTGACGAAACGTGGGAAGACGCATGTGTGGATAAGCCCTGAAGTTGGCAAAGAGCCGCGTTTATCGCGATTACCTGTAGGGCCGGGTCAGGGCAAAAAAAGATAACCCTGTTTTCGATTTATTTTTCCACAGGCGTCTTTTCGATCAGGCGTTATGGCGGATCGAAACCCAATAACGAGTGAAATAACGCACGTTTATTGGCATTGAAGCCTGCAGATTTGCCAGTACCGCATCGGTGGAATCGAGACGGAAGGTGCCAGACACGCGTAAATCCCGGGCGCGTTCATCGCACTGCAACACGCCATGACGATAGCGGCCCAATTCTTCGAGTACGTCGCCCAGACGAGCATCGAGCACGATCAGCTGGCCATTGGTCCACGCCACCTCTGCGGGCTTGAAGGAATGAATCCGGCTGATGTGCTGACGATCGAAATCCACGCCTTCGCCGGCTTTCAATATTCTTGCGGTAGCCAATTCTTCACCAGGCTGAATGCTGACCCGATCTTCAAGCACGCCAACTCGGGTCGATCCCGACAACTGATGCACAGAAAACCGGGTACCCAAGGCTTGGATACGTCCATCGCGGGTTTCGACGTACAGGGGGCGCTGATCGCCGAGCTTTCCGGTCTGTATAAGGATTTCGCCAGTGCGCAAACGGATCAATCGTTGCCTGCTATCGAAAGACACGTCGATGGCCGTATCGGTATTCAGTTGAATCTGACTGCCATCGGCCAGCGTGATGTCACGTCTCTGACCGACGCGGGTTTTATAGTCAGCCCAGACGTTTCCCAGGGAGGTGTGTTGCTGGACATTCCAGCCAACCAGACCTGCGCCAGCCACCAACACCATCAACTTCAGCACTTGGCGGCGTTGCTGGCCGGTGCTCAACGCTCGTCGCTTCAGATCCTGCGGCAGCGTGCCGAGGTGGCGTTGCAACCGTTCCATCTGATTCCAGGCCGCCAGATGTTCAGGAGCGCTATCTATCCACAGCTGCCATGCCCGTTGTTCGGCAAGCGTCGGTGGCTGTGACTGAAACTGCACGTACCAACCGGCAGCCGCTTCAAAGACTTTGCGATCAGGGGCGATAGCCATCACAGCTGCGCCATGATCAATGCACATTCCGTCAGTGCGCGGATCATGTGTTTCTTCACGGTGGTCAGCGAGACTTTCAACTGCAAGGCGATCTGTTGATAAGTCAGGCCATCGATCTGCGAGAGCATGAAGATCTGCCGGGTTCTTGCACCCAAGCCGGTCAAGGCCTTATCCACAGCGACCAGCGTCTCGATGATCAGCGCCCGGTCTTCTTCGCTGATGGCTGTGGCTTGGGGACGAGATGCGAGGGCTTGCAGATAAGCCGCTTCGATGGCCTGTCTTCTATAGCGATCAATGACCAGGCCCCGTGCAATGGTGGTCAGATAGTCCCGAGGTTCGCGAATCTGCGCGGCATTACGCGCAGCGAGGATCCGCACAAACGTGTCGTGCGCGACATCGGCAGCATCGCAGGCGTCATTCAATTTGCCCTTGAGCCACCCATATAGCCACGAATGGTGTTGCTCGTAGATTTGCTCGATCGCAGCGTTATGAATGGATAAGGACATGAGGAGAAGAGGGGGAGTTAATGATAATGGCTATTATTAGCCTCTGTTACGTCCTCTCACAATAGGCCTCTGACAACACTCCATCGTTTGGTTTTGGGTTTTCTGTTCGCTATCCAGCAATGGGTGGCGATTTTTTTGTGCCCGAAAAAGGTGGATTCATCGATTTTCTGTGGATTAAGCCCTGTGAATAAGTGCCACTGAGGTCAGTTGATAACAGGGCTTGAAAACTGGATATAAACCCCTCTGTGGATAACTACCCCTTTCATCCACAGGCTTACACCGGTTATCCAAACCCCTCATGGCCACATGGGCACAGGGTTTTGAAACTCTGTACATATTGAATATAAAGGCCTGTAGCAATCTATCCACAGAAAGCTTGCTCAGTAAGAATAAGCTTTAAAACAAAGGTTTTATAAATTTCTCTCTTTTTTATTCTTTTAACCGCGAGTTCTCCACAGCTGGTTAAATTTTGTGCAAAGGGTTCTTTAGGAAGGGCGAAGTCCCTCTACTTGCCGACCAGGGGCCGACACCAGCTCGCAAACAAGTAAGGGATTAAATACGAAAGAAGTCCCGAGGGGGGT
>NZ_JBIUVJ010000101.1:7810-10376 GCF_044742875.1 Pseudomonas sp. NPDC087817
TGGATTTCCCTTCCCGTTTTGAAGTGATCGTCATCGGCGGCGGTCATGCCGGTACCGAGGCAGCACTGGCCTCAGCACGTATGGGGGCAAAAACCCTGTTGCTGACGCATAACGTGGAAACCCTCGGCGCCATGAGTTGCAACCCGGCCATTGGTGGCATTGGCAAAAGCCATCTGGTCAAGGAAATCGACGCCCTCGGCGGCGCGATGGCCATCGCCACCGATCTGGGCGGCATCCAGTTTCGCGTGTTGAACAGCCGTAAAGGCCCGGCCGTACGAGCAACCCGTGCGCAAGCCGACCGAATTCTTTACAAAGCCGCTGTCCGCGAAATCCTGGAAAACCAGCCGAACCTGTGGATATTTCAACAAGCCGCTGACGACCTGATCGTTGAGCAGGAACAAGTGCGCGGTGTTGTCACCCAAATGGGTCTGCGTTTCTTCGCCGATTCCGTGGTGTTGACCACCGGTACGTTCCTCGGCGGACTTATCCACATCGGGTTGCAGAATTTTTCCGGCGGTCGCGCCGGAGATCCGCCGTCGATCGCCCTGGCTCATCGTCTGCGTGAACTGCCATTGCGTGTCGGTCGCCTGAAAACCGGTACGCCACCGCGTATCGATGGCAAATCTGTGGATTTCTCGGTCATGACCGAGCAGCCAGGGGATACGCCGATCCCGGTGATGTCGTTCATGGGCAACAAAGAACAGCATCCGCGCCAGGTCAGTTGCTGGATTACCCACACCAACGCCCGCACCCACGAAATCATCGCGGCGAACCTCGATCGTTCGCCAATGTATTCCGCTGCCGGTGAAATCGAAGGCATCGGCCCGCGTTATTGCCCGTCGATCGAAGACAAGATTCACCGTTTCGCCGACAAGGAAAGCCACCAGGTGTTCATCGAACCGGAAGGTTTGACCACCCATGAGCTGTACCCGAACGGGATATCCACAAGCTTGCCGTTCGACGTGCAATTGCAGATCGTGCAGTCGATTCGCGGCATGGAAAACGCGCACATCGTGCGCCCGGGTTACGCAATCGAGTACGACTACTTTGATCCGCGCGATCTGAAGTACAGCCTGGAAACCAAAGTCATCGGCGGTCTGTTCTTCGCCGGGCAAATCAACGGCACCACCGGTTACGAAGAAGCGGGCGCCCAAGGTTTGCTCGCTGGCGCCAACGCTGCACTGCGTGCGAAAGGCAAAGAAGCCTGGTGTCCACGTCGCGATGAAGCCTACATCGGCGTGTTGGTCGACGACCTGATCACCCTCGGCACCCAAGAGCCGTACCGCATGTTCACTTCCCGTGCCGAGTACCGCCTGATCCTGCGCGAGGACAACGCCGACTTGCGTTTGACCGAAAAAGGTCGCGAACTCGGATTGGTCGATGACGCGCGTTGGGCGGCCTTCTGCAAGAAACGCGAAAGCATCGAACTCGAAGAGCAGCGTCTGAAAAGCACCTGGGTTCGCCCGGGCACGCCGCAGGGCGAGGCGATTGCAGAAAAATTCGGCACGCCGCTGACCCACGAATACAACTTGCTCAATCTCTTGAGCCGTCCGGAAATCGACTACGCTGGTCTGGTCGAAGTGACTGGCAACGGCGCCGAAGATCCACAGGTCGCCGAGCAGGTTGAAATCAAGACCAAGTACGCCGGGTACATCGACCGTCAACAGGACGAAATCGCCCGTCTGCGCGCCAGCGAAGACACAAAACTGCCTGTGGATATCGATTACACCAACATTTCCGGTCTCTCCAAGGAGATCCAAAGCAAGCTCGGCGCGACTCGACCAGAGACGCTGGGCCAGGCTTCGCGGATCCCGGGTGTGACCCCGGCAGCAATTTCGCTGTTGATGATTCATTTGAAAAAACGCGGCGCGGGCCGTCAGTTGGAGCAAAGCGCTTGAGTTCTAAGGTCACTTCGCAACACGCCGAAGAGTTATCCACAGGAGCCCGCGAGCTCGGTGTCAATCTCAGTGAAACCCAGCACGAATTGCTGTTGGGTTATCTGGCCCTGTTGATCAAATGGAACCAGGCCTACAACCTGACGGCTGTGCGCGATCCGGACGAAATGGTTTCTCGTCATTTGCTCGATAGCTTGAGCGTAATGTCGTTCATCGAAAACGGTCGCTGGCTCGATGTAGGCAGCGGCGGCGGTATGCCGGGAATTCCGTTGGCGATCCTGTATCCAGACTCGCAAGTGACCTGTCTGGACAGCAATGGCAAGAAAACCCGCTTCCTGACTCAGGTCAAACTCGAACTCAAACTGGATAACCTGCAAGTTATCCACAGCCGTGTCGAAGCCTTCCAGCCTGCGCAGCCGTTCAACGGGATCATTTCCCGGGCGTTCAGCAGCATGGAAAACTTCACCAACTGGACTCGCCACCTCGGCGATGCCGATACACGCTGGCTGGCAATGAAGGGCGTTCATCCGGCCGATGAGCTGGTAGCATTGCCGGCAGACTTCAAACTCGATAGCGAACACGCCCTGGCCGTACCCGGTTGCCAAGGCCACGGCCAGCTGGTGATCGTGCGCGGCGCGGGGGGGGTGGGCGCCGGCGCCCGCGGGGCGGCG
>NZ_JBIUVJ010000102.1:0-10292 GCF_044742875.1 Pseudomonas sp. NPDC087817
AAAGATAACGCATAACATATCGACATCACAAAATAGAATACACTACAGTAATATATCCCTGTCTACGTTTTCGCCCGCCCATCCGGCCGAGACCATATCGTGTTCGCCGGCCTTGGCGCGTTTGAGCATCTCGCCCCATTCCATGACGCGGATGTCGATTTTGATCCCGACTTTCGCCAGGTCAGCCTGCATCATCTGCGCGCCGAGCATCGGGTTGGGGTTGGTCGGACCGCCACCGTTGCGGGTAAACAGGGTAAACACGGTGCCTTCCGGAACCCCGGCTTCCTTGAGCAGCTTGCGGGCGGCGTCGAGGTCACGTGGCGGGTTCTTCAGGTCGTGGTTGTAGCCGAGCAGGGTCGGCGGGTACGGGTTGACCGCGACCGACGCATTGCCTTTGCCGAACAGCGCGTTGACATAGGCTTCCTTGTCGAACGCGATGTCGATGGCTTTGCGCACGCGCACGTCGCTCATGTACTTGTGCTGGGTGTTCATGGCGATGTAAGAGACGGTCATCGCGTCCAGTTCATCGACTTTCAGGTTGCTGTCTTTCTTGATGCTCGGGATGTCGTCCGGTTTTGGATACAGGGCGATCTGGCACTCGTTGGCCTTGAGCTTTTGCAGGCGCACGTTGTTGTCGGTGGCGATGGCCAGGATCAACGCGTCAGCCGGCGCCTTGCCTCGGAAGTAATCCGGGTTGGCCTTGAAGCGCACCTGAGCGTCTTTTGCGTAGCGCTGGAAGATGAACGGGCCGGTGCCGATCGGCTTGTTGTTGAGGTCGCCGGTCTTGTTGGCTTTGAGCAACTGGTCGGCGTATTCGGCCGGGTAGATCGAGGAGAACGCCATCGCGATATCGGCCAGGAACGGCGCTTCGCGGCGGGTCAGGGTGAACTTGACGGTGTTGTCGTCGACTTTTTCGACGTTTTTCAGCAGTTCCTTGAAGCCCATGCTTTCAAAGTACGGGAAGCCCACGCTCGACAGTTTGTGCCATGGGTGATTCGGGTCCAGCTGACGCTGGAAGCTCCAGACCACGTCGTCGGCGTTCATGTCGCGGGTCGGCTTGAAATATTCGGTGGTGTGTAACTTGACGCCTTTGCGCAGGTGGAACGTGTAGGTCAGGCCGTCTTCACTGATGTCCCAGGATTCGGCCAGTGCCGGAATCACTTCGGTGGTGCCGGGCTTGAAGTCCGCCAGACGGTTGAAGATCGTTTCGGCCACCGCATCGGCAGTGACTGCAGTTGTGTACTGGACCATGTCGAAGCCTTCCGGACTGGCTTCGGTGCAGACCACCAAGGGTTTGGCCGAGACGCCGATGGCGGCGCTCAACAACGCGGCAGCGACGGCCGCACGTAGGGGAAGCATTTTCATCGATAACCCTCTGCAATCGGTTGAAGACAAAAAACCGAACGGCCGACTCGTCACTGAGTCAGCCGTCGGTTGGCGTTTTTACAGGATGTTGAATGGAATCGTGGTCACGAGACGGAACTCGTTGATGTTGCCGTCAGCCTGGTTTTCACTGGCGCGGTGCGTGGTGTACGTCGCGCGAATCGCGGTGGCTTTGAGCGGGCCGCTCTGCACGGCGTAGGAAGCACCGATGCCGTATTCGTAGTGAGTTTCGCCGTCCATCAGGCTCAGATCGCCGCGCTTGGCGCCCGGGTCGGTGTAGGCGGTGCCACGGTAGTGAGTACCGTCAATGCCCCAGCCGCGTGCCTGGTAGATGTTGAACTTCAGGCCTGGCACGCCATATTCGGCCATGTTGATGCCGTAGGCGATCTGGAAGGACTTCTCGTTCGGGCCGTTGAAGTCCGACAGCAGGGAGTTGGCCAGGTAGATGCCGTTGGTTTCGTGCAGGTAGTCGAAGTAGGTATCGCCATTCACTTCCTGGTACGAGAAGGTCAGGCTGTGCGCCTGGTGAGCCAGGCCCAGCGACAGCGAGTAGGTATCGTTGTCGATCTCGCCCATCAGCTTTTTGCCTTCGTCGACGGTCTTGTAGTAGTTCAGACCGGTGGTCAGGCTCAGGACCTGGCTGTCACCCAGTTCGTGGGTGGCGCCGAAGTAGTACTGGTTCCAGAAGTCTTCGACGTTGGAGCCGTACAGGCTGGTTTTCAGACTCTTGAATGGCTGGTAGTTGACGCCAGCGATGTAAACCTTATCGGTCTCAACGCCAGTGGCCGAGTACTCGGTGCGGAATTTCGACAGGCTCTGTTCGGTACGAGGCGAGACGCGGTCGAAACCGCCCAGGTCGAACGACAGATTGTTGAACTCTTCGCTGTGCAGGGTAATACCTTCAAAGCTCGAAGGCAGCGGACGGTTGCCGATGACGTCTACGATCGGGGTGCTGAAGTTCTGGCGACCGGCGGTCAGCGTGGTGTTGGAAACGCGTAGCTTCACGTTGGCCAGACCCAGTTTGCTCCACTGGTCTACGGCGTCGCCGTCGGAGTGCGCCAGGGTACGGTTGGAGCCGCCGGCGATGTCCTTGCGATCACGGTCCAGCACGATGGCATTGTACGCCGCCACTTCAGTGCTGACGCCAACGGTGCCTTGGGTGAAGCCCGAGGTGTAGTTGACGATGGTGCCCTGAACCCAGTTGATACGACGCGGAGTTGGCGTCTTGACTACAGGCGAGGTGTTCTTGTCGCTGTTTTTCACGTAGCTGAAGCGATCATCACGACGCTTCAATTCATTGGCATACCAGTTACGTGTAGTGCCGCCCAGGCTTTGTCCATCGATAAAGCCTTTGGCCTCGCTTTGGGCGCTACTACCGGCCAACGTGGTAGGGACGAACTCCTGACTAGCAGGTTCTGCGTACGCCGTGGCGGTGATGCTGCTGATGGCCAAGGCCAGTATCGCGGTGCTGCTCAGTTTCATGGGTGAAGCTCCTTTACTTTCTTTTTATGCCGGCTTTTTTGGGTTGGCCGGTTATTGGTTTAGAACTCATTCACACATCGCAAACGTTTGCAAAAAGCCGGATTGGCGAATTTCGGCAAAGCGCTTGCGTGAGGGGGATAGACGGTCCCCCTCAGCGTTGCGGCTAATCGGTTGGGTTAATCGATACTGACACCCGAGAACACGTTGCGACCGAAGGGGCTCACCTTGAACCCTTCAACCCGTGTGCTTAATGGCTGGTTGACCGTCGAGTGGGCGACAGGCGTAATCGGCACTTGCTGTTTAAGCAACTGCTGAGCCTGTTTGTAGAGCACGGTGCGTTGGTCGCGGTCGGTGACGACCTTGGCCTCTTTGACCAGCTTGTCGTAAGCCGGGTCGCACCACATGGAGTAGTTGTTGCCGCCAATGGCGTCGCAGCTGTACAGCGTGCCGAGCCAGTTGTCCGGGTCACCGTTGTCACCGGTCCAGCCGATCAGGCTGATGTCGTGCTCGCCGTTCTTGGTGCGCTTGATGTACTCGCCCCATTCATAGCTGACGATCTTCACCTTCAGACCGATTTTCGCCCAGTCAGCCTGGAGCATTTCGGCCATCAGTTTGGCGTTCGGGTTGTACGGACGTTGCACCGGCATTGCCCACAGGGTGATCTCGGTGCCTTCCTTGACGCCGGCAGCCTTGAGCAGCTCTTTGGCTTTTTCCGGGTTGTAGGCGGCGTCCTTGATGGTGTCGTCGTAGGACCACTGGGTCGGTGGCATGGCGTTGACGGCCAGTTGGCCGGCGCCTTGATAAACAGCGTTGAGAATCCCTTGTTTATTCACCGCCATGTCCAGCGCCTGACGCACTTCGAGCTGGTCGAACGGTTTGTGGCGCACGTTGTAGGCGATGTAACCGAGGTTGAAACCCGGTTTGGAGATCAGTTGCAGCTTCGGATCGGCCTTCAATGCTTCAACATCGGCCGGGCGCGGATGCAGGGTAATCTGGCATTCGCCAGCCTTGAGCTTCTGCACACGCACCGAGGCGTCGGTGTTGATCGCGAAAATCAGGTTCTTCAGCTTGACCCGGCTCGGGTCCCAATAGTGCGGGTTGCCGGTGTAGCGGATGTTCGAGTCTTTCTGATAACTCTTGAACACGTACGGCCCGGTGCCGATCGGCTTCTGGTTGATGTCGCTCGGTTTGCCTTCGGCCATCAGCTTGTCGGCGTATTCGGCGGACAGGATGGCGGCGAAGCTCATGGCGATGTTCTGGATGAACGCGGCGTCGACGCTGTTGAGCGTGAACTCCACGGTCAGCGGCCCGGTCTTCTCGACCTTGGCGATGTTCTTGTTCAGGCTCATCCCGTTGAAATACGGGAACTCGGTCGGATAAGCCTTACGGAATGGCTGCTGCGCATCAAGCATGCGGTTAAACGTGAACAGCACGTCGTCGGCGTTGAAGTCGCGAGTCGGTTTGAAGTACGGCGTTGTATGAAATTTCACACCTTCACGTAGGTGAAAGGTGTACTTGAGACCATCCTCGGAAATATCCCACTTGGTGGCCAGCCCGGGTACGACGTTGGTCGCGCCTTTTTCGAACTCGACCAGTCGGTTGTACAGCGGCTCGGCGGCGTCGTTATCGGTGGCCGTCGTGTATTGCGCGGTATCAAAACCCGCCGGACTGCCTTCGGAGCAGAACACCAGACTGTTGCTGGCGGCGTGGCTGGCAGACGTGGCGGCCAACAGGCCGGCGCCCAGCAATGCGGAAAAAACCAAGGTATGGCGCATGACGCTCCCTCTTTTTTTAGTGTTGTTTCGATGCGCCGCGGTCCCGTCCAGGGACGTTGTGGCTGCATCGAGCTCAAACCAGTACGGACAACAAACCGTTAGCCCACGCAGTCACTGGTCAGAACCCGACGGTAGGGGCCGTGGGTCTGGCAGTAAATGCGTTGAGTCCTAAAGACTCGTAGGAAAAGGCAACACGTCCTGTATCTCCCTGGATAGGCAGGGTGGAAAAGGTTGTAGGCAAATTCCTAACTAATCGGCAGAAAAAAACAGCGGCGACGCTGAAAACGTCGCCGCTGTCTCTTTTAGTTGCTGACGCTGACGCCGTAGAAGGAGTTCAAGCCGAATGGGCTGATCTTGAAGTCCTGCACGTTGGCGCGCATGGGTTGATACACCGTCGAGTGAGCGATAGGTGTCATAGGGACTGCATCTTTGAGGACGTGTTGCGCCTGTTTGTACAGTTCGGTGCGCTTGCCCTGGTCGGTGGTGCGCTTGGCTTCTTTGACGAGGCCGTCGAACTTCTTGTCGCACCACTTGGAGAAGTTGTTGCCGCTGAGCGAGTCGCAACCAAACAACACGTTCAGCCAGTTGTCCGGATCACCATTGTCGCCGCTCCAGCCAATGATCATGGCCTGGTTCTCGCCACCTTTGGAACGCTTGATGTACTCGCCCCATTCGTAGCTGGTGATCTTCACTTTCAAGCCGATCTTGGCCCAGTCGGACTGGAGCATTTCAGCCATCAGCTTGGCGTTCGGGTTGTACGGACGCTGTACCGGCATCGCCCACAGAACGATCTCGGTGCCTTCCTTGACGCCGGCTTCCTTGAGCAGCTGTTTGGCTTTCTCAGGGTCGTACTTGGCGTCTTTGATGGTGGTGTCGTAAGACCACTGGGTCGGCGGCATGGCGTTGACGGCCAGTTGGCCCGCGCCCTGGTAAACCGAGTCGATGATCTGCGGCTTGTTCACGGCCATGTCCAGCGCCTGGCGAACGCGCAGGTCAGCCAGCGGGTTCGGCTCGTTGCTGCCCTTGACCTTGTCCATCACGTTGTAGGCGATGTAGCCCAGGTTGAAGCCAGCCTGGTCAGGCATTTTCAGGGTTTTGTCTTCTTTCAGCGCTTTCAGGTCGGCTGGACGCGGGAACAGGGTGACCTGGCACTCGTTCTTTTTCAGCTTCTGGATGCGCACCGACGGGTCGGTGGTGATAGCGAAGATCAGGTTATCGATCTTCACGTCTTCAGGTTTCCAGTAGTCCTTGTTGCCGGTGTAACGGATGTTCGAGTCTTTCTGGTAGCTCTTGAACACGAACGGGCCGGTGCCGACGGGTTTCTGGTTGATGTCGGCAGCCTTGCCTTCTTTCAGCAGCTGCGCTGCGTACTCGGCGGATTGTACCGAGGCGAAGCTCATGGCCATGTTCTGGATGAACGCAGCGTCGACTTCTTTCAGAGTGAACTTGACGGTGTGGTCATCGACTTTATCGATCTTGGTGATGTTGGTGTCCATCCCCATGTCGGTGAAGTACGGGAATTCGGTCGCGTACGCCTTACGGAACGGGTCATCCTTGTTAATCATGCGATTAAAGGTGAACAGCACGTCGTCGGCGTTGAACTCGCGGGTCGGCTTGAAGTACGGAGTGGTGTGGAACTTGACGCCTTCACGCAGGTGGAAGGTGTAAGTCAGGCCGTCATCGGAAATGTCCCACTTGGTCGCCAGACCAGGAACGACGGCGGTGCCGCCACGCTCGAACTGGGTCAGACGGTTGAACATGGTTTCAGCTGAGGCGTCGAAGTCGGTTCCGGTGGTGTACTGGCCTGGGTCGAATCCGGCCGGGCTCCCTTCGGAGCAGAACACCAGGTTAGTCGCAGCGGATGCGAAAGGTGCGGAGGCTAACAAGCCTGCGCCGACTAAAAACGGAATGACCGCGTGTTTAAGCATGTTGGCCTCATGATTTGTTGTCATTTTTTGATTTGAGGTACGACCTCGTGAGTCGTGCCTGCGGATACTTATGCAGGCGCCATACCCAATGCAAGATCCAGAACACTCGGCGACCTCAAACGGTGGCACGAACGTACCTTAATGTCGCATCGGTATAACTTCTGACGCATTTGACCGTTTGCGGGTGGTTTTTACGGTGCAAATGGAGCCCCAAAACGGTGCGCTGGTCACGTTGTGCGCGCCGCATTGGGGCTTGGTGTTACTTATTTATACCCACACCGTAGAAAGGGGTTAGACCAAACGGGCTGATGCGGAAGTCGGTGACCTCCTTGCGCAGCGGCTGGAACACCGTGGAGTTGGCAATCGGCGTGATCGGCACTTGCTGTTTAAGGATCATTTGCGCCTGTTGATACAGTTTTACCCGCTGCGACTTGTCGGTCGAGACCTTGGCCTGTTGCACCAGCTTGTCGTAGGTCGGGTCGCACCATTTGGCGTAGTTGCTGCCTTTTACTGCCGCGCAGCTGTACAGCACACCGAGCCAGTTGTCGGGGTCACCGTTGTCACCGGTCCAGCCATAGATCATCGCGTCGTGTTCACCATTTTTCGCACGCTTGATGTACTCGCCCCATTCGTAACTGACGATGTTGGCCTTGATGCCGATTTTTTCCCAATCCTGCTGGATCATCTGCGCCGACATCCGCGCATTCGGGTTCGAGGCACGCTGCACTGTCATCGCCCAGAGGTTGATGGTTGTACCGGGTGCAACCCCTGCTTCCTTGAGTAGCGCTTTGGCTTTTACCGGGTCGTGCGGCGCGTCTTTGATGTTCGGGTCGAAGGACCATTGCGCGGGTGGCAAGGCGTTCTCGGCCAACTGGCCGGCGCTTTGATAAACGGCTTTGATGATCGCCGGTTTGTCGATGGCCATGTCCAGGGCCTGACGCACCTTGAGTTGGTCCAGCGGTGGATGGGTGGTGTTGTAGGCGAGGAAACCGAGGTTGAAACCGGCCTGTTTGAGTACGCGCAGATTCGGGTCTTTTTCCATGACTTCGATGTCAGCCGGGCGTGGGTAGCCGCTGACCTGGCATTCGCCGGTCTTGAGTTTCTGCAGGCGTACGGCGGCGTCCGGGGTGATCGAGAAGATCAGGTTGTCAATTTTTACGTCTTCGGGTTTCCAGTAGGCCTTGTTCGCGGCGTAACGGATTTGTGAATCCTTTTGGTAGCGCTTGAACACGAACGGGCCGGTGCCGATCGGTTTCTGGTTGAGGTCGGCGGCTTTGCCTTCCTTCAGCAGTTGCGCGGCGTATTCGGCCGATTGCACCGAGGCGAAGCTCATGGCGAGGTTTTGTACGAAGGCGGCGTCGACGTTGTTGAGGTTGAAGCGCACGGTATTTTCGTCGAGTTTTTCTACCGATTTGATCGTGGTGTTGAGGCCCATGTCGGTGAAGTACGGGGACTCAGCGGGGTAGGCTTTGCGGAAGGCGTTTTCCGGGTCGAGCAGGCGCTGGAAGGTGAACAACACGTCGTCGGCGTTGAAGTCTCGGGTTGGGGTGAAGTAGTCGGTGGTGTGGAATTTTACGTTTTGGCGCAGGTGGAAGGTGTATTGGAGTCCGTCGGTTGAGACGTCCCATTTTGTTGCCAGGCCGGGTTCGATGTCGGTGCCGCCGCGTTGGAATTGGGTGAGGCGGTTGAAGACGGTTTCGGCGGAGGCGTCGAAGTCGGTACCGCTGGTGTATTGGCTCGGGTCGAAGCCGGCGGGGCTGGCTTCGGAGCAATAAACGAGTGTTGTGGCGGCGTTTGCTAGCGGGGCGGTTGTGGCCAGGGCCAGGGAGATCAAGAGTGGTTTGAGGGTGGATCTTGGCATGGAGTCCCCGGGGAGATTGGAGGTGGTTGTTTTTTGAGGGTAGCGGGGATTTGTGGGGTTTCGGAAATATCGTTTTTCTTGGGGGAGTGTCTATCTCGGTATATCTGGCGGGTTGTGTGTATATCCGTTGCTGCGGTTATGGCTGCTTGGGGTTCCGCCCTTACGGCGGGTCACTTTTTCCAGACGCCGAAAAAGTAACCAAAAAGGCTTGCTCCTGCGTGCGGCCCGCTCGCTGGGGCTCGGGGTTCCTTCGCTCCGGGATTGATCCGGGCGCATCGCCTCCGGTTTGCTGCGCTGCACCTCCTCTCGATGTGTTTGGCTGCGCCAAACGGTCGCTGCGCTCCCACCCCCGGATCAATCCCTCCGCTCAGCCTTCCGATGTCGCCCGTGGATCAAGATCAAGAGCAGGCGAGCTGACACTCGGCCTATTGAGTGGGGCGGCATGCGCCGCGTGCGGGGTGTACTTGTCGCCTCTGTAGGAGTTGCCGAAGGCTCGGGCCGCGATCGGACGATCTTTTGATTTGGCTTTTGCTTACCTGTGGGAGCTGGCTTGCCAGCGATGGCGGCCTGACAGCCGACCAATCTCTTGCAGACTGCACGCGAACCAATTGTAGGAGTGAGCCTGCTCGCGAAGAGGCCCGCCCGGTCACCCGATTACTTTGGGCTGTTTAAATATGTATCGAATTACCAGAACCTTCCCACAAGGTTTTCAGGTTGTCCGTCGGACGTGGGCTCTCTAGGCTTCGGACGTCGCAGAGGACTCTGCGATCGGGAGGTGAGATTCCCGGTTATCGAATTTGGAAACCTGCGCAAGCAACGCCATAATCGCCGCCAGTTCATGCTGTCGGCAGTTCTTTATGGCGGCTATGTACGGGCGGACTTCGGTTCGGCCGGGTTGGTTTCCTTACCGGTAATCTCACTCCGTACATAGTTGCCACCTCGTTTCTCGAGTGAGATCGGAAGCGTATGGCGTCATTCGTAAGGAAATGCTCCATGGATAAATTAATCCCTGACCCACCCCTCGAAACCCCACTCGAAGAAGCCCTGCGCGACGAAGACCTCGCCCGCAACCGCGAAGCCATCAAGCGTGCCCTCGATTTCTATCTTTGTCCCCAACCCGGAAAACCGCGCCAACCGAGCACGATGTTCATGGTCTGTCCCAACGTCGACACCGAAAGCCTGCTCGCTCACGCCTGCGAATCGCTGGCCTCCGCAAGCGCTGCAGCCAGCAACTTCGCCAATGAGTTGGGCGGCACGCAGCGCAACACGGTGCTCGGTATTCAGCAGATCATCATGCTGGCCGAACTGACAGTAAACCGGGCGCTGGATCGGGTTGATCCGCAAACCTGAGACCGCGTTATCGTTCATCGCTGGCAAGCCAGCTCCCACAGGTTTGTGCCGATTTTGAAATCGACGCACGACCTTGTGGGAGCTGGCTTGCCAGCGATGACGGCCGAGCAAACAACACAAATCTCAGGCACAAAAAAACCGGCGATCATTGTCTGATCGCCGGTTTTTCATTCAGCCCACATCAAATCACTGCATCAACACTTCAATCGAGCCATCAGCGGTCATGCTGACCTGGCTGGTACCCGCTTCGACTTCAGGTGTCACCGGCGCGGAGTCCATGCCGGCGGCTTTCATCATCATCGGGGCGCGCAGGTACGGTTGTGGGTAGCCGTTGCTGTTGAGGTTCAGGTTGACGATTTTGTAGCCTTTGCCGCCCAGGGCGTCGGTGGCCAGTTGGGCGCGGGCCTTGAAGGCGGTGACGGCTTCTTTGAGCAGCGCGTCTTCGCTGGATTTGCGGGTCGGGTCGGCGATGGCGAAGTCCATGCCGCCCATTTTCAGGTCGGTCAGCAGTTC
>NZ_JBIUVJ010000103.1:0-10288 GCF_044742875.1 Pseudomonas sp. NPDC087817
GGCGGCGACTACACCAGCGAAGTGATCCCGAAGCTGCGCGAAGCTGGCTGGCAGGGTTACTGGATCGACGCGGCCTCGAGCCTGCGGATGAACGATGACGCAGTGATCATTCTCGATCCGGTCAACCGCAAGGTCATCGACCAGCAACTCGACGCGGGCACCAAGAACTACATCGGCGGTAACTGCACCGTCAGCCTGATGCTGATGGGCCTGGGCGGTCTGTTCGAAGCCGGTCTGGTTGAGTGGATGAGCGCCATGACCTATCAGGCGGCTTCCGGTGCCGGCGCGCAGAACATGCGTGAACTGATCAAGCAAATGGGCGCGACCCACGCCGCTGTCGCTGATCAACTGGCCGATCCGGCCAGCGCGATCCTCGACATCGACCGTCGCGTTGCCGAGGCCATGCGCAGCGATGCGTACCCGACCGAAAACTTCGGCGTTCCGCTGGCCGGCAGCCTGATCCCGTGGATCGACAAGGAACTGCCGAACGGCCAGAGCCGTGAAGAGTGGAAGGCCCAGGCCGAGACCAACAAGATCCTCGGTCGCTTCAAGAGCCCAATCCCGGTCGACGGCATCTGCGTGCGCATCGGCGCCATGCGTTTCCACAGCCAGGCGCTGACCATCAAGCTGAACAAAGACGTGCCGATCGCCGATATCGAAGGGCTGATCAGCCAGCACAACCCTTGGGTCAAACTGGTGCCGAACCAGCGCGAAATCAGCATGCAGGAGCTGAGCCCGACCAAGGTCACCGGCACCCTGAATGTTCCGGTCGGCCGTCTGCGCAAGCTGAACATGGGTTCGCAGTTCGTCGGTGCCTTCACCGTCGGCGACCAACTGCTGTGGGGCGCAGCCGAACCGCTGCGTCGCATGCTGCGGATTTTGCTGGAGCGTTGATCGCTTGATGCAATGAAAGAACCCGTGCCTTGTGAGAGGTGCGGGTTTTTTTATGCCTGGGATTCTCGGGTGCCTGTACAGGCCTCATCGCTGGCAAGCCAGCTCCCACAGTGATCGGTGTTTTCCACAGATTTTATGCACACCACAAAACCTGTGGGAGCTGGCTTGCCAGCGATGGGGACGGCACAGGCGCCACAAATCCCGGCAGAAATTGCCTGTGCGCCAGTCACCCGGTAAAGTGCCGCTCCCCCCGTTTCGCCAGAGGCTCGCACCATGACCCAGACCCTAGATATTGCCGTGATCGGCGCCACCGGTACTGTCGGCGAAACCCTCGTACAGATTCTTGAAGAGCGCGACTTCCCGGTCGGCAATCTGCACCTGTTGGCCAGCAGCGAATCCGCCGGCAGTTCGGTGCTGTTCCGCAACAAGAACGTGCGTGTGCGTGAAGTCGACGAGTTCGATTTCAGCAAGGTCAAACTGGTGTTCTTCGCCGCCGGCCCGGCGATCACCCTGAGTTACGCCGCGCGTGCCCATGCCGCCGGGTGCTCGCTGATTGATCTGTCGGGTGCTTTGCCGGCCGATCAGGCGCCGCAAGTGGTGCCGGAAGCCAATGCCGATGTGCTCGCTGGTTTGAAAGCGCCGTTCCAGGTCAGCAGCCCAAGCCCGTCGGCCGCCACGCTCGCCGTGGTGCTGGCACCGTTGCTCGATCTGATCGACCTGCAATACGTCAACGTCACCGCCAATCTGGCCGTTTCCGCTCAGGGTCGCGAGGCCGTCACCGAACTGGCGCGTCAGACTGCCGAGCTGCTGAACATGCGCCCACTGGAGCCGACATTCTTTGATCGGCAGATGGCCTTCAACCTGCTGGCTCAGGTCGGTACGCCTGACGCGCAAGGCCACACGCTGCTGGAAAAGCGTCTGGTGCGCGAGCTGCGCCAAGTGCTGGCGCAGCCTTTATTAAAGATTTCCGCAACTTGTGTTCAAGCCCCGGTGTTTTTTGGCGATAGCTTTAGCGTGACCTTGCAGTCAGCGCTGGCCGTCGACCTGGAAAAGGTCAACGCCGCACTGGAAGACGCACCCGGTATCGAGCTGGTCGAAGCCGGCGATTATCCGACCGCAGTCGGTGACGCGGTAGGGCAGGACGTTGTCTATGTCGGTCGGGTGCGCAGCGGTGTCGACGACCCGGCGGAACTTAATCTGTGGCTGACGTCAGATAACGTACGCAAAGGCGCCGCCCTTAACGCTGTGCAGGTGGCCGAATTGTTGATAAAAGACCTGCTGTAAAAGATACTTGGCAACAATTTGTCGACTGATTCTAGGTGAGCGCTATGCTTGCCCGCAGCACTCGATAACGTTTCACCCTCCGGGACTTTCCGGGGCATCAAAGAAATGATCGCGCGCGACATCTGTCGTCGTCGCGCGCAATGCCTTACGGCAGCGGTATTCAACATCTTCTCGCTGGCCGAGGAACGTTCAAACAAAGGATGAGGCTATGGTTCAAGTTCGCAAACTGGTGTTAGCAATAGCGGCCGCCTCGGCGCTGTCCTCCGGTATGGCGCATGCCCTCGGGCTCGGGGAGCTGACCCTGAAGTCGACCCTGAACCAGCCGCTGGTGGCTGAAATCGAGCTGCTCGACGTCAAGGATCTCACCGCTGCCGAAGTGGTGCCGAGCCTGGCTTCCCCTGAAGATTTCGCCAAGGCCGGCGTTGATCGCCAGGCCTTCCTCAACGATCTGACCTTTACCCCGGTGCTCAACGCCAGCGGCAAAAGCGTGCTGCGCGTCACGTCGAGCAAGCCGCTGTCGGAACCGATGGTCAAATTCCTCGTGCAGGTAATGTGGCCCAACGGCCGTCTGCTGCGCGATTACAGCGTGCTGCTGGATCCATCGAAGTTCTCGCCGCAGACCGCTGATGCGGCCGCGCAACCGGCGCCGTCGCAGACTATTGCCGCGCCGACCACGGGCGCCACGCACCCGACTCAATACACCACAACGCCACGCGACACTTTGTGGGAAATCGCCGCGAAGGCGCGCACCGGCGGTTCAGTGCAGCAGACCATGCTGGCAATTCAGGCGCTGAACCCCGATGCGTTTATCGGTGGCAACATCAACCGGCTGAAAACCGGTCAGGTGTTGCGTCTGCCCGATTCGGTGCAAAGCACTGCGCTGCCGCAAACCAAGGCAATCGCTGAAGTCGCGGCGCAGAACGAAGCCTGGCGTCAGGGCCGTCGTTACGTGGCCAAACCTGGCACCGGTCAGCAGCAGCTCGACGCGACCAAGCGTGGTCGCGCCAACACCGGCGCCGCGCAGAACACCAGCGACAACCTGAGCCTGGTCTCCGCCGAAAGCGCCAAGGCGCGTGGCAAAGGCCCGGCGGGCGACGCCAAGGCGTTGAGCAACAAATTGGCGGTGACTCAGGAAAGCCTCGACACGACTCGTCGTGACAACGAGGAACTGAAAAGCCGCATGTCCGATCTGCAAAGCCAGTTGGACAAGCTGCAAAAACTGATCGAGCTGAAGAACAATCAACTGGCGAAGATGCAGGCTGAAGGGGCGGGCGCTGCGCCTGCTGCGAATGCCGCTGTTGCACCGGTTCCGGCGATTACCGCTGAACTGGCCGCAACACCGCCAGCAACGCCGGCAGAAGCGGCCTCGCCGACGCCAGAATCCGCCATTGCGCCGCCGGTCGATACACCCGCTGAAACGCCGGTGGTCGAGCCTAAGCCTGTGGTTGATGACGAGAAAACGTTCAACGAACTGCTGACCAATCCGATCCTGCTGGGTCTGATCGGTGGTGGTGCCGTGGTTCTGCTGCTCTTGCTGTTGCTGCTGGCCCGTCGCCGCAAGGCCCAGCAGGAAGCCGAGAAGCATCTGCGCATGGCTCGCGCCCTGTCTGAAGAGCAAGAATTCTCCGCCGAGCAGGATCTGCCGGAAAGCAGCTTCGAAGGTCTGGAAACCCCGGCCGCCAGCGTCAAGCTCAATACACCGGCTCCTGCTCCAACTCCAGCTCCGATCGTTACGCCAGTGGTCATGGCTGAACCGATTGCCGCGCCACTGGTGGCCCCGGCCGCCGATCGCTCGGATGACGTGCTGGACAAGGCTCAGTCGCACATCAATGCCGGTCGCTTGAATCAGGCGGCTGCGCTGCTGGAAGAGGGCGTCAGCCTTGAGCCGCAGCGTAGCGATCTGCGCCTGAAGCTGATGGAAGTCTACGGTCAGCAAGGCGATCGCGATGCGTTCGTCGGTCAAGAGCGTCAACTGGTTGCCAACGGCGACAACTTCGCCAAGGTCGAAGAGCTGAAAAGCCGCTTCCCGGCCATGGCTGTGGTGGCTGCTGCCGGTCTGGCTGCCGCTGCTGTCGCTGCCGAGCTGGACGCACAGTACGTCAAGGACTTGCTGCTGGATGAGCCGGAAGTAGCGGAGCCCGCTCCGTCGCCGGTCGAAGATGATCTGGACAGCGCGTTCGACCTGAGTCTGGACGATCTCGACAACATCACCCCGGTCACCCCTGAGCCCGTGGTCGAACCGCAAGCGCCAGTCGAGCTGGACGAGTTCCCGTCGGACGATGACCTGAGCTTCGAGTCGGTGCTGCAACAGCAGACCGAGATCAAGGAGAATCTGGACGATCTGTCGGACTTCGACCTGGATCTGGATCTTGGTGCCGAGCCAGCGCCAGCGGTTGATCTGGCGGACGATGACTTCCTGCTGGATCTGGACGAAGGTGTTAAGGATCTGCCGCCAGTCGAGCCGCCGGTCGTCGCTGACGTGCCGCAGGATGATCTGGAGCTGCCGGCCGACTTCGATCTGTCGCTGGCCGACGAAATGGACAGCAATCCTGCGGCTGAACCTGATGCGTTCGCTTCTGAACTGGATGACGTCAACGCTGAGCTGGATCGTCTGTCGCAAAGCATCGCCGAGCCGACCTTTACTGAAGCTGATGCGGCTATCGGTGATGATCTGGGCGAAGACGATTTTGACTTCCTCGCGGGTACTGACGAAGCCGCCACCAAGCTCGATCTGGCCCAGGCCTACATTGACATGGGCGACAACGACGGCGCGCGCGACATCCTCAACGAAGTGTTGACCGAGGGTGACGAGAAGCAGCGTGGCGAAGCCAAGGAAATGCTTTCGAATCTGGCTTGATTCAGCGGTAACAAAAAAAACGGCAGCCATTGAGGCTGCCGTTTTTGTTTGGGCTGGATGCTGTTTGCCTGAGCTATCGCCATCGCTGGCAAGCCAGCTCCCACAGTTTTGGCGGCGCACGCAATTCCTGTGGGAGCTGGCTTGCCAGCGATGGCGCCAGATCAGACGACAGAGAACTCTCTGGCATCCACTGACCACGGCCCTATAATGCTCGCCTTTGCAAAAACAGCAGGCTGTCTCACCTTGGCAAACATAGATAACCCGGCCGCCGAAATGGCGCCCGACGGCTTTTACCGCGTCGCGCTTGGCGTTGAATACAAAGGCTCGCGCTACAGCGGCTGGCAGCGTCAGTTGACCGGCGTAGCCACGGTGCAGGAAGAGCTCGAGAAGGCCTTGTCGAAAGTCGCCAACTCGCCGGTCTCGCTGCAGTGCGCCGGGCGTACCGACGCTGGTGTGCACGCCTGCGGCCAAGTGGTGCATTTCGATACAACGGTTGATCGTTCGCTGAAAGCCTGGGTCATGGGCGCCAACATCAATTTGCCCCACGACATCAGTGTCAGTTGGGCGCGAGTGATGCCGGCGCATTTCCATGCGCGGTTCAAAGCCATCGCCCGGCGTTATCGCTACGTGATCTACAACGATCAGATTCGTCCGGCGCACCTCAACGAAGAAATCACCTGGAACCACCGCCCGCTGGATGTCGAGCGCATGGCCGAGGCCGCGCAATATCTGATCGGGACCCATGATTTCAGCGCCTTCCGTGCCGGCCAGTGCCAGGCCAAGTCACCGATCAAGAAGATGCACCACCTGCGCGTGACCCGCCACGGCAAGATGATCGTGCTCGACATCCGCGCCAACGCTTTTCTGCATCACATGGTGCGCAACATTGCCGGTGTGCTGATGACCATTGGTGCCGGCGAGCGACCGGTCGAGTGGATGAAAGAGGTGCTGGAGAGCCGCGAGCGCCGCTCCGGGGGTGTGACAGCGCATCCTTACGGGTTGTATCTGGTGCAGGTCGAGTATCACGACGAATTCCCGTTGCCCGAGCGTTTTATCGGGCCACATTTCCTTACGGGTTTCTCCGAACTTGACGGCTGACGCCCTCGAACGCTTTTGTTACCATCCGGGACTTTCCCGGATTTTACCTTGGAGTTTTTCTCGACATGTCAGCCGTTCGCAGCAAGATCTGCGGGATTACCCGCATAGAAGATGCGCTGGCAGCCGTCGAAGCCGGGGCTGATGCGATCGGGTTCGTGTTCTACGCCAAGAGTCCGCGTGCGGTAAACGTGCAGCAGGTGCGAGCGATCATCAAGGCGTTGCCGCCGTTTGTGACTACGGTGGGCCTGTTCGTCAACGCCAGTCGCTGTGAGTTGGGCGAGATTCTCGATGCCGTGCCACTGGATCTGTTGCAGTTCCACGGTGATGAATCGGCAGAGGAGTGCGAAGGCTGGCATCGTCCGTACATCAAGGCGCTGCGAGTCAAGGCCGGCGATGACATCGCTGCGGCCGTCGATGCATACCCAAGCGCCAGTGGCGTGCTGCTCGACACTTATGTCGAAGGCGTGCCCGGCGGAACCGGCGAGGCCTTCGACTGGTCTTTGATTCCGCAAGGTTTGAGCAAGCCATTGATTCTGGCGGGCGGTCTGACCCCGGAAAATGTCGCAGACGCTGTGGCCCGGGTGAAACCCTACGCCGTCGACGTCAGTGGCGGGGTAGAAGCGAGTAAAGGCATCAAGGATCACGTGAAGGTTCGGGCGTTCATCGACGCCGTACGCAAAGCTCCATATTGATGTGACGGCTGGCAGTCTGCCGCCGTCCATCAATGCACTTGCACAAAGCAGGCGCGGCTGAGGGTTTGTGAGCAGTACGCAGGTCATGTTTCGCGCTGACCGTGGCTGTTCACCCATCATCGCCACACACATGAATTTAGCTGAAGGGCATACGCGGGGCTGCGAACCAGAGCGTTCGGGCCGCCGGTACTGGAGAAAGAAAGCATGAGCAACTGGTTAGTAGACAAACTGATCCCTTCGATCATGCGTTCGGAGGTCAAGAAGAGCTCGGTGCCTGAAGGTCTGTGGCACAAATGCCCGTCCTGCGAGGCTGTGCTGTACCGTCCGGAGCTGGAAAAAACCCTGGATGTTTGCCCAAAGTGCAACCACCACATGCGCATCGGCGCACGTGCACGTATCGACATCTTCCTCGATGCCGAGGGTCGCAACGAACTGGGCGCCGATCTGGAGCCGGTTGACCGTCTGAAATTCCGCGACGGCAAGAAGTACAAGGATCGCCTGACCGCTGCCCAGAAGCAGACCGGCGAGAAAGATGCGCTGATCTCCGTCAGCGGCACCCTGCTGGGTATGCCGGTGGTGGTTTCGGCGTTCGAATTCAGCTTCATGGGCGGTTCCATGGGCGCCATCGTCGGCGAGCGCTTCGTTCGCGCTGCCAACTACGCGCTGGAAAATCGTTGCCCGATGATCTGCTTCGCCGCTTCTGGCGGTGCGCGCATGCAGGAAGCCCTGATCTCGCTGATGCAGATGGCCAAGACTTCGGCTGTGCTGGCGCGCCTGCGTGAAGAAGGCATTCCGTTCATCTCCGTGCTGACCGACCCGGTCTACGGTGGTGTTTCCGCCAGTCTGGCGATGCTCGGTGACGTGATCGTCGGTGAGCCGAAAGCCCTGATCGGCTTCGCCGGTCCGCGTGTGATCGAGCAGACCGTTCGCGAAAAACTGCCGGAAGGCTTCCAGCGCAGCGAGTTCCTGCTGGAACACGGTGCGATCGACATGATCATCCATCGTCAGGAGCTGCGTCCGCGCCTGGGTAACCTGCTGGCACAAATGACCGGCAAGCCGACGCCGAAATTCGTCGCCGCGCCGATCGAGCCGATCGTCGTTCCGCCGGTGCCTGCCAACGTATGATCGAGCGCACCCTTGGCGAGTGGCTCGCCTACCTGGAGCAGTTGCATCCGTCCGCCATCGACATGGGCCTGGAGCGTTCGCAACAGGTAGCGTCCCGCATGGGGCTGGGCCAGCCGGCGCCTCGGGTGATTACGGTCACCGGCACCAACGGCAAGGGTTCGACCTGCGCGTTCGTGGCTTCATTGCTGCGCGCGCAGGGCCTGAGCGTTGGTGTCTACAATTCCCCGCACCTGCTGCGTTATAACGAGCGGGTGCAGCTCAATGGCGTCGAAGCCACTGACGCGCGGCTGTGCGAAGCCTTTGCTGCGGTCGAGGCCGGGCGCGGCGAAACCTCCCTGACTTACTTCGAAATGGGCACCCTGGCGGCGTTCTGGCTTTTCCAACAAGCCGGACTTGACGCCGTGGTGCTGGAAGTCGGTCTGGGTGGGCGTTTGGACACGGTCAACGTGGTCGATGCCGATATCGCATTGGTTACCAGCATCGGCGTTGATCACGCCGATTATCTGGGTGATACCCGTGAATCCGTGGCTTTCGAGAAAGCCGGGATTTTCCGCCATGGCAAACCGGCCTTGTGTGGTGACCTCAATCCTCCGCAACCGTTGCTCGACAAGGCGCGGGAACTGGCTTGCCCGTTCTTCCTGCGCGGGCGTGATTTCGATCTCGGTATCACCGATCAACATTGGCAGTGGCGCGGTATCGACGCGCAGGGTCAGGTTGTCGAGCTGCACGATTTGCCGCTGCTCGATCTGCCGATGGAAAACGCCGCGCTGGCGTTGCAGGCCTATCTGTTGCTCGGTTTGCCATGGGAGGCGCAACAGATTATTGCGGCTCTGCAGGGGACTCGCGTAGTCGGACGTCTGGATCGCCGTTCGTTCGAATTCGATGGCAAACGCCTGAACCTGCTGCTGGATGTGGGTCATAACCCGCACGCGGCGGAGTATCTGGCCCGCCGTCTGGCCTCGCGACCTCCGGTCGGCAAGCGTCTGGCGGTGTTTGGTCTGCTGGCGGACAAGGATCTGGATGGTGTTATCGGCGAGTTGAATGCTAGTGTCGAGCACTGGGCCGTAGCGCCGCTGGATTCGCCGCGCGCTCGTCCGGTTGCAGAATTAGCCGCCGCATTGCAGAACCTTGGCGCATCGGTCACGTCTTACGACAGTGTTGCCGCCGCTCTGGAAGGGCAGTGTGCAGTCGCAACCAGTGACGACGAGATTCTGTTGTTCGGATCATTTTATTGTGTCGCCGAGGCCCTTGAATGGCTGGCCCGGCGCTCCACGGAGGAAGCGGCAAATGGCTTTGCTGGATAAAGCGTACAAGCAGCGCATGGTCGGTGCCCTGGTGCTGGTGGCGCTGGCGGTGATCTTCCTGCCAATGCTGTTTTCCCGCCAGGATGAGCAGCGTCAGGTGACTGTCGATGCGCCCGCCGCGCCGCACGCACCTGTCGTGCCGCAAGTGCAGATGGAAACCGTGGCCGTTCCCGAGCCGCAGGCCTTGCCGCAAGAGCCGGTGCCGACGGATGAAGACGTCGCAGAAGACACTGCGCCTGCTGTCCCGGTTGCTCCGACGCCAGCGCCCGCTGCCCCCATCGCGATCGTCAAACCTGCAGCGCCGCCTGCGGTGGCCAAGCCGATTCCGGCGCCTGCGCAGCCTATCGCCGCTGCATCGTCCAGGCCTGACACCACGCAAAGTCGCGTCGATGCCAACGGTCTGTCGGTCAGCTGGTCGGTGCAACTGGCCAGCCTGTCGAGTCGCGCCAGTGCTGAAAGCCTGCAGAAAACCCTGCGCAGCCAGGGTTATAACGCTTACATCCGTTCTGCCGATGGCAAGAACCGGGTGTTCGTCGGTCCACTGATCGAGCGCGCCGAAGCCGATCGTCTGCGTGATCTGTTGGGTCGTCAGCAGAACCTCAAGGGTTTTGTCGTGCGCTTCCAGCCCGAGCGCGGCTGAAAACTATCACTTCGATTGAAATGCACTGAAAATCGCAGCTTACCGACAGCCATGCGCTCTGCTAAAATGCGCCGCCTTATCCGTCTGTAGGCTGCACTGTGCCATTTACCTGGGTTGACTGGGCGATCGTTGCAATCATCGCCATCTCCGCTTTGATCAGTTTGAGCCGCGGCTTCGTCAAGGAAGCACTATCGCTGGTGACCTGGATCATCGCAGGAGTCGTCGCCTGGATGTTCGGTGGCTCACTGTCCGAGTACCTCGCCGGATATATCGAAACCCCATCGGCTCGCGTGATCGCGGGCTGTGCCATCATGTTTGTCGCCACACTGATCGTGGGCGCAATGATCAATTATCTTATCGGCGAGTTGGTTCGCGTCACCGGGTTGTCCGGGAC
>NZ_JBIUVJ010000104.1:0-10229 GCF_044742875.1 Pseudomonas sp. NPDC087817
GCAGCACATCGCGCAGTTCGCAACGACCCTCGATGACGTCGGCCAGGGTATGTTTGGGAGTCAGGCCCAGCAGGACATCGACATTGGCCAGTCCCAGGTCGGCATCCAGCAGCAAGACCCGCCGGCCGAGCTCAGCCAGAGCCAGGGACAAGTTCACTGACACATTAGTCTTGCCGACGCCACCTTTGCCGCCGGTCACCGCGATCACCTGTACGGGATGCATGCTGCCCATGTTATTTCTTTACCTTGTCTTGCATAGACGGAGGCCACATTACTGGCTGCGCGTTCACAACCGGAACAATGCATGGCAGACCATCGATGTAGGTACAAAAACTGTTCATGATTACCTCAGCCAACCTGCTTGGTCGGGCTGTGATAGATATCAGCGAACATGTCGGCCATGGCTTCTTCGCTGGGTTCTTCCTGCATTTGCACGCTGACGGCGCGGCTGACCAATTGATGACGGCGCGGCAGATGCAGATCATCCGGAATCCGTGGGCCATCGGTCAGGTACGCGACCGGCAATTCATGACTGATCGCCAGGCTCAACACTTCGCCAAGGCTGGCCGTTTCATCCAGTTTAGTCAGGATGCAGCCGGCGAGCCCGCAACGCTTGTAACTGTGATAAGCGGCGGTTAGAACCTGTTTCTGGCTGGTGGTTGCCAGCACGAGATAATTTTTTGCACGGATGCCACGCCCGGCCAGGCTTTCGAGCTGCATGCGCAGGGCTGGGTCGCTGGCTTGCAGGCCGGCGGTATCGATCAGCACCACGCGTTTGCGCAGCAGTGGATCCAGCGCCTGCACCAGCGACTGGCCCGGATCGACGTGGGTCACCGGCACATTGAGGATGCGACCGAGGGTCTTCAGTTGTTCCTGAGCGCCGATACGGAAACTGTCCATGCTCACCAGCGCCACATTCTGCGCGCCGTACTTGAGCACATAACGGGCCGCCAGTTTGGCCAGCGTGGTGGTCTTGCCCATGCCGGCGGGGCCGACCATGGCAATCACACCGCCCTCTTCCAGCGGCTCGACTTCCGGTACGGCAATCATCCGCGCCAGGTGCGCGAGCAACATGCGCCAGGCCTGACGAGGTTCTTCAATATCGGTGATCATCGCCAGCAGGTCGCGCGACAGCGGGCCGGACAGGCCGATCCGCTGCAGACGGCGATACAGGTTGGCTTGCGCCGGACGGCTGCCTTGCAGCTGATTCCAGGCGAGCGTGCCGAGCTGGACTTCCATCAGCTCGCGCAGGCTGTTCAATTCAAAACGCATCGAATCCAGCGCACGCGGATCCACGCCGCCGGAGGACTGCGCAGGCGCCGGGGCCGGACGCGCCGGGGCGGCGTAAGTCGGCTCGCTCAGCGGCTCAGCGGCAGTCAGCGGCAGGCCAGCGGTCAACGGCAGCCCGGCGAAAATCTGGCGATTGCTATTGCCGTCGGCTTCGCCACGCAGGCTCAGTTCGGCCTGGGCGGTAACGATGCGCGACTGGGTCTTGCGCAGCTCGTCTTCGAGTTCCATGTTCGGAACCCGTGGCGCCAGCGCCGACAATTTGTAATCCAGTGCCGCCGTCAACTCGACACCGCCGGCAATGCGGCGATTGCCAATGATGGCGGCATCAGCGCCCAGCTCATCACGAACCAGCTTCATGGCCTGACGCATATCGGCGGCAAAGAAACGCTTAACTTGCATAAACCACTACCTCAGCCGTTGGGCCCTACTGTCGCAACGATGGTCACTTGCTTGTTGTCCGGTATTTCCTGGTAGGCCAGCACGTGTAGCCCTGGGACCGCGAGGCGGCCGAAACGCGAAAGCATCGCGCGGATCGGGCCTGCTACCAACAGGATCACCGGCTGACCTTGCATTTCCTGACGCTGCGCCGCTTCGATGAGCGACCGTTGCAGCTTCTCGGCCATGCTTGGCTCCAGCAGAACGCCCTCTTCCGAGCCTTGTCCTGCCTTCTGCAGACTATTGAGCAATATTTGTTCCAACCTTGGTTCCAAGGTGATCACAGGCAGCTCGGAGTCAGTGCCTACAATGCTTTGGACGATGGCTCGAGATACGCCGACCCGCACGGCAGCCACCAGCGCGGCGGTATCTTGACTCTTCGCGGCGTTGTTGGCGATGGCTTCGGCGATGCTGCGGATATCGCGTACCGGCACGTGTTCGGCCAGCAACGCTTGCAGCACTTTGAGCAACTGCGACAACGTGACCACGCCCGGCACCAGCTCTTCGGCCAGTTTCGGCGAGCTTTTGGCCAGCAATTGCATGAGTTGCTGGACTTCTTCGTGGCCAATCAGCTCGCTGGAGTGCTTGTACAAAATCTGGTTCAAGTGGGTCGCGACCACGGTACTGGCATCCACCACCGTGTAACCGAGGGATTGTGCCTGGGCACGCTGGCTGATTTCGATCCACACAGCCTCCAGGCCGAAAGCCGGATCTTTGGCGTTGATACCGTTGAGCGTGCCGTAGACCTGGCCCGGGTTGATCGCCAGTTCACGATCCGGGTAGATCTCCGCTTCGGCGAGAATCACGCCCATCAGGGTCAGGCGATAGGCGCTCGGCGCCAGATCGAGGTTGTCGCGGATGTGCACGGTCGGCATCAGGAAGCCCAGATCCTGCGAGAGCTTCTTGCGCACGCCCTTGATCCGCGCCAGCAGTTGCCCGCCCTGATTGCGGTCCACCAATGGAATCAGGCGATAACCGACTTCCAGGCCGATCATGTCGATCGGGGTCACGTCATCCCAGCCAAGCTCCTTGGTTTCCATGGCGCGGGCCGGCGACGGCAGCAGCTCCTGCTGGCGCTTGACCTCTTGCAATGCTTCGACCTTGGCGACGTTCTGCTTTTTCCAGAACAGGTAAGCGCCGCCAGCAGCCAGCGCCGCCATGCTCAGGAACGAGAAGTGCGGCATGCCCGGCACCAGACCCATGACCGCCATCAAACCTGCGGCCACCGCCAGCGCTTTCGGCGAGGCGAACATCTGGCGATTGATCTGCTTGCCCATGTCTTCCGAGCCGGACGCACGGGTCACCATGATTGCCGCCGCTGTCGATAACAACAGTGATGGCAATTGCGCCACCAAACCGTCACCGATGGTCAGCAAGGCGTAAACCCGGCCGGCGTCGCCGAAGCTCATGTTGTGCTGGAAGATACCGACGGCCATGCCGCCGATAAGGTTGATGAACAGAATCAGCAGACCGGCGATGGCGTCACCACGGACGAATTTGCTGGCACCGTCCATCGAACCGTAAAACTCGGCCTCTTGCGCCACTTCCTGACGACGCGCCTTGGCCTGGTTCTGGTCGATCAGACCGGCGTTGAGGTCGGCGTCGATCGCCATTTGTTTGCCGGGCATCGCATCGAGGGTGAAGCGCGCGCTCACCTCGGAAATCCGCCCGGCACCCTTGGTCACCACGACGAAGTTAATGATCATCAGGATCGCGAAGACCACGATACCGACCACGTAGTTACCGCCGATCACTACTTCACCGAAGGCCTGGATCACCTTACCGGCGGCGGCGTGGCCGTCCTGACCGTGAAGCATCACCACCCGCGTCGACGCCACGTTCAATGCCAACCGCAGTAACGTCGCGACCAGCAGAATGGTCGGGAACACCGCGAAATCCAGAGGCCGCAGCGCGTACACGCAGACCAGCAGGACGACAATCGACAGCGCGATGTTGAAGGTGAAAAACACGTCGAGCAGGAACGGCGGCACCGGCAGCATCATCATGGCCAGCATGACCAGCAGCAACAACGGCACGCCCAGATTGCCTCGACTGAGGTCGGCAACATTCGAGCGAGCAGTGTTGAATAACTGAGAGCGATCCACCGGTTTTCCCCGTTCCTTTAAAGCAAACTTTTGACGCCCAGAGCGGGCTCACGGCGGGTACTGCAAGAAGCTTTCCAACTTTTGCCGGGGAATGAAATAGAGGGGCTTGGCGGGGAATTTTTGCTGATTGGGCTGGCCCTTTCGCGAGCCTGCTCGCGAAGGCGCCCGTGAAGCCAGCGCAAAGTGCCTCTTAAACCGCGGTGTTTAAAAGACACTTCAGGACACGCCTCAAAGGCTACACATCCTTGCGTAATTGCCTACAGCTACGCCAGAATCCGCCGGCTTGTGCGCCTTGGGGGCGGGTTCTATTGTGGTGCGGTCGCTGACGAATCAGCGATCGGGTTTAGCGATCCGGCATCTAACAGACGCAACATGCCCATTCTCAATTGCAGTTTTTGTCTATCTGCAATTGGCGTCATGGTGGCTGTGCGTGGGAGACCTTCGGGTCTACCCGGGGTTTCTGTGACCCGGATCGCTAACCTGCGTACAGCCGCCACCTTTACTTGTTTAGCGATGAGCCGTGGCGGCCAAATCAACCACGGAGTCTCACCATGATCAAACCAACACCCAACCCGCCCGAAACCGATCCCACCTCCCACTACGAATCCCTCGATTCGAAAAAGCTCAACGACGCCGCCGACCGCGCCCTCGATCACTATCTTTGCCCGCCCGGGTCCACGCCACCGCCCCGTAGAACCCGCAGGATGTACGCCGTTACTGCGGACTTCAAAAACGAGGAGATGCTGGCCGATGCCTTCGAGACCCTTGCTTCGGCAAGAACCATTGCCAGTGACTTTGCCCACCTCTTGCCAGCGTCGCAGCGCCGGACGCTTTTGGGCATCGCGCAATTGATCATGCTCGGGGAATTGGCGGTGAATCGGGTGCTGGATAATCTGCAGGTGCCGCAGTAGCAGGACTGTCTGACAAGGCTTGAGTGCTGTGCTGTGGTTGCTGAGGTCTTCGCGGGCAAGCCCGCTCCCACAGGGATATGCATTGAGCACAAGCCTGTGAGCAGTTACCAAACCTGTGGGAGCAGGCTTGCTCGCGAAAACTGACGCACAGCCAACACATGTCTTCAGGCATGAAAAAACCGCCGCCCGGTTCAATCGGGACGGCGGTTTTTTCGTTTCAGCTCTCGATCAAACCGATTCCACGGTCGTCCAGCAACAACGTGGCGGCCATGCTGCCCATCACTACGCCGTCAAAACCTGCTCAGGTGCAATCGCACCGAAACTGAGGGCCTTGCCATTGATGTAGCGTGAGCCCTTGAGCACGGAGACCCCTTCGATGTCGACGAGCTCGTTGTGCGTGTACATCAGTGTCACTATCTCCTCAGGCGTTCTAGTGTCTGGCTTCCCCCAGGACACTTTTACGCTCTGCTCTATCAGGGTTAGCCCCCACTTGAAAGGGATGATGGCGAGGTCTTTGATTTCGATCTGGCGCGCGGGATCCAACCAGCGAAAGTCCTGACGTGCCGTAATGAAAAGAGCATCACCTTCAATGGTGAATTGCGGTTTGCTGTATCGCCTTTCCATTTCATCGTGGATCCAGCCATCCATGTAGTCCTCCAGATGGGTGAATCGCTCGAAAAGCATCGCGCTGTTGACGATTTTTTCGTCAGGTTTGCCAATCAGATTGTAGCTAGAGTGGTACGCCAGCCCCTCCAGCTCAGGCCGAATCGAGTTAGTCGACACCTCCAGATAATTTGGACTATAGGCGTTGGCCATGTGCTTGAAATGAGTGAAGTCCAGAATCAGTTTGAACGTGACGGTGTAACCGATTGCGCGCTCATCAGGGCGCCTTTCCAACACACCGGAGACAAACTCCATCTCCATGCCGTCCAATTTTTTTAGCGGATTCGCTGCCATGATCGCTTCCTCTGAAACCTGACGTAGACGCCGATCCCTGGTACTCGCATCAAATGATCAGAGCCACCAATACAGGGAAAATGCCGGGAGAAATCCCATGGCAATTAGATCGCTGAGGAGCGCTCACTGGCTACTGTCAGAAATAACAGGTGCAGAGGTCTTTCAGACAGACGGTAACCGTCAGGAATCGCGACGCAGGTCCGGCGGAATCGGCAGATCGTCCTTGAGCGGATCCGGGCGCTTGCCCTTGCCCGCCTGGAATTGGCGGATCTGGTAGACGTAGGCCAGGACCTGGGCAACCGCCAGATACAAGCCCCCGGGGATTTCCTGATCGAGCTCAGTGGAGTAGTAGATCGACCGCGCCAGCCCCGGCGACTCAAGGAGCATGACGTTGTTGGCCACGGCGATTTCACGGATCTTCAGCGCCAGGAAGTCGCTGCCCTTGGCCAGCAGGACGGGCGCCCCGCCCTTCTCGGAATCGTACTTGAGCGCCACCGCGTAGTGGGTCGGGTTGGTGATGACCACATCGGCATCGGGAATCGCCGCCATCATCCGCCGCTGGGACATCTCGCGCTGGGTTTGACGGATGCGTTGTTTGACTTCAGGTCGGCCTTCCTGATCCTTGTGCTCGTCGCGCACTTCCTGCTTGGTCATCAGCAGTTTCTTGTGGGCTTCCCAGAGCTGCACCGGCACGTCGACTGCAGCGATGATGATCAGCCCGCAAGCCAGCCACAACGTACTCCAGGCAACCAGCGTGACGCTGTGAATGATCGCCCGGTCAAGCGGCTCATGGGCGATGCGCAAAAAGTCATCGACGTCGGCGGACAGCACCACCAACGCCACACCCAAGGTGATCAGAAACTTCGCCAAAGCCTTGAGCAGTTCGACCACAGACTTGAACGAGAACATCCGCTTGATGCCCGCTGCCGGGTTCATCCGGCTGAACTTGGGCGCCAGGGAGCCGGCCGCGAACAGCCAGCCACCGAGGGAAATCGGCCCGATCAACGCGGCCAGCAACAAGGTGATCATGATCGGCTGAATCGCCACCAGGGCGAGCTTGCCCGACTGCATCAGGAACGTGCCCATGGAGCCCTGGTTCATGATCACTTCGCGCGACAGCGTGAAGTTCATACGCATCAGGTCCATCAGGTCTTCGGCGAGCATGCCGCCGAATATCAACAGCGCGCTGGCACCGGCCATCATCACGGCGAGGGTGTTGAGCTCTTTCGAGCGGGCGATCTCACCCTTCTCACGGGAGTCCTTTTTACGTTTCTCCGTGGGGTCTTCTGTTTTGTCCTGACCGCTTTCGCTCTCGGCCATGAGTCAGCGCGCCCGTGCCAGTTCGCGTAACAGCTGCAAGGCCTCGGTAGCCAGCGGCTGGTACTGATTGAGAATGTCCGCCAGGCCGACCCAGACAATGAACAGGCCGAGCACCAGGGTCAGTGGAAACCCGATGGAGAAAATGTTCAGTTGCGGCGCGGCACGGGTCATCACGCCGAACGCGATGTTGACCACCAGCAGCGCGGTGACTGCCGGCAGTACCAGCAACAACGCCGCGCCCAGCACCCAGCCGAGTTTGCCGGCCAACTCCCAGTAATGCGCGGTCATCAACCCACTGCCCACGGGCAACGTGGTGAAGCTTTCGGTGAGGACCTCGAACACCACGAGATGGCCATTCATCGACAGGAACAGCAGCGTCACCAGCATGGTGAAGAATTGGCCGATCACCGCCACCGAGACACCGTTGGCCGGGTCGACCATCGAGGCGAAGCCCATACCCATCTGGATCGCGACAATCTGCCCGGCCACAGCAAAGGCCTGGAAAAACAGCTGCAAGGAAAACCCGAGTACGGCGCCGACCAGGATCTGCTCGGCAATCAACAGCAGCCCACTGAGATCGAGCGGACTGACCGCCGGCATCGGCGGCAGGCCGGGCACAATCACCACGGTAATCGCCACGGCGAAATACAGGCGCACACGCCGGGGGATGAGGGTTGTGCCGAACACGGGCATGACCATCAGCATCGAGGCGACGCGAAACAGCGGCAACATGAACGTCGCCACCCAGGAACTGATCTGGGTGTCGGTCAACTGCAGCAGCGATTGCATGGCTTAGCCGATGACCATCGGAATGTTTTTGTACAACTGAATGATGTACTCCATGAACGTCTGCACGATCCACGGGCCGGCGACGATCAGCGTGACCAGCATCACCAGCAGACGCGGCAGGAAGCTCAGGGTCTGTTCGTTGATCTGCGTGGCCGCCTGGAACATTGCCACCAGCAAACCGACCAACAGGCTCGGCACCACCAGAATCGCGACCATCAACGTGGTCAGCCAAAGCGCCTCACGAAATATGTCGACCGCGACTTCCGGCGTCATGGCGAAACACCTCCGAAACTGCTGGCCAGCGTGCCGATGATCAGCGCCCAGCCATCCACCAGCACAAACAGCATGATCTTGAACGGCAGCGAGATGATCAGCGGCGAGAGCATCATCATACCCATCGCCATCAGCACACTGGCCACGACGAGGTCGATGATCAGGAACGGAATGAAGATCATGAAGCCGATCTGGAACGCGGTTTTCAGCTCGGACGTGACGAACGCGGGTACCAGAATGGTCAGCGGCGCCTGATCCGGGGAGGCGATGTCGGTGCGCTTGGACAGGCGCATGAACAGCTCCAGATCACTGGTGCGAGTCTGCGCGAGCATGAAGTCCTTGATCGGCACCTGAGCCTTTTCCACCGCTTGCTGAGCGGTGAGTTTCTCGGCCAGATACGGTTGCAACGCATCGTTGTTCACCCGATCGAACACCGGCGCCATGATGAACATGGTCAGGAACAGCGCCATGCCCGTGAGGATCTGGTTCGACGGTGTCTGTTGCAGGCCCAGGGCCTGACGCAGGATCGAGAAGACGATGATGATCCGCGTGAAACTGGTCATCAGGATGACCGCCGCCGGGATAAAACTCAGCGCGGTCATGATCAGCAGAATCTGCAGACTGACCGAATATTCCTGCGCGCCGTCGGCGTTGGTGCCCAGCGTGATCGCCGGGATCGACAACGGATCGGCGGCGAACGCCAGCGGCGCGGCCAGCAACAGGGCCAGCGTCAAGACGATGCGTAGCGCACCCATTACTTCTTATCCTTCTGATCCTTGCCGAGAATCTTCAGCAGATGCTGAGCGAATTCCGGGGTCGCTTTCTCGCTGGTACCTGGCACTTCAACCGGCTCTTTGAGCACGTGCAGCGCGGTGATGGTGCCGGGGCTCAGACCGAGCAGAATCTGCTCATTGCCGACCTGCACCAGCATCAACCGGTCACGCGGACCGAGCGCACGGGAACCGATCAGTTCGATCACCTGGCCCTTGCCTGCCGGGCCTGCCTGCTGCACTCGGCGCAATAGCCAGGCAAGGAAGAAGATCAGTCCCAGCACCAGCAGCAAGCCGAACACCAGTTGCGTCAATTGTCCGGCCACGCCGCTGTTGACCATCGGCGCAGTCGCGGCAACCGGCGCAGCAGCAGCGTGGGTTGCCGCCGGTTCAGCGGCCAGCACGCTCAACGGCAACGCGAGCAGAGCCCAGAGAAACCTTTTCACTCAGCGCAGCTTCTTGATGCGTTCGCTTGGGCTGATCACGTCGGTCAGGCGGATGCCGAACTTCTCGTTGACCACGACCACTTCGCCGTGAGCGATCAGCGTGCCGTTGACCAGCACGTCCAGCGGCTCACCCGCCAGGCGGTCCAGTTCGATGACCGAACCCTGGTTGAGTTGCAGCAGGTTGCGAATGTTGATGTCGGTGCTGCCCACTTCCATCGAGATCGACACCGGGATATCGAGGATCACGTCCAGGTTCGGACCGTCCAGCGTTACCGGATCGTTGTTCTTCGGCACGCTGCCGAATTCTTCCATCGGCAGACGGTTGGAGCTGGCGGCGCCAGCGTCAGCAGCCAGCAGCGCATCGATGTCAGCCTGGCCGTCACCGGTTTCTTCCAGGGCAGCAGCCCATTCGTCAGCCAGTGCCTGATCGTCCTGGGCGTTCATATCGTCGTTCATCATTTGTCCTCGGCGGGCAACAATTCAGCTAAATGTGTGGGGGTGAGAGCGGCGCTTCAGCGACGCTCGATCGGCTCGATCACTTGCAACGCGAGGTTGCCTTTGTGCGAGCCCATCTTGACCTTGAAGGCCGGTACGCCGTTGGCGCGCATGATCATGTCTTCCGGCATTTCCACCGGGATCACATCCCCCGGCTGCATGTGCAGGATGTCGCGCAGCTTCAACTGGCGACGGGCGACGGTGGCACCGATCGGCACGTCGACATCGAGCACGTCCTGGCGCAGGGCATTGACCCAGCGCTCGTCCTGATCGTCGAGGTCCGACTGGAAACCGGCGTCGAGCATTTCGCGCACCGGCTCGATCATCGAGTACGGCATGGTCACGTGCAGGTCGCCGCCACCGCCATCGAGTTCGATATGGAAGGTGGAAACCACGATCGCTGCGCTCGGGCCGACGATGTTGGCCATGGCCGGGTTC
>NZ_JBIUVJ010000105.1:0-9654 GCF_044742875.1 Pseudomonas sp. NPDC087817
GACCAACCAGCACCCGCCCGCCGACTCCCTGATCGGCTGGAAACAAGACGAACGGGCAGTCGCCCGCGACAAAAAGCACACCTGCATCATCGTCTGCTCGATCGAAAACTTCGACCCGATGGGCGTGCACACCGGTGACTCGATCACTGTTGCGCCGGCTCAGACCCTGACCGACAAGGAATACCAGATCCTGCGTAACGCCTCCCTGGCGGTACTGCGCGAGATCGGTGTCGAGACCGGTGGTTCCAACGTGCAGTTCGGTATCTGCCCGGACACCGGCCGCATGGTCGTGATCGAGATGAACCCGCGTGTGTCGCGCTCCTCGGCCCTGGCTTCGAAAGCCACCGGTTTCCCGATCGCCAAAGTCGCCGCCAAACTGGCTGTGGGCTACACCCTCGACGAATTGTCGAACGACATCACCGGCGGCAAGACCCCGGCGTCTTTCGAACCGTCCATCGACTACGTCGTGACCAAGCTGCCACGCTTTGCCTTCGAAAAATTCGCCAACGCTGACGCGCGCTTGACCACTCAGATGAAGTCGGTCGGTGAAGTCATGGCCATCGGCCGTACCTTCCAGGAATCCCTGCAGAAAGCTCTGCGCGGTCTGGAAGTTGGCGTCTGTGGTCTGGACGAGAAGCTCGATCTGAGCAACCCGGAAAGCATGAGCGTGCTCAAGCGTGAACTGACCGTGCCGGGCGCCGAGCGTATCTGGTACGTGGCGGACGCTTTCCGCGCGGGCATGACGGTCGAAGAAATCTTCGCCATGAACATGATCGATCCGTGGTTCCTGGTGCAGATCGAAGATCTGATCAAGGACGAAGAGAAGGTCAAGACCCTCGGTCTGTCCTCTATCGACCGCGACCTGATGTTCAAGCTCAAGCGCAAAGGCTTCTCCGATCAGCGTCTGGCCAAGCTGCTGGGCGTCACCGAGAAAAACCTGCGCACGCACCGTCAAAAGCTGGAAGTGTTCCCGGTCTATAAGCGCGTTGACACCTGCGCCGCCGAGTTCGCCACTGACACCGCTTACCTCTACTCGACGTACGAGGAAGAGTGTGAAGCCGCGCCGTCGGGTCGCGACAAAATCATGATTCTGGGTGGCGGTCCAAACCGTATCGGCCAGGGCATCGAATTCGACTACTGCTGCGTTCACGCTGCCCTCGCCCTGCGCGAAGACGGCTACGAAACCATCATGGTCAACTGCAACCCGGAAACCGTTTCCACCGATTACGATACTTCCGACCGACTCTACTTCGAGCCGGTAACCCTGGAAGATGTGCTGGAAATCTGCCGCGTCGAGAAGCCGAAAGGCGTGATTGTCCAGTACGGCGGCCAGACTCCGCTGAAACTGGCTCGTGCTCTGGAAGCTGCCGGCGTGCCAATCATCGGCACCAGCCCTGACGCCATCGACCGCGCTGAAGATCGTGAGCGCTTCCAGCAAATGGTTGAGCGTCTGAACCTGCGTCAGCCGCCAAACGCTACCGTGCGCAGCGAAGACGAAGCTGTCCGTGCTGCCGCGAAGATCGGTTATCCGCTGGTGGTGCGCCCGTCTTACGTACTGGGCGGTCGCGCGATGGAAATCGTCTATAAGGAAGAAGAACTCAAGCGCTACCTGCGTGACGCGGTGCAAGTGTCCAACGACAGCCCGGTGCTGCTCGACCACTTCCTCAACTGCGCCATCGAGATGGACGTGGATGCGGTCAGCGACGGTAAAGAAGTTGTAATCGGCGCGATCATGCAGCACATCGAACAGGCTGGTGTTCACTCCGGTGACTCCGCTTGCTCGCTGCCGCCGTACTCGCTGCCGGCGCACATCCAGGACGAGATGCGCGAACAGGTCAAGAAAATGGCCCTGGAGCTGGGCGTTGTCGGCCTGATGAACGTGCAACTGGCGCTGCAAGGCGAAGACATCTACGTCATCGAAGTCAACCCGCGCGCTTCCCGTACTGTACCGTTCGTCTCCAAGTGCATCGGTGTTTCCCTGGCAATGATCGCTGCCCGCGTGATGGCCGGTAAAACCCTGAAAGAAATCGGCTTTACCAAAGAAATCATCCCGAACTTCTACAGCGTGAAAGAGGCGGTATTCCCATTCGCCAAATTCCCTGGCGTTGACCCGATCCTCGGCCCAGAGATGAAGTCGACCGGTGAAGTGATGGGCGTCGGCGATACTTTCGGTGAAGCATTCGCCAAGGCTCAGATGGGCGCCAGCGAAGTATTGCCGACCGGCGGTACTGCGTTCATCAGTGTGCGTGACGATGACAAGCCGCTGGTTGCAGGCGTGGCCCGTGATCTGATCAACTTGGGTTTCGAAGTGGTTGCCACTGCCGGTACAGCCAAGCTGATTGAAGCCGCTGGCCTGAAAGTGCGCCGTGTGAACAAGGTGACCGAGGGGCGTCCGCACGTGGTCGACATGATCAAGAATGACGAAGTCACCCTGATCATCAACACCACTGAAGGTCGTCAGTCGATCGCTGATTCGTACTCCATTCGTCGTAATGCCTTGCAGCACAAGATTTACTGCACCACCACCATTGCTGCGGGCGAAGCTATCTGTGAAGCGCTTAAGTTCGGTCCGGAAAAGACCGTGCGCCGCTTGCAGGATCTACACGCAGGATTGAAGGCATGAGCATAGTTAAGTACCCAATGACTGTTCAGGGCGCTCGCGCCCTGGAAGAAGAACATACCCACCTGACCAAGGTCGTGCGTCCGAAGCTCAGCCAGGACATCGGTACGGCCCGCGAGTTGGGTGACCTGAAGGAAAACGCCGAATACCATGCTGCCCGCGAACAGCAAGGCATGGTCGAGGCGCGGATTCGTGATATCGAAGGCCGGATTCAGAACCAGGTCATCATTGATGTCACGACTATTCCTCATACCGGCAAGGTGATCTTCGGCACCACCGTCGAAATCGCCAACGTCGAGACTGATGAAAGCGTCACTTACCACATCGTGGGTGAGGATGAGGCTGACTTCAAACTCGGCAAGATTTCGGTCGGCTCGCCTTTGGCCCGTGCCTTGATTGGCAAGGAAGAGGGCGATGTGGTCGCCGTGAAAACGCCGGGTGGCGTTATCGAGTATGAGATTGTCGAAGTCCGTCATATCTGAAACCGGGCGCCCGCTGCATGCGGGCGCCATGCTTTGGCAGCTGTCCCAGATGTTGTGGGTCGGCGGTCTCTGGTTGATTCATTTCGGTTTGCAGCCGGCGTTGGGCAAGATTGGCCTGGCGCCGCTGTTGATCGATGAAGTCGCCAGTGCATTTGAAGTGCTGGTGGTGGGTTTTTCCGCCGCATGCGTGATTTTTCAGGCTTTGGTGCTGGTACAGACCGAGGGCCTTGTCAGTCTATGGCGAGATTTTCGCGGGCAGGTGCTGTTGATGGCGTTGTATGCGTGTGCGATGTTTGTCGCAGTACGTGTCGGCTGGCCGGATGCGCAGCGCTGGCAGGTGTTCAGCTATCTTGTATTGGGCTTTTCCGGGCTGGTGCTGGTTTTGCAGCCGGTTCCGGGATGGAGTGGCAGGGTGCGCGAAGCACACCCTTGACCCTGGTCATCACTTGAAGCGATGAACGTTCGACAGCTGCTTGTTGACGCTGAAGTTCTTGCGGTAAACCAGTGCCATCTTGCCGATGACCTGTACCAGATCCGCTTTGCCGACCTTGCACAGTTCTGCAATGTGCGCCAGGCGCGACTCGCGGTCGAGGATGTTGAGCTTGATTTTGATCAGCTCGTGATCCGCCAAAGCGCGTTCAAGTTCGGCTAACACGCCTTCAGTCAAACCGTTGTCCGCCACCGTCAAAACCGGTTTCAGGTGGTGGCCAATGGATTTGTACTGTTTTTTCTGCTCTGGAGTGAGCGGCATAATCTGACCCTTTCGTCTGGATTCTGTAAAATGGCGGCCATTTTACCCGAGGGTTCGTGGATCCGCCCAATTACTCACGACCCTAATCCTCGAGGTGCCCACTGGCGCGTTCCAAGACAAGCCGTGGTTGGCTGAAAAGACATGTCAACGATCCTTATGTGAAGCAAGCGCAGAAGGATGGCTACCGCTCGCGTGCGAGTTACAAGCTTCTGGAGATCCAGGAGAAATACAAACTGATCCGTCCGGGCATGAACGTGGTGGACCTGGGCGCAGCGCCCGGTGGCTGGTCGCAGGTGACTAGCCGTCTGATCGGCGGTCAGGGGCGTTTGATCGCTTCGGACATCCTGGAAATGGACAGCATCCCTGATGTGACATTTATCCAGGGTGACTTCACCGAGGACGCCGTGCTCGCGCAAATTCTGGAAGCCGTCGGTAATTCGCAGGTGGACCTTGTGATTTCCGATATGGCCCCCAATATGAGTGGTACGCCTGAAGTGGACATGCCGAAAGCCATGTTCCTTTGCGAGTTGGCTCTCGATCTGGCGGAGCGGATACTCAAGCCGGGTGGTAATTTTGTGATCAAGATCTTTCAGGGTGAAGGGTTCGATGTTTACCTGAAGGACGCTCGCAAGAAATTTGAAAAGATTCAGATGATCAAGCCGGATTCGTCTCGTGGAAGTTCCCGTGAGCAATACATGCTGGCATGGGGCTACCGGGGTCGTAGTGAGTAAAACCTGGTTTTTTGTGCAGGGTGATAGGTTTTTCGTATTTCGCCCCGCGTGCATAAGCGAATATTGTGGAAAGTGTTTCACAAAGGGTTACAGACGGCGCCTGCCAGAGTTGTAGGTAATGTAGTAAGTTAGGCCGGTGAATATCATGCGAAGCGCGCGCCAGTAGCGGAGCTTGCTTCAGAGGGTAGTTAATTGAACGATATGGCAAAGAATCTGATCCTGTGGTTGATCATCGCGGCTGTCCTTGTGACGGTGATGAACAACTTCTCCAGCCCTAACGAGCCGCAGACCCTCAACTATTCCGACTTCATCCAGCAGGTCAAGGATGGCAAGGTCGAGCGCGTCGCGGTTGATGGCTATGTGATTACCGGCAAGCGCAACGACGGCGACAGCTTCAAGACCATTCGTCCGGCAATTCAGGACAATGGCTTGATCGGTGACCTGGTCGACAACCACGTTGTGGTTGAAGGCAAGCAGCCTGAGCAGCAAAGCATCTGGACCCAACTGCTGGTGGCCAGCTTCCCGATCCTGGTGATCATCGCGGTGTTCATGTTCTTCATGCGCCAGATGCAGGGTGGTGCCGGCGGCAAGGGCGGGCCGATGAGTTTTGGCAAGAGCAAGGCGCGCCTGCTTTCCGAGGATCAGGTGAAAACTACCCTGGCTGACGTTGCAGGTTGCGACGAAGCCAAGGAAGAAGTCGGCGAGCTCGTCGAGTTCCTCCGTGATCCGGGCAAGTTCCAGCGTCTTGGCGGTCGCATTCCTCGCGGCGTGTTGATGGTCGGTCCTCCGGGTACCGGTAAAACCTTGCTGGCCAAGGCTATTGCCGGCGAGGCCAAGGTGCCTTTCTTCACTATTTCCGGTTCTGACTTTGTCGAGATGTTCGTCGGCGTCGGCGCAAGCCGTGTTCGTGACATGTTCGAGCAGGCGAAGAAGCACGCGCCGTGCATCATTTTCATCGACGAAATCGACGCCGTCGGTCGCCATCGTGGCGCCGGCATGGGCGGCGGTCATGACGAGCGCGAGCAGACTCTCAACCAGTTGCTGGTGGAGATGGACGGCTTCGAAATGAACGATGGCATCATCGTGATTGCTGCAACCAACCGTCCTGACGTGCTCGACCCTGCGCTGCTGCGTCCAGGCCGTTTTGATCGTCAAGTGGTGGTCGGTCTGCCGGATATCCGTGGTCGCGAACAGATCCTCAAGGTTCACATGCGTAAAGTGCCAATGGGTGACGACGTTGCTCCGGCCGTTATCGCTCGTGGTACTCCAGGTTTCTCTGGTGCTGACCTCGCTAACCTGGTTAACGAAGCCTCGCTGTTTGCGGCTCGTGCCGGCAAGCGCATTGTCGAAATGAAAGAGTTCGAACTGGCCAAAGACAAGATCATGATGGGCGCTGAGCGCAAATCGATGGTCATGTCCGAGAAAGAAAAGCAGAACACCGCTTATCACGAGGCGGGCCACGCTATTGTTGGTCGCGTCGTGCCTGAGCATGATCCGGTCTACAAGGTATCGATCATTCCGCGCGGTCGTGCGCTGGGTGTGACGATGTTCCTGCCGGAAGAAGATCGCTACAGCTTGTCCAAGCGAGCACTGATCAGCCAGATCTGCTCGCTGTACGGCGGCCGTATCGCTGAAGAAATGACGCTCGGTTTCGACGGCGTGACCACCGGTGCGTCCAACGACATCATGCGTGCCAGTCAGATTGCACGGAACATGGTGACCAAGTGGGGCCTGTCGGAAAAACTCGGTCCACTGATGTATGCGGAAGAAGAAGGCGAAGTGTTCCTGGGGCGCGGTGGTGGTGGTCAGGCTGCAAGCTTCTCCGGAGAAACGGCCAAGCTGATCGACTCCGAAGTGCGCAGCATCATTGATCAGTGCTATGGCACCGCCAAGCAGATCCTCACGGACAACCGTGACAAGCTCGATGCGATGGCTGATGCCCTGATGAAGTATGAAACGATCGATGCCGAACAGATCGACGACATCATGGCCGGCCGCACGCCTCGCGAGCCGCGTGATTGGTCGGGTGGCACCGGTACTCCGCCGCCTCCTGTTGTTCAGGATGAGCGTCCGGAAAAACCGATTGGCGGTCCGGCTGCTGACGTTTAAGGTTTGAAATGACTTCTGTACAGTCCCTGACCCGGTTGCCTTGCGGCAACCGGGTTCTTGATTTGGCCCAGACGCATGTCATGGGCATTCTCAATGTCACTCCCGATTCCTTTTCCGATGGTGGCCGATACAGCCAGCTCGATGCAGCGCTGCGCCATGCAGAAGCCATGGTTGTTGCGGGTGCGACGCTGATCGATGTGGGAGGTGAATCCACTCGTCCCGGCGCGCGAGCGGTATCTCCGCTGGAAGAGCTTGAGCGCGTGGCGCCAATCGTGGAGCTGATCAATCGTGAGCTCGATGTCATCATCTCGGTCGATACGTCGACTCCCGCCGTGATGCGAGAAACAGCGCGGCTGGGTGCAGGTTTGATCAATGATGTGCGATCGCTGCAGCGCGATGGAGCGCTGGACGCCGCAGCGGCCACAGGGTTGCCTGTGTGTCTCATGCATATGCTCGGTGAGCCCGGTGACATGCAGGACAATCCGCAATATCAGAATGTCACCCGAGAAGTAGGCGAGTTTCTCACCGAGCGCATGGCTCGATGTGCGCTGGCGGGTATCCCGGCTGAGCGGATCATTCTCGACCCTGGGTTTGGCTTCGCCAAAACACTGCAGCACAATTTAAGCTTGTTCAAGCATCTGGAAGCTCTGCACGCGTTGGGCCGGCCGTTATTGGTGGGTGTTTCGCGCAAAAGCATGATTGGCCATGCCCTGAATCGCCCGGTCGGCGAGCGGCTTTTTGGGGGCTTGGCGCTGGCAGCGCTGGCATCTGCCAAAGGCGCGCGTATATTGCGCGTCCATGATGTGGCGGAAACGGTGGATGTGGTGCGGATGATCGCGGCCGTGGAATCAGCCGAATAAGAATGGTGGAGCAATTATGAGCAAAAAATACTTTGGTACTGACGGCATTCGCGGTCGTGTGGGTGTTTATCCGATCACTCCTGACTTTATGCTCAAGCTTGGCTGGGCCGCCGGTATGGCGTTTCGCAAGATGGGTGCCTGCAAAGTGTTGGTTGGCAAGGACACGCGCATTTCCGGGTACATGTTCGAGTCGGCCCTTGAAGCCGGCCTGACCTCGGCAGGTGCCGATGTCATGCTGCTCGGTCCGATGCCGACGCCGGCTATCGCCTATCTGTCGCGAACCTTCCAGGCTGAGGCTGGTATCGTGATTAGTGCGTCGCACAATCCGCACGACGACAACGGTATCAAGTTCTTCTCTGGCAAAGGCACCAAGTTGCCGGATGAGCTGGAGCTTATGATCGAAGAGTTGCTTGATGCGCCGATGACGGTGGTTGAGTCGAGCAAGATCGGCAAAGTGTCGCGAATCAATGACGCCTCCGGTCGCTACATCGAGTTCTGCAAGAGCAGCGTGCCAACCGGGACCAACTTTAATGGTTTCAAGATCGTCATTGATTGCGCACATGGTGCGACCTACAAGGTAGCGCCGAGCGTTTTTCGTGAGTTGGGTGCAGAAGTCGTCGTGCTGTCGGCTCAGCCCAATGGCCTGAACATCAACGACAATTGCGGCTCGACCCATATGGATCAGTTGCAGGCTGCGGTGCTGGCCGAGCATGCCGATCTGGGTATCGCTTTTGATGGTGATGGTGATCGGGTGCTGATGGTTGATCACACGGGCGCGATTGTTGATGGTGACGAGCTGTTGTTCATCATTGCTCGTGACTTGCATGAGCGCGGCAAATTGCAGGGCGGTGTGGTCGGTACCTTGATGAGTAACCTCGGCCTGGAGCTGGCGCTCGCGGAGCTTTCGATTCCATTCATTCGCGCCAACGTTGGCGACCGTTATGTGATCGCCGAATTGCTTGAGCGCAACTGGCTGGTCGGTGGTGAGAACTCGGGGCACATCGTTTGCTTCAATCATACGACGACCGGCGATGCGATCATCGCTGCGCTGCAAGTGCTGATGGCACTGAAGACACGCAACGAAGGTCTGGCACAAACTCGTCAGGCGTTGCGCAAGTGCCCTCAGGTGCTGGTCAATGTGCGTTTCGGTGGCGGTGAAAACCCGCTGGAGCATCCGGCTGTCAAGGAAGCCAGTGCGCGCGTCACTCAGGCAATGGCGGGCCGCGGACGGGTGCTTTTGCGCAAGTCCGGTACAGAGCCTCTGGTGCGTGTGATGGTCGAAGGTGAGGACGAAACTCAGGTTCGCAGCTATGCCGAAGAACTGGCAAAACTGGTAAGTGAAGTTTCTGCCTGATTCGGCTTGCAAGCCATGATTGTGTTGGGTAACATCTGCGCCCACTTTGACCGACGAGGTACAGCATGCGTCGCCCTATGGGAGCTGGTAACTGGAAGATGCACGGTACCCGCGCCAGCGTCGCTGAGCTGATCAACGGCCTTCGTCATCTGGCCTTGCCAAGCGGTGTTGATGTCGCGGTATTCCCGCCTTGCTTGTATATCAATCAAGTGATTGATGGCTTGAAAGGTAAATCGATTTCGGTCGGTGCGCAGAATTCTGCGGTGGAATCCATGCAAGGTGCATTGACTGGTGAGATAGCGCCGAGTCAGTTGGTGGATGCAGGTTGTTCCCTGGTGCTTGTCGGGCACTCCGAACGCCGTCAGATAATGGGCGAGCGAGACGGAATGCTGAATCGCAAGTTTGCAGCGGCACAGGCATGTGGCTTGATTCCGGTGTTGTGTGTAGGGGAAACCCTTGAGCAGCGTGAAGCCGGGAAAACTCTTGAGGTTGTCGGGCGTCAGCTGGGCAGCATCATCGAGGAGTTGGGAGTCGGTGCTTTTGCCAAGGCAGTCATAGCTTACGAGCCGGTCTGGGCAATTGGTACCGGACTGACTGCAACGCCGCAACAGGCTCAGGATGTGCATAAGGCCATTCGCGAGCAGTTGGCGGCAGAGAATTCTGAAGTCGCACGAGGTGTGCGGCTTCTATACGGCGGCAGCGTGAAGGCGGCCAGTGCGGTCGCCCTGTTCGGCATGCCGGATATCG
>NZ_JBIUVJ010000106.1:0-5338 GCF_044742875.1 Pseudomonas sp. NPDC087817
TCCGTGGTATTTGGGGTTTTTTTCATGCAAGCGTATCAGCGCGATTTCATTCGTTTTGCCATCGATCGCGGCGTTTTGCGCTTCGGTGAGTTCACCCTGAAGTCCGGGCGCACCAGTCCCTACTTCTTCAATGCCGGCCTGTTCAACTCGGGCTCGGCCCTCGCGCAGCTGGGGCGTTTCTACGCCGCAGCCATTGCCGAGAGCGGCATTCCCTTCGACGTGCTGTTCGGCCCGGCCTACAAAGGCATCCCGTTGGCGGCAACCACCGCCGTCGCGTTGGCTGAACACCACAACCGTGACCTGCCTTGGTGCTTCAACCGCAAGGAAGCCAAGGCCCACGGCGAAGGCGGCAGCCTGGTCGGTGCACCGTTGACCGGCGAAGTGCTGATCATCGATGACGTGATCACCGCGGGCACCGCGATCCGCGAAGTGATGCAGATCATCGCTTCCCAGGATGGCGCCAAGGCCGCAGGCGTGCTGATCGCCCTGAACCGTCAGGAACGTGGCAACGGTGAATTGTCGGCGATCCAGGAAGTCGAGCGCGACTTCGGTATTCCAGTGATCAGCATTGTTTCGCTGAATCAGGTTCTGGAATTCCTCGCTGATGACCCACAGCTCAAGCAGCATTTGCCTGCCGTGGAAGCGTACCGCGCCCAGTTCGGCGTGTAATTGCCTGGAGTGAGCTCTGTGGCGAGGGAGCTTGCTCCCGCTTGAGTGCGTAGCGCTCACAAGATTTTGTGGCCGCTGCGCAGCCCAGCGGGAGCAAGCTCCCTCGCCACAAAAAGTGTTTCACAGTGAAAGACCCCGTTCATTCAGGATGAACGGGGTCTTTTTGTCTGCGCTAGCGCAGGTCGCGCCATTTTTTCAGCAGTTTCAGGGTCAATCTCGCGTTGATCAGTGCAAACGCCAGCAACGCCAGCACCACCATCACGTACAGCGTGCGATCAACGTCAAAGTCCCACAGATCCAGCGTGCTGCTGCGAATAATGCGCACGGCGGCGGGGAGGTTGACGTAAAACAGCGCTGCAAAGGCGCATGTCAGCGGCAACCCACAGTTCAAAAAAGTCCCCATGACCTTTTCTCTGCTGCGTTTTCTCACCTGAAGGCCTTGTTGGTATTCGTCCAGTGCCAAGGCTTCATTGAGCCTGGGCCAAGCCAGATTGAACAGGAAAGTGGTCAGGGTCAGCAGCAATCCACTGACCGCGACGATGTCACCGAACGGCATTGAGCCCCAGCGTGGCACACAGTAAATCGTGGGAATCCTCACTGATCTCGAATTGCCCGGCGCTGCCTTTGCGCTTGGTGATGGGTTTGAAGGTCGGCTCGTTTTGTGTAATCAGCATGTTCAGTTCATCGCGAATCACGTCTGAACTGATGACCACCAGATAGACATCCTTCGCATGTTCCGCAGACTCGACGACCGCGCGCATGCTGTGCTGCAGGATGTCGTCGAGTTGATTGCGGAAGCGCGACACGGTGTTCTTCAGCAAGGTTTTGCTTTGGCTCTGGGTCAGTTGGAAGATTGTCGAGATCTGCGACTCTGTCGGCAATGTCTGCCCAAAGTAACTTTGAATCAGATAGAGCAGGCGGTTCTGTTTGGCCTCGTCGGCTCGGCTGGGCATGCCGCCCTCGACCAGCATTTTCAGGTATTCGGTCAGGCTGGCCTTGGCGATACGCTGCAGGGCGTGGGTGATTTCCGCATCGCCAATCCGCAAGGTCTTCTTGACCGGTTCCTTTTGTTCTTGCTCGAAAGCGTCGGCGTCGATCGTGAACGAGATCTGCATGGCTCAGGCGCTCCGGGATTATTTTTTGTGCGAGGGCCTAATGACCTCGGCGCTCTTGATGCCGGAAGGCTTATCGGTTTTCTGTGGATAGGGATCATTAGGCGCGTCACCTTGTCCGGTCAGGATCTTCCAGCCGTTCAGAACGTGCGCGGTCTTGCGAAATTGCGGGCAGGGCGGCATCGAGGTTTTGGCTTGATTGGAATACTGGTGGCCGCAATCCACGCACTCGTAGGTGCCTGGGGCAACATCACTGCCATAGGGAACGTAGTCTTTTTGCATGGGTAGATCTCCGGTAGGTGAAGGGAAGATCCTAGGGAGATTTGTTCTGATGGGCTGTCGGACGTTTCGCTTAGTGAAGTCAGAAACTTCCTGCGCGCATAAAAAAGATCGCGGACTTCGTCAGTTCCTACAGCACTTTCGTACTGTGTTGCAGGCGCTGCCGCAGACCGCGATCTTTTGTGTTTCAGCAATCAGGGACGCTTGCGATTGCTGATCAGCGTACCCACGCCGGTATCGGTGAAGATTTCCAGCAGGATCGCGTTCGGTACACGACCATCGATGATCAGCGAGCTGCCGACGCCGCCCTGAACCGCTTCCAGCGCACAACGGATCTTCGGCAGCATGCCGCCGTAAATCGTACCGTCGGCGATCAGGTCGTCGACCTGCTGGGTGCTCAGGCCAGTCAGGACCGTGCCCGACTTGTCCATGAGCCCGGCGATGTTGGTCAGCAGCATCAGTTTCTCGGCTTTCAGCGCTTCGGCGACTTTACCGGCCACCAGGTCAGCGTTGATGTTGTACGACTCGCCGTTCTCACCCACGCCAATCGGCGCGATCACCGGGATGAAGTTGCCTTTGACCAGCAGGTTGAGCAGTTCGGTGTTGATCCCGACCACTTCGCCCACTTGGCCGATGTCGATGATTTCCGGCTGAGTCATCTCTGGGGTCTGACGGGTGACGGTGAGCTTTTTCGCACGAATCAGCCCGGCGTCTTTACCGGTCAGGCCGATGGCGCTGCCGCCGTGACGGTTGATCAGGTTGACGATGCTTTTGTTGACTTGGCCGCCGAGGACCATTTCCACCACGTCCATGGTCGCAGCGTCGGTGACGCGCATGCCGTCGACGAAATGGCTTTCGATCGACAGGCGCTTGAGCAGATCACCGATCTGCGGACCACCGCCGTGAACCACCACCGGGTTGATGCCCACGGCTTTCATCAAGACGATGTCGCGGGCGAAGCCGGTTTTCAGCTCCTCGCTTTCCATCGCGTTGCCGCCGTATTTGATCACCAGGGTCTTGCCGACATAACGTCGGATGTAAGGCAACGCTTCGGACAGGACCTGGGCGGTGTGGGCGGCGGCTTCGCGTTCGAGGGTCATTCAGGGCTCCGGGTGAATCAGAACGGTAGTTGGAGATCAGGTGCAACGCGTTTCAGTTGGGCGTGGAACACATCCTTGATGCGCTGCAATTCAGCCTCGTCATCGGCCTCGAAGCGCAGCACCAGCACCGGTGTGGTGTTGGATGCGCGCACCAGGCCCCAGCCTTTGGCGTAGTCGACTCGCACGCCGTCAATGGTGGTCAGGTCAGCGCCTGCGCCCCACTGTGCGTCGTGCAGTGCATCAATGATGCTGAATTTGCTCTCTTCGGTCACATGGATATTGATTTCCGGCGTAGAAATATCGTTCGGGAAGGTCGCAAACAGCTCCTCCGCCGTGGATTTTTCCTTGCTGAGGATCTCCAGCAGCCGTGCGGCGCTGTAGATGCCGTCGTCGAAACCGAACCAGCGCTCCTTGAAGAAGATGTGCCCGCTCATTTCGCCGGCCAACAGGGCACCGGTTTGTTTCATCTTCTTTTTGATCAACGAATGACCGGTCTTCCACATTAGCGGACGACCACCGTATTCCTTGATCAGCGGCACCAGGCGACGGGTGCATTTGACGTCGAAAATGATCTCGGCGTCCGGGTTGCGCGCGACCACGTCACGGGCGAACAGCATCAGCAGGCGATCCGGGTAGACGATGCTACCGGTGTTGGTCACCACGCCGACGCGGTCGCCGTCGCCGTCGAAGGCCAGGCCGATGTCGGCGTTGGTTTCCTTGACCTTGGCGATGAGGTCGACGAGGTTCTCAGGCTTGCCCGGGTCCGGGTGATGGTTCGGGAAGTTGCCGTCGACTTCGCAGAACAGCGGGATGACTTCGCAGTTCAGCGCTTCGATCAGTTGCGGGGCGATCACCCCGGCCGCGCCGTTGCCGCAGTCGACCACCACCTTCATGCGCCGGGCCAGTTTGATGTCCTGGACGATTTCGGTGTTGTAGCGGTCGAGGATCTCGACCTGGGTGACGCTGCCCGTGCCGCTGCTCAGGTTGTTGGTCTTTAGGCGTTCGTGCAGGGCCTGAATCTGTTCGTTGGCGAGGGTGTCGCCAGCGATCACGATCTTGAAGCCGTTGTAGTTCGACGGGTTGTGGCTGCCGGTGAGCATCACCCCGGATTTGCCGGCCAGTACGTTGGCGGCGTAGTACAGCGCAGGGGTCGGTACCAGGCCGACGTCGCTGACGTGGCAGCCGCTCTCGGCAATACCGCGGATCAGTTCTGCGACCAGCTCCGGGCCGGACAAACGGCCGTCGCGACCGACGGAAACGTTAGGCTCACCTTGGGCCAGGCTCTGCGAGCCGATAGCGCGGCCGATCCAGTAAGCGGTTTCGGCATTGAGAAATTCCGGCACAGTGCCGCGAATGTCATAGGCTCGGAAAATGCTGTCGGGCAGCTTCGGGGCGATCTTGGCTGGGGTGCTCATCTACGGAAATGCTCCATCTCGAAAGTGGCGGGACAGACCGACGAATCGTTCGACGGCAGGCTCAAACTGAAGGGTATGACGGCGTTTTCCACAGAGAGTTCGTGGTGTGAAAGGGCCATGACGCCTTGTCTGGCGTGGCTTTCGCCCGGCAAAACCTTGATTTGCGGTGCTAAAACCTGCTGCCGATGTAGCGCATTTTTTGTGGCGAGGGAGCTTGCTCCCGCTGGGTTGCGTAGCGGCCCCAAAGATCTTGTGGGCGCTGCGCACCCAAGCGGGAGCAAGCTCCCTCGCCACAGTAACGGGTTATCTGTTATTTCGTGCCGGTATGGCCGAAACCGCCAGTGCCGCGTTCAGTTTCGACGAACTCTTCAACCATTTCGAAGTGCGCCTGCACCACCGGTACCAGCACCAATTGCGCCAGACGTTCGCCGACGGTCATGGTGAAGTCGGTCTGGCCACGGTTCCAGCAGGACACCATCAGCGGACCCTGATAGTCGGAGTCGATCAGACCGACGAGGTTGCCCAGCACGATGCCGTGTTTGTGGCCCATGCCCGAGCGCGGCAGGATCAGCGCGGCGAGGTTCGGATCGCCGATGTACACCGACAGACCGGTAGGGATCAGCACGGTTTCACCCGGATTGATCACGATGTCCTGTTCCAGCATGGCGCGCAGGTCGAGGCCGGCGGAGCCCGGGGTGGCGTATTGCGGCAGCGGGAATTCGGTGCCGATGCGTGGGTCGAGGATTTTGGCTTGCAAAGCGTG
>NZ_JBIUVJ010000106.1:5348-6048 GCF_044742875.1 Pseudomonas sp. NPDC087817
CAAACAGACCACGTGGCGAGCGATCTTGCTCTTGCTGGTCTGGGCGAAAACCGTGGCGTGCAGCTCACGGTCAATCACGCTGCAGGCGTTTTCTTCGCTGTTGAAACCGATGCTCGGGTTGGCGACGTCGTTGGCGACGATCAAATCGAGATTCTTGTCCTTCAGCTTGCGTGCAGCGTAGTCGAGCAGATGTTCGGTCTCGGCGGCGAAGCCGACACTGAACGGACGGTCGGGACGGGTCGCGATGGTGGCCAGGATGTCCGGGTTACGCACCATTTGCAGGACGAAGCCGTCACCGCTCGTAGGGTCTTTCTTGAGCTTTTGCGGGGCAACGACTTCCGGGCGGTAGTCCGCGACCGCTGCCGAAGAGATAAACACATCACACGGGATCGCGGCTTCGCAGGCGGCGAGCATGTCCCGGGCGCTGACCACGTCGATGCGGGTGACGCGATCCGGGGTTGGCAGATGCACCGGGCCGCTGATCAGCGTGACGCGGGCGCCGGCTTCCACCGCTGCCTCGGCCAGGGCAAAGCCCATTTTTCCGGAGCTGTGGTTGGTGATGTAGCGCACCGGGTCGATGTTTTCCTGGGTCGGGCCGGCGGTAATCACTACGTGCTTGCCGGTCAGTGCCTGACGCTTGATGGTTTGTGCAGAGGTCTGATCTAGATTGTTTGATTTCATTATCGTTTGCATTATGATT
>NZ_JBIUVJ010000106.1:6058-9564 GCF_044742875.1 Pseudomonas sp. NPDC087817
CGCTGGAAGCAGTCTGCCGCGCACTGCGCCAGATCGGTGGCTTCCATCATCCGGCCCATGCCGACGTCGCCGCAGGCCTGGCTGCCGGAGGCTGGGCCGAAGGTCTTCAGGCCACGGCTTTCCAGAAGTTGCAGGTTGGCCTGGGTGGCCGGGTCGCGCCACATCGCCTGATTCATTGCCGGCGCAACGGCCACGACGGCATCGGTGGCCAGCACCAGAGTCGTCAGCAGATCGTTGGCAATACCTTGGGCCAGGCGGGCGAGCAGGTCGGCGGTAGCCGGGGCGATCAGCACCAGATCGGCCCATTTGGCGAGTTCGATGTGGCCCATCGCCGCTTCGGCGGCCGGGTCGAGCAGATCCAGGTGAACCGGGTGCCCGGACAGGGCCTGCATGGTCAACGGGGTGATGAACTCGGCGCCGCCATGGGTCATGACCACGCGCACTTCGGCACCCTGGTCGATCAGGCGTCGAACCAGATCGGCGCTCTTGTAGGCCGCAATGCCGCCGCCGACGCCCAGAACGATGCGTTTCCGATACAGCCGCTGCATAGGTCTGCCTTTCATTTCGTGGGTGACATACGTGGCGAAACCCCCTCCCCAGGGTGAATTCGCCCGCAAAAAAGATGGGCTACGATATCACAGCGACCGCTACGGAACAGCGGCGCCCACAGACAAGGAATGTGTATGAGTATTCGCGATTGGCCAGCGGCGGAACGGCCGCGGGAACGGTTACTTGAACAGGGCTCTGCGAGCCTTTCGGACGCCGAGTTACTGGCGATTTTTTTGCGCACGGGAGTCGTTGGAAAAAGCGCAGTGGACTTGGCGCGACACTTGTTGAATCAGTTCGGCAGCCTGCGTTTGTTGCTTGAGGCCGATCAGGAAGCATTCAGCAAACAGTTGGGACTGGGGCCGGCAAAGTTTGCACAGTTGCAGGCTGCTCAAGAAATGAACCGCCGGTATCTGGCCGAGCGCTCACGCAGAGAGCCGGCGCTGGAGAATCCGCAGGCTGTTCGCGATTACCTCAAATCCATGCTCCGACACGAGCCACACGAGGTGTTTGGCTGCCTGTTTCTGGATTCCAGGCACCAAGTGCTGACGTTCGAGGCGCTGTTTCGCGGCTCGATCGACAACACCAGTGTGCATCCGCGTGAAGTGGTGAAGCGTGCATTGGCGAATAACGCCGCGGCGGTGATCCTCTGCCATAACCATCCGTCGGGCAATACCGATCCGAGTCAGGCGGACAAGCTGCTCACCAAGCGTTTACAGAAGGCGCTGGAGCTGATTGATGTGCGGATTCTGGATCACTTCATCATTGGTGATGGTGAGCCGCTGTCGATGGCGGAGTGTGGCTGGATGTAAATCTCAGGAAAACGCCAATCCCTGTGGGAGCTGGCTTGCCAGCGATAGCGGACTGACAGACAACATTTGTGTTGAATGTGCCGCCGTCATCGCTGGCAAGCCAGCTCCCACAGGTTTCAGGGTGTGGCAGTTATTTGAGATTGACCTTGGAATAGTCCTGGCGACCGAACGGGCTAACCGAGTAGCCCTGCACATCCTTGCGGGTCAGTGCGTACGCGGTCGGGTGCGCCAGCGGCAACCACAGCGCCTGCTGCTGAATCTGCGCCTGCGCCTGTTCGTACAGCTTGGTGCGAACACCTTGCTCGCTGGTGGTCTTGCCGGCGCTGATCAGTTTGTCCAGGTCAGCATTGCAGTAACGGGCGAAGTTGGTGCCGGACTTGACCGCCGCGCAGGAAAACTGCGGCGTGAGGAAGTTATCCGGATCGCCGTTGTCACCGGCCCAGCCCATGAACAACAGGTCATGCTCGCCAGCCTTGGCGCGGCGGATCAGTTCGCCCCACTCGATCACGCGGATTTCCGCCTGAATGCCGATCTCCGCCAGATCCGACTGCAACATCTGTGCGCCGAGGCTCGGATTCGGGTTGAGCAGGCTGCCGGATGGGCGCGTCCAGATAGTGGTCTGGAAGCCGTCCTTCAAACCGGCCTTGGCCAGCAGCGCCTTGGCTTTGGCCACGTCGTGCGGGTAGCCCGGCAGGTTTTTCGCGTAGCTCCAGGTGTTCGGCGGGTAAACGCCGTTGGCGGGTTCGGCAGTGTCCTCGAACACGGCTTTGATGTAGTTGGCCTTGTCGAAGGCGAGGTTGATCGCCTGGCGCACTTCCGGCTTGTCCAGCGGTGGATGCTGGCTGTTGATGCCGACGAAAGCGGTCATGAAGGCGTCAGTCTTTTCGACTTTCAGTGTCGGTTCTTTCAGCGCAGCCTGTACGTCCAGTGGCTTCGGCGACAGGGCAATCTGGCATTCGTTACGTCGCAGTTTTTGCAGGCGCACGTTGGCGTCCGGGGTGATGGCGAAGATCAGCGGGTCAACCGATGGCTTGCCGGCGAAATAGTCCGGGTTGGCCTTGTAGCGGATGGCGGCGTCTTTCTGGAAGCGGGTGAAGACGAACGGGCCGGTGCCGATCGGCTGACTGTTGAGCTTATCGGTCGCGTTGGCTTTCAATAACTTGTCGGCGTATTCGGCGGAATAGACCGAGGCGAAGCCCATGCTCAGCGTTGCCAGGAAGGTCGAGTCCGGGTGATCGAGGGTGAAGCGCACGGTCAGCGGATCCAGTGCGTCGATCTTCTTGATCAGCGTCGGCAACTGCATCGACTGCGCATGCGGGAAGCCACTCTGGGCGACTTTATGCCAAGGGTTCGCCGGGTCGAGCATGCGGTCGAAGCTGAATTTGACGTCTTCAGCGGTCAGTTCACGGCTCGGCTTGAAGTAATCGGTCGTGTGAAACTTCACCTGTGGATGTAGCTTGAATACGTAGGTCAGGCCGTCGGTGCTGACTTCCCAGCTGTCAGCCAGGCTCGGGACGACCTTGCCGCTGGCGGTGTCGAACTCCACCAGGCGGTTCATCAGCACATCGGCCGAGGCATTGGTGGTGGTCAGCGAGTTGTACTGCACCACGTCGAACCCTTCAGGGCTGGCCTCGGTACAAACGCTCAGCGCGGCGGCCTGGGCCAATGGGCTCAGCAGGAGCGGGGCGAGCAACAGGGGTAGGGCAGCGAGGCGCATGGTCGGCTTCCTTTTACAGATCGAAGGCCCATCTGCAAGTGCAGTCTGGAAAAGGCCTACCCTAGAGGTCGCGATTGCAAATGACTATCCCCTTTTTGTATTTTTGGGGCCGCTGTTAGTCAGTTTCGCTTGGCGGTCGACAGCGCGAAGGGCGCCAATCTTGCCTGTAGGCGGTTTTCTGCGACGAGTGGTAAAAACCGGTGCCAGCCTTTATCCAAGGCGTTCGCGGGTCGGAAAAGCGCATTTTTGTGGATTGATTGCACACGGAAAGTTGTTGCACCCCGGTCTTTCTGGTATAAAGCAGCGCTCTTTTCTAGGGGCCCGGTTCCTTCACTGTAGGTGTAGCCGGTAAGACCTCTAAAGAAACGCGGCGCCTGGCGCCAAATGACTGAGAGATTAAGCGGCCAACCCATGCCGGGTTGGGCATGTGG
>NZ_JBIUVJ010000107.1:0-9532 GCF_044742875.1 Pseudomonas sp. NPDC087817
CCGGAGCTGATCGAGCGTGGCCACACCTACAGCGCCCAGCCGCCGCTGAACAAGGTCAAGAACGGCACGCAAGAGCAATACATCAAAGACGACGCCGCCCTGGAAGAGTACCTGACGCAGTCGGCCCTGGAAGATGCGAGCCTGCACCTGAACGAAGAGGCCCCGGGCATTTCCGGTGAGGCGCTGGAACGTCTGGTGAACGACTTCCGCATGGTGATGAAGACCCTCAAGCGTCTGTCGCGCCTGTACCCGCAGGAGTTGACCGAACACTTCATCTATCTGCCGGCCGTGAGCCTGGAAATGCTCGGCGACCACGCCAAGATGCAGGACTGGCTGGCCCAGTACGAAGTTCGCTTGCGCACCAACGAGAAGTCCGGCCTGGTCTACAAAGCCAGCCTGCGTGAAGATCGTGAACGTGGCGTGTGGCTGCCAGAAGTCGAACTGATCTCCCACGGCCTGTCGAACTACGTGACGTTCAACCGTGACTTCTTCGGCAGCAACGACTACAAAACCGTCGTCACCCTCGGCGCTCAACTGAGCACCCTGCTCGACGAAGGCGCGTACATCCAGCGTGGCGAGCGCAAGAAAGCGGTCACCGAGTTCAAGGAAGCTTTGGACTGGCTGATGGCCGAAAGCACCAAGCGTCACACCATCCAGCGATACAAAGGTCTGGGCGAAATGAACCCGGATCAGCTGTGGGAAACCACCATGGACCCAAGCGTGCGCCGCATGCTGAAAGTCACCATCGAAGACGCCATTGGCGCAGACCAGATCTTCAACACCCTGATGGGTGATGCGGTCGAACCTCGCCGTGACTTCATCGAGAGCAATGCCTTGGCGGTGTCCAATCTGGATTTCTGATCCGGTACACCCGTGACGGTTCGGCCACCCCAAAGGGTTGGCCGGCCAAGCCAGAAGAAGGCCCGCGCAAGCGGGCTTTTTTTTGCGTACGATGCAGCCTCGATTCCAGCCTCTGATGTTGGCGCATGACGAATGGACGTGTATCGATGAAGGATCTGCTTAAACGCTTGCCGGTTAATCTCTTGCCTTTGCTGATGGGCGTTCTGGCATTTTTTATCGTCGTGGGGCCAAGGGCGCTAAACCCGGAAAACATTGCATGGCTGGGCCACAGTGATCCGGCGACGCATTACCTGGGGTGGGCGTTTTTCAGGCATTCACCCTGGTCGATTCCGCTGGGGCTCAATCCTTCCTATGGATTGGAGCTGGGCAGCGCGATCATCTTCTCGGATTCCAATCCGCTGTTTGCCTTTATCTTCAAACCGTTCGCTTCGCTGCTTCCCGAGCCGTTCCAGTACTTCGGGCTTTGGTTGCTGACGTGTTTTGTGCTGCAGAGCTGGTTTGCCTGGAAACTGATGGGGCTGGCCACAAGCAATGTGACAGTCCGTCTGTTGGGCGCGGCATTGTTTCTCTTCAACCCGGCGATGATTGCGCGCATGGGTGTCCATTTATCCCTTTCCGGACATTTCCTGATCCTCGCCGCGCTGTACCTGACGCTACGCCGTGGAAATGACAAGCGCGTTCTGGCCTGGGGAGGCCTGCTGGCTGCATCGGCTCTGGTCCATGCTTATCTGCTGGTCATGATTGCGTTGATCTGGTTCGCCGATCTTCTGTACCGAACCCTCAAAAACCAACTGAGATCGGGCAAGGCAGTTGCCGAGTTGTTCGGCCTCTTGTTGTTGACGGGATTGTGCTGCTGGCAGGCGGGCTATTTCACGATCAAGGGCGCCGGCTTGGCCTCCATCGGGTTTGGATTGTTCCGGGCGAATGCGTTGACCTTCTTCAACCCTGGCGGGTGGTCGTATGTCTTGAGGGATTTCCCCGGAGTGCCCGGCGATGGAGATGGCATGGCCTTCCCGGGGCTAGGGGTGATGTTGCTCCTCGTTTGCGCGTTGCCGCTCATGTTGTCCGGCAAGAACAACGGAGTGATGGCCGCCATACACAAGCGCTGGATATTGATGCTCGCGCTGGTCGGGTTGATGATTTTTGCGCTCTCCAACAAGGTCGGGATCGCGTCATACGAATTCGACTATTGGTTGCCGGACGCCTTCATTGAAATGGCGGGTATCTTCCGCGCATCGGGTCGAATGATCTGGCCGGTCATGTACGTGGCGATTTTCGCGGTGGTTTTCTTGGTGGCCCGAGGAACCAGACCGCATGCGGCGATCGTATTGTTGGCGCTGGCGGTGGTCGCTCAAGTGGCCGATACCCGTGCAGGCTGGGCAAACACGCGCAGCCATCTGATGATGGCTTCGCCGAGCAAGGAATGGAAAACCCCGTTAGTCGATCCTTTCTGGCGTAGCGCGGCATCGCATTATCAGAACGTGCGATGGATGAGTCCGCAAAACTTTTCCGTCCATTGGATGACACTGGCCGACTATGCAGGCAAATATCATCTGGCAACGGATGCCGTTTATCTGGGACGGGTCAGCGCGGTGGCGCAGGAAGCTGCTCAGCGTGCCGCAGAAAGGACCGTCGAGTCCGGAAAGTATGATGCCGACACCCTGTATGTACTGGACCAGCGGTCGGCGCTGCAAGCAACGGTCAAGCTGGATCGCACTGCCGATATCCTGGCCAGAATTGACGATTTTTATGTCTTGGCACCGGGTTGGAAGCGTTGTGCCGACTGTCCCGCCATCAAGGCAGTGCAACCTCAAGAGCTGATCCCGACTTTCCAGCCAGGTGAAAAAATTCAGTTTACCGATGGCAGTGCGGGGGCCGCCGGTCTGGGTACAGGCTGGTGGGTTTCTGATGCCTGGGGTACCGGGTCTGTGGGTTCAGATGCGGAAATCATTCTGAGACCCGCCGGTCGTGTGACCTCGCTGTCGCTGGAAGCCAACGCCTTCCTGGCGGAATCACATCCGCGCCAGGTGGTGGATATCCGCATCAATGATGTTGCGGTGCTCTCCACCAGCCTGACCCAAGCCAGCGCGAACAAGATCGATGTCGTGCTACCGCCGCAGGTGCAGCAGCTCGTTGCGCAGCAAGGTGTCTTGCGCATCCAGTTTCATTTTCCATTGGCGATCAGCCCACACGAACTGGGGATGAGTGTGGATGAACGAAAGCTGGCGATCGGGTTGCTCGGGTTGACGTTTCATTGATCAGTTAAAAGAGATCGCAGCGCCTGCATTGATCTCGTGCAGGAGCTGCCGGAGGCTGCGATCTTTTGATCTTCATTCTTGTGCAGTCGCCACACTCTCCAACCGATACCCGTACCCATAAATTGTCAGCAACTGCCATCCGCGATCGGCCGTCAGCCCCAGCTTGTTACGCAGCCGGTAGATATGCGTATCCAGTGGCCGTGACGAGGCCATCTCTTCATGGGGCCAGAAGCGCTCATACAAGTAATCCCGTGATAACGGTCGGCCAAGATTGCTGAACAGGCAGCGCGCCAGTCGATATTCACGCTCGGTCATCACGATGGGTTTGCCCTCGCGGGTGACCGTCAGTTCGGCGTCGTCGAACGTCAAATCATTGAAGCTCAGCACCTCGGTCGCGGCGCTGCGTGACAGATTGTGCCGACGCAATACGGCGGCGACTCGCGCTTTCAGCTCATTGGGCCGGAACGGTTTGCTCACGTAGTCGTCGGCGCCGGCATTCAGCGCCTGGACGATATCGCTTTCGCCATCGCGGCTGGTGAGCATGATCGCTGCGGGAGGCGCTTCCATGTGTTCGCGGGTCCAGCGCAGCAACGCCAGACCGGTGAGATCAGGCAATTGCCAGTCGAGGATCAGCAGGTCGAAGGTTTCCCGGCGCAGTTGTCGCAGCAGGTCTTCACCGCGCTCGAAGCTGTGCAGCGACCATGGCTGTTCGGAGGCTTCGACCATTTGCTGCAGAGTCTGCTCGACCCGGCGCAGTTCGGCGGGTTCGTCGTCCAGTATCGCAACGCGCATACGCGGTGGTTCCTTGTTGCTGGGGCATCTGGCCGTAAACCTTAGTCGCTCGGGCCTAGCCATGAAAGTAAGCGGCCCGCCGTTGGTCGACGTCCGCTATGATTCTTCGGGTCATGTCTCAGACCAGTGACCCATGAAACCATTTACATTGCCCTGCCCTTTTTCCCATGAATGACCGCAGACGGCACGAAAGCCGCGAACCGAGCCAGGTGCAGCGACTGTTCCGCCAGTTGGTGCGCGAGTGGTTGTGGATAAGTCTAGTGCTGTTACCGCTGACTGCGCTGTTGTCGTACCGGGCGCAGGTCAATCTGCATGACGCGTCACCGGGGTTGGGCGCCGTGCTTTCCGTGGGTTTGGTGACGTGCGTTCTCGGGCTATTGTTATGGCGCCCGCGTCTGGCACTTTGGGTGACGCTGATCGGTATGGCTAGTGTGTTATTGACCAGCGCAGGGTTGGCGGAGATGCGGCGGTGGTGGTCACCGACGCCAGCTGTGCTGGGCATGCTGTTCGGCTACCTGATCTGGAACTGGCGACGCCTCAGCGTGGTGCTGACCTACTTCGGCTGGGAGTTGGCACGGCTGGACAATGAACCGAAAGTCTTCCCGGAACGCCGTCGCGCGCAGTTCACGGGCGCTGATCGCCTGCAGGGACAGATCATGGCGCTTGAACAAGCGATGAGCCGCACCCGTGATACGCGGCGTTTTATCGCTGACGGTCTGGAATACCTGCCGGTCGCCACGCTGATCAGCGACCCCAAAGGGCAGATTCTGTTAGGCAATCGCAAGGCGCGAAACCTGTTTGATAACCCTCTGGTGGGCGACGATGTGCTCGATCAGTTGGCGCAACTCGGCTACCCCGAATTGTCCACTGCCGCCCGCCCGTCGTTATCCGCCCTGCCCCTGCTGGAGTTCCGCGATCACAAGGAACGCAGCCTGCGCCTGGAGCGCGCGGCGTTGTTGCCGGTGGACGGCGATACGCCCATCGGCTGGTTGCTGAGTCTGACCGACCTCAGTGCCGAGCGTGCGGCCGAAGAGCAACGCAGCGTTTTGCTGCGCTTTCTTTCCCATGATCTGCGCGCCCCCCATTCGGCCATCCTCGCGTTGCTCGATGTCCATCGCCATCAGGCTGGCGCGGATGCGCCGCTGTTCGAACAGATCGAACGCCAGGTGCGCCGCGCACTGTCGCTGACCGATGGCTTCGTATTGCTGGCGCGGGCGGAGTCCGAGACTTACCAGTTTCAGCCAAGCCTGTTTGCGATGCTGGTACTCGATGTGCTGGATCAGGCGTTGCCGATTGCCCAACAGAAAAGCATCGAACTGCTGCACGACATGGATGATCCTTCTCAAGAGCGTCTAGTGCTGGCTGATCAAGGACTGCTGACCCGGGCGCTGTTCAATCTGCTGGAAAACGCGATCAAGTACAGCGGACCTCACACCACGATTCACCTGCAGGTCCGCTGCGATGGCAACGTGTTGCGCGTTGAACTGAGTGATCAGGGTAAAGGCATTGCCGCCGAAGAGCTGCCCGATCTGTTTATTCAATACCGGCGGTTTTCCTCAGCCCAAGGCATCGATGGCGTCGGCTTGGGCCTGTCGATGGTCAAAGCTGTGGTCGATCACCATGGCGGCCGGATCGAGTGCCGCAGCGTGGTCGATCAAGGCACAACGTTCGTGCTTGAGCTGCCGTTGATTGCCGAGTAAGCAGGCACAAAAAAACCGGCTATATCAGCCGGTTTTTTCACTTCCGAAAAAAACTTATGCACCTTTTACGGTTTTTTATGAACTTGAGAAATATATAAGTAAATCAATCACTTAATTTCAATATTCAAGCCTTTTCAACAAAACCGTACACAGGTTATCCACAAAATCTCAGACAGCGATCTGATCATTTGCGGCCGGTGCCTGCGGGGCTGGCGGCAGCGAACCCATTTCGCGCTGAGTCTTCTCGTTCCAGGCCTGCACCCGATCATTCAGCTCGGCAATAGCGCGAGGCCCAGTGCCTTCGGCATACATTGGTTCACCGATGACCACAGTGATCACACCGGACTTCTTGCCCCAGCCGATTTTCGGCCAGAACTTGCCGGCATTGTGTGCAATCGGCAGTACCGGAAGCGCCGCATTCACCGCCAACGCGCTGCCACTACGGGAGAACTTGCCGACCGTGCCAAAAGGAACGCGGGTGCCCTCCGGGAAGATCAGTACCCAAACGTTGTCCTTGAGCAGCTCGTCACCCTTGGCCGCGACCTGTTTCAGCGCAGCTTTCGGGTTGTCACGGTCAATCGCGATCGGTCGCAGCATGGCCATGGCCCAGCCGAAGAACGGCACATAGAGCAATTCGCGCTTGAGCACTTGGCTCAACGGCGAGAAATAAGCGGAGAGAAAAAATGTCTCCCAAGTGCTCTGGTGGTTCGACTGAATCACGCAGGGCCGGTCAGGCACGTTTTGCGCGCCTTTGATTTCGTAACGGATACCCAGAAACACCTTGGTCAACCACAAGGCGCAACGGCACCAGTACACGTTGATAAAACGATATCGCGCCTTGAACGGCAGAAAGGGCGCGATGAAAAAGCTCAGGCTGCACCACAGCAAGGACGTGGTGCCCAGCAGCAGGTAAAAAAGGAAAATTCTGAAGGCCCGCAGTATCGACATGGCGACGTTTACCGTTACGGGGCAATGCCCGACTGTTCAAGCGCACTCCCGATCAATCCTGGTCAGGAATGTCAGAAGTACTCTAGTTGTGGATAAGTTCTGCGGCAATCGCCGCCAGATCGTCAAAAATCAGAGTGCCAACCGGCAGGGTTTTGCCCTGAGTCTTTTCGCCTTTCCCGGTCTTTACCAAAACTGGCTGTGAATCGACGGCTTTGGCGGCCTCCAGGTCACCAAGGCTGTCGCCGACGAACCAGACATTCTCAAGCGTCACGTTGTAATGCGCCGCGATGGTTTTCAACATGCCCGGTTTCGGTTTGCGGCAATCGCAACCTTCATCCGGCCCATGCGGGCAGTAAACGATCAGCCCGACTTCACCGCCCTGCTCCGCCACCAGCTCGCGCAGGCGCGCGTGCATGGCATCGAGGGTGGCGAGGTCGTAGTAGCCGCGAGCAATGCCCGACTGGTTGGTAGCCACTGCCACCGTCCAGCCGGCCTTGCTCAACTGCGCAATCGCCTCGATCGAGCCGGGCAACGGAATCCACTCCGACACTGACTTGATGTAAGCGTCGGAGTCGTAATTGATCACTCCGTCCCGATCGAGAATCAGCAGTTTCAAGAGCAATCCCTCAACCCAGCAGCGAAATGTCGGCAACACCGAGGAACAGGCCACGCAGACGAGCCAGCAGCGCGTAGCGGTTGGCCCTAACCTTGGCGTCTTCGGCATTGACCATCACCGCGTCGAAGAACGCATCGACCGGCTCACGCAATGCCGCCAGGCGTGCGAGCGATTCGTTGTACTGACGCGCGGCGGCCATAGGCTGTACAGCCTGATCCGCTTGCTGGATCGCCGAGTACAGCGAGAACTCGTTGGCGTTGTCGAAGTATTTGGCTTCAACCACAGTCGGCACCGAGCCTTCAACTTTGCTCAACAGGTTCGAAACACGCTTGTTCACCGCCGCCAGCGCTGCCGCTTCCGGCAGTTTGCGGAAGGCCTGAACCGCTTGCACACGCTGGTCGAAGTCCAGCGCCGAACCTGGTTTCAGGGCACGAACCGACAGGTAAGTGGCGACATCGACGCCTTCATCTTCGTAACGCGCACGCAGACGGTCGAAGATGAATTCCAGTACTGCTTCGTTGAGACCGGCCGCCTTGACCTTGGCACCGAACGCATTCACGGCGAAAGCCACGGCGTCGTTCAGGTCCAGATCGAGTTTCTTCTCGATCAGGATGCGCAGCACGCCGAGTGCCGCACGGCGCAGGGCATACGGGTCTTTGCTGCCGGTTGGCAGCATGCCGATACCGAAGATACCGACCAGGGTGTCGAGCTTGTCGGCGATGGCGACGGCTGCACCGGTCAGGGTCGCTGGCAGTTCGGCGCCGGCACCACGAGGCATGTACTGCTCGTTCAGTGCCAGCGCGACGTCTTCCGGCTCGCCGTCATTGAGGGCGTAGTAGTAACCGGCAACACCTTGCATCTCCGGGAACTCGCCAACCATTTCGGTGGCCAGGTCGCACTTCGACAGCAAACCTGCGCGGGCAGCCCACGAGGCGTTGCCGCCGATGCGTGCGGCGATGTACGCAGCCAGTCGGGAAACGCGTTCGGCCTTGTCGTAGACGCTGCCGAGTTTTTCCTGGAACACCACGTTCTGCAGGCGATCATTGAAGGCTTCGAGCTTCTGCTTCTTGTCTTGCTTGAAGAAGAACTCGGCGTCGGTCAGACGTGGGCGAACCACTTTCTCGTTACCGGCGATGATCTGCTGCGGATCTTTGCTTTCGATGTTGGCCACAGTGATGAAACGTGGCAGCAACTTGCCGTCGGCATCCAGCAGGCAGAAGTACTTCTGGTTGTCCTGCATGGTGGTGATCAGCGCTTCTTGCGGCACGTCGAGGAAGCGTTCCTCGAACGAGCACACCAGCGGCACCGGCCATTCGACCAGTGCGGTCACTTCGTCGAGCAGCGCCGGCGGAACGATTGCCGTGCCTTCCTGACGGGTGGCCAGCTCTTCGGTGCGCTTGCTGATGATCTCGCGACGCTCGTTGGCATCGGCCAGTACATAAGCGGCACGCAGGTCAGCCAGGTAGCTCGACGGCGAACCGATGCGCACGCTTTCCGGGTGGTGGAAGCGGTGACCGCGCGAATCACGGCCAGCCTTCTGCGCGAGGATGGTGCAATCGATGACCTGGTCACCGAGCAACATCACCAGCCACTGGGTCGGACGCACGAACTCTTCCTTGCGCGCACCCCAACGCATGCGTTTCGGGATCGGCAGGTCGTTCAGCGAATCTTCGACGATGGTCGGCAGCAGACTTGCGGTCGGCTTGCCGGCGATGCTTTGGCTGTAGCGCAGTTTCGGACCGCTCTGGTCGATTTCGCTCAGCTCGACGCCGCACTTCTTGGCGAAACCCAATGCAGCTTGAGTCGGGTTGCCGTCAGCGTCGAACGCCGCCTGACGTGGCGGGCCGTCGAGGTTGATGCTGCGATCCGGTTGCTGGGTAGCCAGCGCAGTGATCAGCACAGCCAGACGACGCGGTGCGGCGTAGACGGTTTTAGTCTCGTAGCTCAGGCCAGCCGCTTGCAGGCCCTTGTCGATACCGGCGAGGAACGCTTCAGCCAGAGTGTTCAGGGCTTTGGGTGGCAGTTCTTCGGTGCCCAGTTCAACCAGAAAATCTTGCGCACTCATTGTGCAGCCTCCAGCTTGGCCAGTACTTCGTCACGCAGGTCCGGGGTCGCCATCGGGAAGCCCAGCTTGGCGCGGGCCAGCAGGTAGGCTTGCGCAACGGAACGCGCCAGAGTGCGCACGCGCAGAATGTATTGCTGACGCGCAGTCACCGAGATCGCCCGGCGCGCATCCAGCAGGTTGAAGGTGTGCGACGCCTTCAGGACCATTTCGTAGCTTGGCAACGGCCGCGGCTGGTCGAGGTCGATCAGACGCTTGGCGTCGCTGTCATAGAAGTCGTCGAGGTCGCACAGCT